>NZ_CP045480.1:8391593-8711820 GCF_009429145.1 Amycolatopsis sp. YIM 10 | reverse complement strand
CGGACGTGCCGGAGGTCCGGCTCGATGTCGGCGGCGCCGGGACGCGGTCGGTCACCGGGCTGGAGCCCGCGCTGGTGGTCGCCGAGCGCCTGCTGCTCGAAGGCGCGGCCGACGCCGGGCCGGTCCTGCTCGCGAGCCTGGACCGGTTGCGCGCGGATCTGGAAGCCGCCGAGCTGCGCTGGCCCGCCGCCGCGGTGGCCGAACTGCGCGAGCAACTCGGCTTCCACCGTTCGCGCAGCGCGCACTACCGCGCCGGGCGCTTCGCCGAGCTGCTGACCGAACTGCACGCGCGCCACCGGGCGGCGCTGTCCGGGGCGAGCCCGCGCTCGCGGGTGCTGGGCACCGGTGAGCCGGGCGAGACGCCGCTGCGGCGGGTGCGCCTGACCAGCCTCGGGTGCCGGATCTCCGGTGTGCCGGGCGAACGTTCGGCGGAGATCTACTTCGCCGACGCCCGCACCGCGTCGGTCCTCGTGCTGCGACGCACCTTCGCCGTGCCCGACGGCGAGACGCGCACCGGGCACGACCTCGCCACTCAGCGGATCAACGGCACGTCGCTGCTCGGGCTGGCGGGGTCGAACGTGGTCTCGGAGTCGGCGTACCGCAGCGCGAGTCGCGTGCTGCGCCTGGCTTCGGCGCGCGTCGCGCAAACCACCACCACCCCGGTGGGCGATTCGTGGGTGAACCTGCCCGCTCCGCTGGTCGTCCGCGATTACCGCGCCTTCGCCACCGAAATCGCCGCGCTGCCGCCGCACCTGATCCGCCCGCGCGTCGCCGCCGAACTGGTGCGCGTGCTGCACATCGCCGAGGTGCGCCGGATCAGCTACCACCCCGGCGACCAGCGCCTGGAGGCCGTGATCGCCGATGCCCTCGGCACCTCCGCGATCGTCTCGGCGCACTACTCGGAGCACCGCCCCGGTGCCCTGGACGCCCTCGCCGCCGCCCTGTCCACCACCCCGCACCACCTGAGCGGTGCCGTCCACCAGGTCAGGGGCTCGCTGGTGGTCGACCCCATCGCTGTCCTGACCGCCACCGGCCTCACCCACCCCGACCTGGCCGCCGCCGACACCCCCATCGCACTGCCCCTCGCCCCGGCTCCCGCCCCGGACCCGATCAGCACCGCGCTGACCCTCCTTTCGGAGGCCGCCCACCAGGGCCTGCTGCACACCGAGCCGACCCCAGCCCTCACCGAAGCCGCCTCGGCCCTCACCGCCGCCGGCTACCCCTCCGCCGCCAGCGCCGTGTCCGCCTTCGCCGATGCCCTGACCACCCGAACCGCCCTCAGCCCCACCTGGCTGACGGCGCACCTACGCCTGACCCTCACCGCTCCACACCCCTGATTCCCACACCACACCCTTGACCCACTCCACCCTCGAGCAGTCGAGTCTCCATTCGAACAGCGGCCTACCAGGCCAGTCGACGGAGCTGGGTAGCGTGGCGGACATGAGCAGGCCGCACCTGACCCATTGGGGCGCGTTCCAGGCGAGTTCCGACGGCACCCGCCTGACCGAGGTCCAGCCCTTTCCCGGCGACCCCGAGCCGAACGGGCTCATCCACAACGTGGCCTCCGCCCAGCACCATCCCACCCGGGTCGACCGGCCCTACGTCCGCGCGGGCTGGCTCGAGCACGGGCCCGGCAGCGCGCGCCGCGGCACCGAGCCCTTCGTGCCGCTCGACTGGGCGCGGGCCGAGGAACTGCTGGGCGCCGAGCTGCGCCGGGTGTACCGCGACCACGGGGCGCGGAAAGTCTTCGGCGGGTCCTACGGCTGGGGGAGCGCCGGTCGCTTCCACCACGCCCAGAGCCAGGTCCACCGCTTCCTCAACACCCTCGGCGGCTACGTCCGCTCCTTCGGCACCTACAGCTACGGCACCAGCGAAGCCCTTCTCCCGCACATCCTCGGCGACGCCTGGGCGATCATCCGCGGCTCCACCTCCTGGGAGCAGATCGAGCGCCACACCGACCTGGTCGTCGCTTTCGGCGGCATTTCGGCCAAGAACGCGATGATGTCCTCCGGCGGCGTCGCCCGGCATCGGATTCGCTCTCGCCTGGCGCGGGTCAGGGCATCCGGCACGCGCTTCGTCTCGATCAGCCCGATCGCCGACGACACCCCGCCCGAGGCCGAGGCGGAGTGGCTCGCCCCGCGCCCCGGTACCGACGCGGCGCTGATGCTCGGGCTCGCGCACGTGCTGATCACCGAGGAACTGGCCGACCGCGCCTTCCTCGACCGCTACACCGTCGGCTACGGCAAGTTCGCCGCCGACGTCATCGCACAGGGACGCACACCGGAATGGGCCGCGGCACAAACCGGTCTGCCCGCCGAGCGCATCAAACACCTGGCCAGGGAAATGGCCGCCGGTCGCACGATGATCTCGGTCAGCTGGTCGCTGCAACGCACCCGCTTCGGTGAGCAGCCGCTGTGGCTCGGCGTGGTGCTGGCCGCGATGCTCGGCCAGATCGGCCTGCCCGGCGGCGGGTTCGGCCACGGGTACGGGTCGTCCGCCTATCCCGGCGAGGGCGGCTCCGCCGTCTCCCTGCCCGCGCTGCCGCAGGGCCACAACCCGGTGCGGGAGTTCATCCCGGTCGCCCGGATCGCCGACATGCTGCTCAATCCCGGCGCCCCCTACGACTTCAACGGCCGTCGACTGTCCTATCCGGACATCCGGCTGGTCTACTGGTGCGGCGGCAACCCGTTCCACCACCACCAGGACCTGGCCCGGCTGCGCGAGGCGTTCACCAGGCCGGAGACGATCGTCGTGCACGACCCGTTCTGGACCTCGACCGCGCGTCACGCCGACTTCGTGCTGCCTTCGACGATGACCGTGGAGCGGGACGACTTCGGCATGGGCAACGCCGACGCCGAGCTGTGGGCCATGCCCGCGCTCACCGCCCCGCACGGCCAGGCCCGCGACGACTACACGATCTTCAGCGCACTGGCCGCCCGGTTCGGCGTGGAGCGGGAGTTCACCGAGGGACGCGACGCGCGCGCCTGGCTGGAGCACCTCTACTCGAACTGGCGCGAGGACGTGCCCGACTTCGAGACCTTCTTCGCCACCGGTGTCGCCGAACTGCCGGTGCGCCCGGTGGACCAGGTGCTGCTGGCGGATTTCCGCGCGGATCCGGATGCGGCGCCGCTGCCCACGCCGAGCGGCCGGATCGAAATCCACTCCGCGACCATCGAAGGCTTCGGTTATCCGGACTGCCCAGGTCACCCGGTCTGGCTCGACCCCGGCCCCGAACCGGCGGATCGCCCGCTGTTTCTGCTGGCCAATCAGCCGAAGTCCCGGCTGCACAGCCAGCACGACGTCGGCACGCACAGCCGCGCCACCAAGCACCGCGATCGTGAGCCGCTGCGCATGCACCCGGACGACGCCGCCGCGCGAGGTCTCGAAGACGGCGCCATCGTGCTGGTGCGCGGCGAACGTGGTGCGTGCCTGGCCGCGGTCGGGCTGTCCGAGGCGCTGCGGCCCGGCGTGGTCCAGTTGTCCACCGGCGCCTGGTACGACCCGGACCCCGAGGACCCGGCGTTCTGCCGCCACGGCAATCCGAACGTGCTGTTCGCCGACGTGCCGACCTCGGCCCTCGCGCAGGGCTGCGCCGGTGCGTACACCCGCGTCGAGATCACCGCCTACGATGGGGAACTGCCGCCACTCACCGTGCTTGAGCCACCGCCAAGCCGGAACTGAGCCAATTTGGCACCGGACTGGCGCGCTCTGACCTTGTGTGATCCGAATCCGGTTCATTGCCCCCAGCTTGCGATGGTGCCAATGTGATGCCATCATCGTGCCATGGATTTGACGCCGTATGTCGACAACCTGCGTGCCGAGCTGGCGATGGCCGCCGAGGCCTCGGGCGACCACGCCCGCGAGCTCGCCGAGCGCCTGACCGGGCCGCTGGAGTCGGCGGTCCGGCTCACCCTGCTGGAGGCGCTGACCGCGGCCGCCGAGGAGATCACCCGTGATCTCGCGCCCGGTTCGGTGGACCTGCGCCTGCGCGGGCGCAACACGCCCAGCTTCGTGGTCACCGCACCCGTGGCGCCGTCGGCGGGCGCGCCGGAGCCTGAAGCGCCGCCCGTCGCCGACGACGACGGGCCGTCGGCCCGCATCAACCTCCGGCTGCCGGAGAACCTGAAGCAGCGGATCGAAGAGGCGGCCGGGGCCGAAGGGCTGTCGATCAACGCCTGGCTGGTCCGGGCGGCGGCGTCGGCGCTCGCACCCGGTGATCGCCGCGGTCGCGGACGTCAGGGACAGGGGCAGTGGGACGTTCTCGGCGGCCAGCGCCTCACCGGCTGGGTCCGGTAGCCCGCACACTCCACATCGGACACCTGTCAGGGGACGACCATGCCTGTTTTCACCACACCCCAGCCGATCACCGTTCGCCTCGACCTGCCGGTCGGTGACGCCAGGATCATCGCCGGGGACCGCGCCGACACGGTGGTGGAGGTGCACCCGGGCAATCCGGGGAAGAAGCACGACGTCGAGGCCGCCGAGCGGACCACCGTCGACTACAGCGGCAACCGGCTGGTGATCCGGGCGCCGTCGACCAAGTCCTCGCTGTTCGGGCGGAGCAGCTCGGTGCGGGTCACCGTGGAACTGCCCGCCGGCTCGACGATCCAGGCCGACGCGCAGTGGACCACGTTCAGCACCGAGGGCAGGCTCGGCGACTGCCGGTTCACCACCGGCGGCGAGGTGCGGATCGACCGGACCGGTGCGCTGTGGCTGAACTCGAGCGTCGGCGACGTGGTGGTCGAGCACGCGGACGGCGACGTCGAGGTGACCGCGGGCTCGGGGCAGGTGCGCATCGGCGAGATCACCGGTGGCGGGGTGATCCGGAACTCGTCGGGCAGCTGCTGGGTCGGCCGGGCCGGCGGTGACGTGCGGCTGAACACGGCCAGCGGGCACATCACCGTCGACCGGGCGGACGCCGGGGTCGAGGCGAGGACGGCGTACGGCGAGATCCGGATCGGCGAGGTCTCGCGAGGCGTGGTGAAACTGGAGACCTCGGCGGGTGAGATCGAGGTCGGCATTCGCAAGGGCGTCGCCGCCTGGCTGGACGTGAGCACCGGGTTCGGCCAGGTGAGCAGTGAACTCGACGACGCCGGCGAGCCGTCGGGCGATCCCGCGGACACCGTGGAGGTCCGCGCGCGCAGCGGCTACGGGAACATCCGGATCAACCGCTCCCGCTGACCGGTCAGGGCTTGGTGCGGGTGTCGGCCAGCGCGATGGCTTCGGCGAGCGGGGTGGTGCCGTTCGCGCGGGCCCGGGTCAGGAGCAGGTCGGTGGTCTGTTCGATGCCGCCGACCTCGGCCGTGGCGCGGTCGTGGGACAGGCCCCGGATTTCCCTGGCCAGCGTGTAGATGATGCCCCCGGCGCTGGCCACGAAGTCCGGGATCCAGGTGAAGCCCTGGCTGTCGAGGCGGTGGGCCACCGAGTCCTCGGTCAGCTGGTTGTTCGCGGGCCCGACGATCAGGGGCGCGGTGAGCAGGCTGATCACCGACGGCGTCAGCACCCCGCCGACCGCGGCGGGCACGAAGATGTCGGCCGGTTCCGCGGGCGCGTCTTCGGGGTGCACCCAGCCGTAACCGAGTTCCTGGGCGTGTGCGCGCGCGGCATCGTCCACATCGGACACAACAACCACGGCGCCGTCGGCGGCCAGCGAGGCGGCCAGTGCGCTCCCCACCGCGCCGAAGCCGCTGATCACCACCTTCCGCCCGGTCACCGAGGCGCTGCCGAACACGTGCCGCGCCCCGGCGCGCAGGGCGGCCAGCACGCCGACCGCGGTCGGCCCGCTCGACGAGCCGACACCACCGTGTGTGGCGGGCAGGCAGAAAACCTGCGCGGCGTGGCGGCGGAGGATCAGCATGTCCGCCGGCCCGGTGCCCACGTCCGGCCCGGGAATGTACGAGCCGCCCAGCGAACCGATCAGCTCCCCGAGGTCCTCCAGCGCCGCGAGCCGCAGTTCCGGTGACGTCGTGGCGGGCAGCCCGACCACGCTCTTGCCGCCGCCGAACGGCACCCCGGCGACCGCGCACTTCAACGTCATCGCCTTGGCCAGCCGCAGTGCGTCGGCCAGTCCGTCGCGCCAGTCGGGGTAGTGCCGCAGGCGGCAGCCCCCGATCGCGGGCCCGAGCGACCGCGAGTGCGCGGCCACCGTGATCGGCAGCCCGGACCGCGTCCCGCGCCGGAGCACGACCTCCTCGTGCTCCCAAACTCCTGTGGTCGACAAATCGCCCTCCTACTTCGAAACTGAACAACCAGCCACCGCTGAAGCTAGCCAGAAGCGCAGGACGAAGGCATGATCACCGAACGATATTCGGCACAGGAGGACACAGGCCATGCTGGATGAACTTGATTCGGCGATCGTCCGGCATCTGCAGGAGGATGCACGGCAGTCGAACCGCGACATCGCACGCAAGATCGGCATCGCGCCGTCGACCTGCCTGGAGCGCACGCGACTGCTGCGTGAACGCGGGGTGATCCGCGGTTATCACGCGGACATCGACCTGCCCGCGCTCAACCGCGGCGTGCAGGCGCTGGTCACCGCGCAGGTGCGCCCGCTGAGCCGGACGGTGATCGACACGTTCTGGCAGTCCGTGGCGAAGCTGCCCGAGGTGCTCTCGGTTTTTGTCACCGCGGGCAGCGACGACTTCCTCATGCACGTGACCGCGCAGGACATCGAGCACCTGCACTCGTTCCTGGTCGACCGCCTCGCCAAGCGCCGGGAGATCGTCAGCTTCCGCACGTCGATCGTGTTCCAGCACCTGGCGAAGAACGTGCTCGCCCCGCTGCCGGAGGGCTAACGGCGCAGCAGCCGGGGCAGCTCCGGGGAATCGGTGTCCAGCGGCACGGTGCCCGAGCGCACCAGGCCGAGCTGCACGGTCTGCCGCTTGCCCATCGCCTCCAGTGCCCAGTCCACCGCGGTGCGCACACGGTTGCCCGGCATCGCCATCAGGTGGTAGCCACGGGTGACCACCTTCGCCGGGAACCCGGAAAGCGGGATGTGCAGCGGATTCGCGGCCGCCTGCCACTCGCCGAGGTCGACCACGAAGCCGAGGTCGCGGTGGCGGTACTTCTTCAGCGGCGCGCCCTTCAGCGACGCCGCCACGTTGCGCCCGGCGAGCTTGCCCTGCCGCTGCGCGTGCTGCGCGGTCATCGTGGTGATCTGGCCCGGCCTGGTCAGGTCCGGCACGGCCGCGGCGTCACCGCAGGCGAACACGTCCGGGTGACCGGGCACGTTCAGGCAGGCGTCGGTGACCAGCCTGCCCTTCTCAGTGTCCAGTCCCAGCCCGGAAACCAGCGGGTCCGGGCGGACGCCGACGCACCACACCAGCGTGCGCGACGGCACGAACTCGCCGTTGGTCAGCTTGACGCCCGTCCGCTGGGCTTCGTCGATCGAGGTCTCCATGAGCACCTCGACCCCGCGCCCGCACAGGACCCGGTCGGCGGTGCGGGAGAGGCGCTCGTCCAGTTCGGGCAGCACCTTCGGCGCGAGGTCGAGCAGCAGCCACCGGATCGGCTGGTCCGCCAGTTCCGGGTGCCGTGCGGCCAGCGCCTTGGTGAACGCCGGTCCCTGCGCGGCCACCTCGGTGCCGGTGTACCCGGCGCCGACCACCACGAACGTGCAGCGCTCGGCGCGTTCGGCCGGGTCGTCGGCAGCGGCCGCCAGTTCGATCTGCCGGGTGACGTGGTCGCGCAGGTACAGCGCTTCCGGCACGCCGCGGAAACCGTGCGCGTGCTCGGTGACGCCGGGGATCGGCAGCAGCTTGTTCACGCTGCCGGCGGCCAGGATCAGCTTGTCGAAGCCGAGCTTGTGCTCGCCGTCCTCGGGATCGACGTAGGTCAGCTCGTGCGAGTCCAGGTCGGCGTCGGTCACCTCGCCCAGCACCAGCCGGACCCCGCGCAACGTGCCGGGCAACGACACCGACACGCGCCGCGGGTCGATCACGCCTGCCGCGACTTCGGGCAGCAACGGCAGGTACAGGAAGTAGTCGGTGGGGTTCACCAGGACGATCTCGTGCTCGTCCGGGCTCAGTTCCTTGGCCAGTGTCTTCGCGGCGTGGTAGCCGGCGAACCCGCCGCCGACAACGACCACCCGTTTGCGTGCCATTACGCCTGCCTCCTGGAGATCGTGTCCAGTCAGGGGCGTACCCGGCGCAGGTCCGGTGAAACCTAGGAGGGCTCGCGCAGGAGGTAGGTGTCCATGATCCAGCCCTTCTCGGCCCTGGCCTCGGCTCGGCGCCGTTCGATCTCCGGGCCGAGTTCATCCAGCGGGCCCGACAGCAGGATCTCGTCGTCGGTGCCGAGATAGGCGCCCCAGAAGATCTCCAGGCCCTCGCCGTAGTACTGCTGGAAGGTGCAGTTGGCGTCGAGCAGGACCACGGCGTCGCCCGGCCGGTCCTCGGCGAGCCTGCGACCGGTGGTGAACTGCACCGGCTCGCCGATCCGGTTCAGCGGGATGCGGTGCCGCGCGGCCAGGGTGGACACGCTGCTGATGCCGGGGATCACCGAATAGTCGAGTTCCACCTCCCGCGAGACGGCTTCGACCAGGGTGATCGTGCTGTCGTAGAGCGCCGGGTCGCCCCAGACGAGGAACGCGCCGTGCCCGTCGGCGGGCAGTTCGTCGAGGATCAGCCGGGTGTACAGCTCGACGCGCAGCCGGTGCCAGTCGGCGACGGCGGCCCGGTAGTCGGCCGGGCGGCGGTCGCGGTCGGGGTCCTGGGCGTGCACCACGCGGTAGTCGCGGCCGTACCGGTCGAGGACGCGCTCGCGCAGGTCGACCAGGTCGCGCTTGGCCGCGCCCTTGTCCAGCACGAAGAACACCCGCGCCCGCTCGATCTCGCGGATCGCCTGCACGGTCAGCTGATCGGGGTCGCCCGCCCCGATGCCGATCACCGATATCTTCCTCACCGCCGGGAGTCTGCCTTAGTAATGTTCGGGCATGACCGAGCCGTTCCGTCACGCCACGCTCGAGGCGACGCTGGAGCGGATCACCTTCGCCAGCGAGGACACCGGTTACACCGTGGCGAAGGTGGACACCGGACGCGGCGGCGACCTGGTCACCGTGGTCGGCGCGCTGCTCGGCGCGCAGCCGGGTGAGGCGCTGCGGATGCGCGGGCGCTGGGGTTCGCACCCGCAGTACGGGCGCCAGTTCCACGTCGAGGACTACCGGACCGTGCTGCCCGCCACCATCCAGGGCATTCGCCGCTACCTCGGGTCCGGGCTGATCAAGGGCATCGGGCCGAAACTGGCGGACAAGATCGTCGAGCACTTCGGGGTGGACTCGCTCGAGGTGATCGAGCACAGCCCGGAGCGGCTGATCGAGGTGCCGAAGCTGGGCCCGAAGCGCACCAAGCTGATCGCCGACGCCTGGGAGGAGCAGAAGGCGATCAAGGAGGTGATGGTCTTCCTGCAGGGCGTCGGGGTGTCCACCTCGCTGGCCGTGCGGATCTACAAGCAGTACGCCGAACGCTCGATCGACGTGGTGCGCACGGAGCCGTACCGGCTGGCCACCGACGTCTGGGGGATCGGCTTCAAGACCGCCGACACCATCGCGAAGGCGGTCGGCATCCCGCACGACAGTCCACAACGGATCAAGGCGGGCCTGCAGTTCACCCTGTCCGAGGCGACCGGCAACGGCCACTGCTTCCTGCCCGACACCGAGCTGATCGCCGAGGCGATCAAGATCCTCCAGGTGGACACCGGGCTGGTGATCGACTGCCTGGCCGAACTGGTCGACGAGGAGGGCGTGGTCCGCGAAGAGCTGCCCGACGGCGACGACCGCGTTTCGGCCATCTACCTGGTGCCGTTCCACCGCGCGGAGCTGTCGCTGGCCGGGCAGCTGATGCGGTTGCTGCGCACCAGCGCGGACAGGCTGCCCGCGTTCGCGGACGTGGACTGGGGCAAGGCGCTGGCGTGGCTGCACCGGCAGACCAAGGCCGAACTGGCGCCGGCGCAGGAGGAGGCGGTCAAGCTCGCGCTGACCGAGAAGGTCGCCGTGCTCACCGGCGGGCCGGGCTGCGGCAAGAGCTTCACCGTGCGCTCGATCGTGACGCTCGCCGCGGCCAAACGGGCGAAGGTGCTGCTGGCCGCGCCCACCGGCCGCGCCGCCAAGCGGCTCACCGAGCTGACCGGGCACGAGGCCGCGACCGTGCACCGGCTGCTGGAACTCAAGCCGGGCGGGGACGCCGCCTACGACAAGGACCGGCCGCTCGAAGCGGATCTGGTGGTGGTCGACGAGGCGTCGATGCTCGACGTGCTGCTGGCGAACAAACTGCTCAAGGCCATTCCGCCGGGAGCGCACGTGCTGCTGGTCGGAGACGTCGACCAGCTGCCGTCGGTCGGTGCCGGTGAGGTGCTGCGCGACCTGCTGGCGCCCGGCACGCCGATTCCGCACGTCCGGCTGACGCAGATCTTCCGCCAGGCCGGCGAGTCCGGTGTGGTCACCAACGCGCACCGCATCAACGGTGGCGACTTCCCGATCACCAAGGGCCTGAGCGACTTCTTCCACTTCGACGTCGACGACCCGGAGGAGGCCGCGAAGCTGACCGTGGACGTGGTGGCCCGCCGCATCCCGAAGAAGTTCGGCCTGAACCCGCGACGCGATGTGCAGGTGCTGGCGCCGATGCACCGCGGCCCGGCGGGCGCGGGCGCGTTGAACTCGCTGTTGCAGGAGGCGGTCACACCGCCGAAGGAGGGCGTGCCGGAGCGGCGGTTCGGCGGGCGCGTCTTCCGCGTCGGGGACAAGGTCACGCAGACCAGGAACAACTACGACAAGGGCGCGAACGGCGTGTTCAACGGCACGCAGGGCGTGGTGGTCGCGATGGACCTCGACGAGCAGACGCTGCTGGTGCGCACCGACGAGGACGAGGACGTCGAGTACGAGTTCGCCGAACTGGACGAGCTGATCCACGCCTACGCGGTGAGCATCCACCGCTCGCAGGGCAGCGAGTACCCGTGCGTGGTGGTCCCGCTGACCACCAGCGCGTGGATGATGTTGCAGCGCAACCTGCTCTACACCGCGGTCACCCGCGCGAAGAAGCTCGTGGTGCTGGTCGGCTCGAAAAAGGCGATCGGCCAGGCGGTCCGCACGGTCGGCGCCGGGCGAAGGCACACCGCCCTAGCCCACCGCCTCCGCGCTGCTTAAAGATCTTTGACAGTGTTTGCGTGGCGGTGCGGGTAGCGGTGCGAGCTGACGGCCCACAGCAAGCGGCTCCGCCGCTTACAAGCGACCCAAACGACCTAGGAACAGGAAGAAGCTTCTTCCGGGGTGACCCAGTCCCGCGCCCGTGTCTGCTTTTCCGCGAGGATCCGCCGCGGCAGTTGCGAGCGGGCCACTTCGCGCAGGAGCGGGCTGCGGAAGGAGTACTCGACGCGGATGCCGTCGGCCAGTCGCCGGTGTGCGCGCAGCAGGTCCCGCCGGGTCAGTGCTTCCAGCGGCTTCACCACGTCGCTGGGGTCGCACTCGCCGAGCGCGGCGACGGCCTCCGGGGCGAACGGATCGTCGAGCACCGCCGCGTCCTGCACCACGGCCTTTTCCGCCGGTGGCAGCGCGTCGAGCTGTGCCGCCAGCATCGCGTGCACGGTCGGCGGCACGGCCGGTGCCGCGCACACCGCCCACCTCGTGGCCGCGGCGTGCCAGGCCGGTGACGGCGAAGCGCCCGGCGCCTCCTGCCGCAGCACCCTGGCGTACTCGGTGGCGAACCGCGGGTTGCCGCCGATCCGCGGCACCAGCCGCTCGAACTGCCGGGACGACTGTCCGGTCAGCGTGGCGAGCAGTCGCGTGGTGGCGTTGTCGGACAACGGTTCCAGCGTCATCGTGGTGGTGTCGCGGTGTGCCGGTTCCGGCTTGCCCGCGGTGACCACCAGCAGTGGCAACCGCTGCGCCAGGTCCTCGACGAACCGGTGCACCGGCTCACCGGCGAGGTGCAGGTCGTCCAGCAGGACCACCAGCGGCGCGGTGGCGGCGGCACCTTCGAGCAGCGCGCGGCAGCACAGCACCGACTCGGCCAGCGCCGCGCTGCCCGGCTCCCACACCAGCGTGCGCAGGTGCGCGGCCACCCAGGCGGCCGACGGCCCGGTGCCGAGCAGCAGGTGGACGGTCTCGGCGAGCTGCGCGGCCATGGCACCGAACGAGCCACCCGCGTCGATCCCGGCGCACGAGCGCACCAGCTCGGCGAAGACCTCCAGCGGTTCCCCGCCGCGGGCGCGGACCACCCGCACCGGCTCGCGCAGTTCCCGCACCGAGCGGCCGAACTCGGCCAGCAGCGCGCTCTTGCCGATTCCCGGTTCGCCGAGGATCGCGACCAGGTGCGCGCGCTGCCACCGGCGCACCTCTTCGAGCAATCCGTGCAGCCTGCCGAGTTCGCGGTCCCGGCCGATCAACTGGCCGGCGCCGGACTCGGTGGTGGTCACCGAACCGGTCACCCGCGCGCTCTCGCCGGTCACCGCGAACTCGAACGCGTGCCCGGTCGCGGCCCTGGTCGCCGGGCAGACCCGCACCTCGCCGGCCGGGGTCCCGGCGAGCAGGCGCAGGCCGTTTTCCAGCAGGCCGCCGGAGACCTCGGGGGCGCGCCGCCCGGACAGCGACACCAGCGCGTCGCCGGTGGTGACGGTGGCGTGCGCGCGGTCGAGCCGGTCGCGCAGCGCGAGCCCGGTCCGCACGGCGTTGACCGCGTCGTGCTCGCCGGTGCGCGGCACGCCGAACAACACCAGCCACGTCGAGCCGATCGAGCCGCGGACGCTGCCGCCGAACCGCCTCGCTTCGGCGTAGACCACCTCGCTCTGCTCGTCGTGCAGGTCGCCGAGGTCCTCGGGGTCCTGGGTGGCCGGATCCGGTTCGGCGCGCACGAGCAGCGCGCTGACCCGCTTGCGCTCCAGCGTGACGCTCGGGCGCGGCACCACGGGGAACTCCAGCCGCGCGATGCTGGCCAGCTCGGGTGATGGGTTGACGCTGGGGGCCGGCAGCGCGAGCGACGCGTCGTGGTTGAGGATGGCGCGCTCCAGCGCCTGGAGGTCGCGGCTGGGGTCGAGGCCGAGGCTGTCCACCAGCGCGGTGCGCGTGCGGCGGTAGGCGGTCAGCGCGTCGGCCTGCCTGCCGCACCGGTAGAGCGCGAGCATCAGCTGCCCGGCGAGGCGTTCCCGCAGCGGTTCGGCCTCGGCGACGGCTTCGAGTTCGCCGATCACCTCGTGGTGCCGCCCACCGGCCAGCTCGGCCTCCATGCAGTCCTCGATCGCGGCGAGCTTGGCGTTCTGCACGGTGAGCAGTTCGGGCCAGCGGATCCCGGATTCGACCAGGTCGGCCAGCGCGGGCCCGCGCCACAACGCGAGCGCCTCGCGCAGGGTGGCCGCCGCGGTGTCGAAGGAGCGGGCGGTCAGCTCGGCGCGCCCGTGCTCGACCAGCTCGTGGAAGCGGAACAGGTCGACCTGCAGTGGATCGATCCGCAGCAGGTAGCCCGGCGCCCTGGTGAGCAGGTCCGGTGCGCCGGGGCCGGCGTCGGCGAGCACGCCGCGCAGGTCGGCGATCGCGTTGTGCAGAATCTTGCGCGCGGTTTGCGGGGCGTCACCGGCCCACACCGCCCGCAGCAGCCTGCTGGTCGCCACCACGTTGTTCGCATGCAACAGCAGAAAGCCCAGCGTCGCCCGCCGATTGTGCCCGCTGATGCCGATCGGAATATCGCCGGAGAATATCTCCAGCGGACCCAGCAAATTGAAGCGCATGACCGTCCGCCCTCGGTCGGTGTATTTCGTAGACAGATCTGCCTATTCTTGCCTGGCTTGCTGCGCCCGATCGGGGCGGACTTTCTCAGAAAGCTTACCGAACGCTCAACATCGTGTGAAGGGGTTGGTCGGGTGATTAATGCGCTTGGTCAATTATTTACTTAGAAAATCCTTATAACCAACCGGTTACGGTCCAACTGCCGGGATGGCGCCGCTCGCTGGCCGTGTCGCGCGCTAATGCGGTCGGGTTCCCGGCCTGATCGGGACGGCTTTCAGTACGGAAAATAATCGAACGTGCACCGAGAATGACTCGGCCGTTCGGCTCAATCCGGCTTAGTGCAGGATCATCAGTTCCGCGGGCCGGCCGGGATCGATGTGTGCCGAATTTCCGGCCAATGGGTCGGTTTCGCCGACTTTCCTACGAAAGTTGCTAGTTTGTTCAACGGTGCAACGACGCGCTGCTGTCAGCAGGAGAAAGCAGCACCGTTGTGCGGTGCCGAGCGATCCGGGGGGATGGCGATGGAACTGGTGGAACGAGAGGAGCAGTTGCGTGTGCTCGGGCTGCTGCTCAACGAAACACTGGTCAGGAAAGGTCAGGTCGCGCTACTCGACGGCCCGGCCGCCAGCGGAAAAACGGAACTGCTGCGGGTGTTCGCCGAACGCGCGCAGAAATCGGGGGTGCTATTCCTGAGTGCGCTGTGCTCGCGGTCCGAGCGCGCGCTGCCCTTCGGCGTGATCAGCCAGCTGGTGCACAGCGCGGTGCTGCCCGCCGACCTGCACGCGCGGCTGGTGCGCCTGCTCGACGAGGGCGTGGCGGAGGCGCTCGCCGCCCGGTCGCGGCCGGAGCCGGCCGAGCTGGGCCAGGTGTTCCACGGCATTTCGCTGGCCATGCTGGAACTCGCCGCGCTCGATCCGCTGCTGATCGGGGTGGACGACCTGCGGCACGTGGACACGCTGTCCTTGCAGTGCCTGCTGTACCTGATCCGCCGCCTGCGCTCGGCCAGGGTGCTGGCGGTGCTGACCGACGACATCGATCCGGTGCCCTCGCAGCGCCCGTTCGGCGCGGAACTGCTGCGCCAGCCGCACTTCCAGCGCGTCAGGGTGGCGCCGCTGTCGGAGGCGGGGGTGGCGCGGCTGCTGGCCGAGCGCACCGACCTGCCCGCCGAGCTGGCACCGGAGTTCCACGCCGCCACCGGTGGGAACCCGCTGCTGCTGGCGTCGCTGGCCGAGGACCACCGCGAACTGGGCACCGCCCGGCCGGAGGGCTACGGCCTGGCCGTGCTGAGCTGCCTGCACCGCGGTGACCCGGTCCGGACGCGGGTCGCCCGCGCGGTGGCCGTGCTCGGCGGGGACGGTTCCCCCGAAACGCTGGCCGCGCTGGCCGGTGCCGAGCCGGACGTGGTGCGGCAGAGCTGTGCCGCGCTGACCGCGGCCGGGGTGCTCGACACCGGCGTCTTCCGGCATCCGGTCGGCAGGCAGGCGGTGCTCGACGACCTCGCCCCGGACGAGCGGATCGAGCTGCACCGGCGGGCCGCGCGGCTGCTGCAGGAGGTGGGCGCGTCCGCGATGACGGTGGCCGGTCACCTGATCGAGGCCGGGGACGTCCAGCCGTCGTGGGCGGTCACCGTGTTGCTGGAAGCGGCCGAACAGGCGCTGCTGTCCGACCGGATGGAACTGGCCGCCGACTCGCTGCGACTGGCCCACCGCGCCAGCCTCGGCGAGGAGGACCGGGCGGCCATCCGGGCCCGCCTGGCCTACGCCGAATGGCAGGTGAACCCGGCCGCCGCGGCCGAGCACCTCGCCCCGCTCGCCGCGGCCATGCGGGCCGACCAGCTCAACCGGCGCGACTGCATCGTGCTGATCCGGCAGCTGCTCTGGCACGGCCGCGCCGACGAGGCGATGGACCTGCTCGACCGCCTGCGCTCGTCAGTGCGCGAGCAGCACACCGAGGCCGCGGCCGAACTGCGGCACACCGAGCTGTGGCTGACCAGCGTGCACCCGCCACTGGCCAGCCGCAGGCCGCCGGCGCACCCGGCCGGGCCGCAGCCCGCGCTGGTCACCCCCAAGGCCGACCCCGGCCTGCAGGCCACCGCGATGCTGGCCGACGTGCTCGCGCGCGGGCGCAGCCACGAGGCGGTCGACCAGGCCGAGGCGGTGCTGCGGGACATCGACCTGAACCGCAGCACGTCGTGGGCCGAGGAGTCGGCCATGCTCGCGCTGCTGGTGCTGATCACCGCCGGGCGGGCGAAGAACGCGGCGGACTGGTGCGACCGGCTGCTCGGCGCGGCCGAGCACCGGCGGGCCCCGGTGTGGCGGGCGATGTTCGCCAGCGCCCGCGCCACCATCGCGGTGCGCCAGGGCGAACTGGCCGCGGCCGCCGAGCACGCCGAACTCGCGCTGACCCAGATGGCCCGCAAGTCCTGGGGCGTGGCGATCGGCCTTCCGCTGGGCAGCCTGATCCTGGCGAAGACCCGGATGGGCCGGTTCGAGGAGGCCGCGCAGCTGGTCACCTACACGGTGCCGGACGCGATGTTCCAGAGCCGGTACGGGCTGCCGTACCTGTACGCACGCGGGAACTACTACCTGGCCACGAACCACCACCACGCCGCACTGGCGGATTTCCTGTCCTGCGGGGAACTGATGCAGGGCTGGCGGCTGGAGGTGGCCGGACTGGTGCCGTGGCGGACCTCGGCCGCGGAAGCGTGGCTGCGACTGGGCAATCTGGAGCAGGCGCGGCTGCTCGTGCACGACCAGCTGGCACAACCGGGTACCGACGGCTTCCGCACGCGCGGAGCGTCCCTGCGCCTGCTGGCGGCACTGAGCCCGTCACCGCGGCGCCTGCCGTTGCTCACCGAAGCGCTGGAACTGTTCGAATCGGCCGGTGACTGCTACGAACAGGCGCGGGTACTGGTCGATCTGAGCCGGGTCCACTACGAAGCCGACGACAAGCGGCGGGCGCGGAAGGTGTTCCGGCGGGCGTGGCACCTGGCGAAGGTGTGCGACGCGCAACCGTTGTGCGCGGAGCTGCTGTCCGCGAGCAGCGATCTGTCCACAGGGGCCGGTGCCGGTGAGGACACCGCCGGCATCACCTCGCTGACCAGTTCGGAACGCCGCGTCGCGGCGCTGGCGGTGATCGGCTACACGAACCGGGAGATCGCCGGCAAGTTGCACATCACCGCGAGCACGGTGGAACAGCACCTGACCCGGGTGTACCGCAAGCTCAACGTGAAACGGCGCAACGACCTGCCGCTGGACCTGCGCACCGAGCCGGCACCGCGGATTCGCCTGGCATAACAGGGGTTATGACCCGTCGGTCCGATTAAGAAAGCCCCCGGCGCTCGAGGGGGAGGTGGCGCCGGGGGCTCAAGGTCGGCCGAGGGGGGTGGCCGACCGGTCAAGCGTACCGCGTGGTTTGGCTCCGTGGGGGGTGAAGGCCGGAATTCTCGATCCAGGCGGCGAAGTTCACCCGATGCGCCTTGCCCCGCCGCTCTACCAGGCGACCGGCAGCGCGTGCAAACCGTAGACCGCGCCCTGGCGTTTGTATGGCAGGTCCTCCACCGGCGCGGCCAGGCGCAACGTGGGAATGCGCGAGATCAGCTTGCGGAACAGGATTTCCAGTTCCAGCCGGGCCAGGTTCTGCCCGACGCACTGGTGCACCCCGTAGCCGAAGGCGATGTGATTGCGCGCACCCCGCTGGATGTCGAACACCTCAGGACTGGGGAAAACCTCAGGATCCCAGTCCGCGGCACCGAGCAGCGCGATCAAGCCCTCTCCCGCCTTGATCGTTGTTCCACCCAGCTCGATGTCCTCGGTGGCGATGCGGGCCGGCACGATGTCGCCGATGCTCAGGTAACGCAGCATTTCCTCCACCGCGGACCCGACCAGTTCGGGATCGGCGCGCAACGCCGCCAGCTGGTCGGGATTTTCCAGCAGCGCCAGCGTGCCGAGGGAAATCATGTTCGCCGTGGTCTCGTGCCCGGCGTTGAGCAGCAGCAGAATCGTGGCCAGCAGGTTCTCCCTGGTGACCTCGCCCTTTTCCAGGTGGTTGTGCACCAGGCTGCTGACCAGGTCCTCGTCCGGGTTGCGCTGCTTCTCGCTGATCAGGTCGCCGAGAAAGGCCCTGATCTCGGTCATCGCCTTGGCCACCTCGTCCGGGGTGCTGTCGAAGGAGAGCAGCACGCCGGTTTTGTCCTGGAAGAACTCGTGGTCGGCGTAGGGCACGCCGAGCGTCCGGCAGATCACCAGCGACGGCACCGGAAGCGCCAGGTGGGTGACCAGGTCGGCGGGCCGCTCCTGCGCCAGCAGGTGGTCGAGCTGCTCGTCGACGATCCGCTCGATGGCCGGGCGCAGCACCTTCATCCGCCGCACGGTGAACTCCGGGATGAGCATCCGGCGGTACAGCGTGTGCTCCGGCGGGTCCTGCCGCATGAACGGCGGTTTGTGGCCCTGCTTGACGATGTCCTTCTGGATCGGGATCAGCGGCGGGAATCCCGGTTTGGTGATGTCCGCGCTGATGGTGGGATGGGCCAGTGCGGCGCGGGCGTCGGCGTACCGGGTGAGCAGCCAGGCCGGGGTGCCGTCGGGCAGCTGCGCGCGGCTGACCGGTTCGGTCTCGCGCAGCTTGGCGTACTCGGACGGGGGATCGAACGGGCACCTGCGGGCCATCGGAAACTCCGGCGTCTCCGGATCCTTGGTCATCACGGCTCCCTATTTTTCGGCCCCGCCGACCGTCGTCGCCTCGCGGGGGTGGGGGTGGTGTGCGGGGAAACTTTCGAGGCCCTGCTTGATCTCGGCGAGCACGTCGGCGGCCTCCGCGCCGTCGATCACCCGGTGGTCGAAGGCCAGGTTCAACCGCATCACCGGGGCGACGGTGATCTCGCCGTCACGCACCACCGGCCGGTCGGTGATCCGGCCGAGGCCGAGCGTGACGGTGGTGCCGCCGACCGAGTGGAAGCCGTCCACCGGACGGTGTCCCAGTGAGGTGACGGCGAAGGTGCCGAACCTGGCCGCCCGCACTTCGAGCGGGCGCACCGCCATGGCGAAAAGCACCCGCCCCAGCCACGGTGGCAGCCGGTGCAGCTTGCGGGCCCCGGCGAACTCGGGCATGGTCTCCGGATCGCCGTCGCGGAAGTGGTCCACTCTGGACTGGATCGCGGCCAGGCCCTCCTCGTGCACCCGGTCGAGCACGGTGGACAGCACCACGCGCTGCCCGTTGATCCGCTTGTCCAGGGTGACCTTCGCGGCCACCCCGCCGTACCTGGCCACCCTGGCGAACAGTCCACCGTGGACCGCCGCGTTCGCGTCGGGATGCCTGGCGAGCACGCGCGCGGCCGAGTGCACCACGTAGGTGATGACGGAGATCCGCGTGCCCGCCGCCTTCGCCTTCTCGCGGTGCCCGGCCACCGCGGTCATGTCGACCTCGGTGTCCAGGAAGACCGGCGAGAACCGCCGGATCTCACGCAGGAAGTAGAGCGTGTGCCGCCGTTCTCTGGCGATCGCCGGGAAGTTCATGCCGCCACCAGCGAGTACACGTCTTCGAGGCTGCCCGCTTCGAGCAGGTCCGGCAGCGACACCGGCCTGCCGGTCTTCTTCTCCACCACGGTCAGCAGCCACAGCAGGTACACCGAATCCCAACCGGGAAGCTCGTCCAGGCTGCGCGCGGCGTCGGAGGTGGTGACCGGCAGGCCAAGCTCGTCACGGACCAGCGTGACCAGATCGTCCACTGTGTTCACTGGAGGGTTCCTCCGAAGTCGGGGTCGAAGTCGAGGTCGACGTGGGCGGGGGCTTCGACGATTTCGCCGAGGTCGTGCCGGAACCGGGTGACGCCGTCGGATTCGGGCAGCGGGGTGAAGCCGTAGCGGGCGTAGAAATCGGCGACCTTGCCGTTCTTCGCGGTCGGCCGGTAACTGCCGAAAACCTCGGTTATGCCGTGCTCACGGGCGTGGTGCAACAGCGCCGAAAGGCACGCCTGCTCGATGCCGCGGGAGAAAACCCGGCAACTGAGGATGAAGTTCTCGAGGTGAAGTGAATTTCCCTCGCGTTTCGCGAAAATCACCCCGACCAGACCGTTGTCCCCGAACCGGTCGCTCGATCGGATGGCGAGCACCTGCCAGTCGGGGTCGTCGGCCAGCTCCCGGACCTCGGGCTGCTGCAACCGCCGGGTGGTCAGGTTGAACTGGTTGGTGCGAAGCGACAGCTGGGAAACGCGCGGGAGTTCCTTTTCGGTCGCCGGGGCGAACCGCACCCGCACGCCGAGTTCGGCCAGGTACTGCTCGATCGAGTCGAAGCTGTCCAGGAAGTCCTTTCTGGACAGATCCTCGCGGTACTTGTCCACCCTGGCGCGGTCTTCGACGGTCAGTTCGCGCACGTCGAACCAGCCGTCGGCGAGCAGGGTGCCCACGTGCAGCGCCGGGTCACCGGTCACCGGCAGCACCGCCACCGCCGGGAGCGCGTCGCGGACCAGGCCGCATTCCAGCGTGCTGTCGTCGACGAAGGCGAACGAATCGACGCCGAGATTGAGGTCGGCGGCCAGCTGCCGGAGGTTGTCGTGCTTGGGCTGCCAGTTCGCGATGATCCGGACGAAGTCGTTCTCGTCCAGCGTCATCTGCGGGTTTTCGGTGAGCGCGCGCCGCACCGGGGCGAGATCGTTCTTGCTCACCACCGCGAGCAACACGCCCTGTGACCCGATCTGCTTGACCACCCGCTGGAACGCGCGGAACGCCTCACCGTGGTGACTTTCCGCGACCTCGACGCCGTCGTGGCCGTCCTCGCCGAGGATGCCGCCCCACAACGTGCCGTCGAGGTCGAGCACCAGGCACTTCTTCGTGCGCCCGGCGGTGCTCCTGGCCAGATGCCCGATCTCGCGGGCATAACGGGCGAGCAGTTCCGCCGACAGGTGCATCTTCGCGTAGACGGCCATTCGCGGGTCCTCGACCGGGATGCCCTCGGCCAGCAGTGGTTCGAGATCGACCACCAGCACGCCGGGGTGTTGCTCGCCGAAGCGCAGCAGGCGTGCGTTGGCTTCGCGCCACAGCGCGCCGAGTTCCGCGCGCGAGCGGTGGTCGACCAGTTGCGCGGTGAACCGGCGTGGCAGCGGCAAGGTGTTCAGCACCAGCGTGCCCTTGCTGTTCGCCTCGAAGATCGACGCCAGTTTGTCCAGGAAGGACAGCTTCTCGTCGAGCACCGCGCGCACGTCGGCCGGTCGCCACGGCACCGGTACCTCGGCGAAGATCGCCTCGGCGTCGAGCACGCAGAGGGTGAGTTCGGCCTCGGCGCGGTAGATGTCACTGTCCGGATCGGACAGTTCGGTGAGGTAGCCGCCGAAGTCGCCGACCGTGGGGCGCAGCAGCAGCCCGTGCCTGGCCACCTCGGCGGTCAGCGACGGCACCAGCGGGGAAAGCGTGCCGTGCCCGGTGATCGCCACCCGCACCACGGTCGCCTCGCTGTCGTCGACGTCCAGCCGGGCGAGCAGCCGACCGGCCCGCGCGAGTTCCGCGGGGGCGAGATCGGCCAGCAGTGCGGGCACGCGGTGGTAGGCACCGGCGAGCCGTCCCTCCCGGTAGGCGGTGAAGAAGTCCATCAGATCTTCTCCACCGCGAAGCCGGACTTGATCCACTTGCTCGACTCGATGGCGATCCCGGCCACCCGGTCGCCCTGCGACAGCCACGGCAGCACCTTCTCCAGCTGCACGAACGGCATCGCGTTGCCGATGTTGCCGGTCTCGGCCACGCAGCTGACCTCGTGCGCGTCCGGCACGCCGAGCCGTTCGACGATGGTCTCGGTCATCTTCCCGGACAGCTGCGGCGGCAGCAGGTAGTCGAGATCACCACCGGACCAGTCCAGTTCGTCGAGGATCTCCTCCAGTGCCTCGGCGGCCAGCCCGGGCACCGACTCCTCGATGGCCTTGTAGTCCTCCAGCACCGGTGCCCGGTCGTCGTCCCGGTCGGCCACGCCGAACCACTCGACCACCTGGCCCGGCGCGCGGCCCAGACCGACCAGCCGGACGAACACGTGCCGCAGTTCCACCGCTTCGGGGCCCGGCTCGGTGCTGAGCACGGCCGCGCCGGCGCCGTCACCGAAAAGGATGAAGTTCACCTGCTGCGCGGGCGGCAGCGCGGCGAAGTCGGTGTCGAAGTCGAGGTGCTTGACGCAGACGTCACCGCCGAGCACGAGCGCGTTGCGGTGCCGTCCGGTGGACAGCAGCTGCCGGGCCAGGTCGAGCGCCTGCACCGCGCCGGTGCAGCCGGACTGGAGCTGGTAGGTGGGTACCTGGTCGATGCCGAGCCGGTCGGCGATCAGGTTCACCGTGGCGGGCATCAGCTGGTCGGGGGTGGCGCTGCCCAGCACCACCAGGTCGATGTCGCCGGGGGCCAGCCCGGCCCCGGTCAGTGCCCGCCGCCCGGCTTCCTCACCGAGGTCGGCCAGCGTCGCGTGGCGTTTGCCGGTCTCCGGGTCGACCGCGAGGTGGCGGGTGCGGGTGCCGATGAAGGTGTCCACCCACTGCTGCCAGGCGCCGGTGGTGCCGAAGCGGGCGGCCAGTGCCGCGTTGTCCACCAGCGGCCCGGGAAAGGCCGTGCCCGCGGCCAGGACGTACGTTTGACGGGCGCCCATCGAGTTTCCTCCCTGCCGAGAATTCACCTCATGCTCGGCCGGTGGGCTAAACCGTTTCTTTCGCCGTACTTACGCCCGCGGACTCAGGAACGTCTAATCGAGCTGTGCGATCGTGTTTCCAGTGGTGGTTTCCGGTGGCGCGAAAGGCGGGACGATGCGGGTTCTGGTGGTCGAGGACGACGTCCGCCTCGCCGAGGTGCTGTCGTCGGGACTCACGGCCGAGGGCTTCGACGTGGACGTGGTCCACGACGGGTTCGACGGCTACTGGCAGGCCCGGGAAGGCGCGCACGACGTGGTCGTGCTCGACGTGCTGCTGCCCTCGATAAGCGGCTACACCGTGGCCAAGCGGCTGCGGGCCGAAGAGGTGTGGACGCCGGTGCTGATGCTCACCGCGAAGGACGGTGAGTACGACGAGGCCGACGGTCTCGACGTCGGTGCCGACGACTACCTCCGCAAGCCGTTCTCGTTCGTGGTGCTGGTGGCGCGGTTGCGGGCGCTGGCCCGGCGCGGGGCGACCCCGCGGCCGCGGCTGCTCAGCCACGGCGGGCTCTCCCTCGACCCGGAGTCCGGCGAGTGCATGGTCAACGGCAAGCAGTTGACGCTGCAGCCGCGTGAGCGCGCGCTGCTGGAGGCGCTGCTGCGCAACCGCAACCGGGTGATGTCGAAGGACCGCCTGCTCAACGCGGTCTGGGGGCTGGACTCGGCCGGGGACACGAACCTGGTCGAGGTGTACGTGTCCTACCTGCGCCGCAAGATCGGCGCGGCCCGCATCGAGACGATCCGCAGCCTCGGTTACCGGCTGGTGGACCCGGATGCTTAGGGTGCGGCCGCGCTCGCTGCGCTTGCGGCTGACCCTGGTGGTCACCCTGGCGGTCGGTCTCGCCCTGACCATCGCCTCGTTCGTGCTGGTCAACAGCATGTCGAACACGTTGTTCGGCGGAATGGCCGAAAGCGCGGCCCGGCAGCTCGACAAGGTGGCCGACGCGGTGGAGCGCGGGCAGCCGCTGCCGCCGGAGGAGCCGTCGTCGGCAACGATGATCCTGGTCGAGGACAAGGACGGGAAGCTGGTCGCGTCGGTGCCGCAGACCGGGATGCAGGCGATCGAACGCCGTCCCGTGTCGGCCGAGCGGTCGCGCGCGACCGGGGCCGTCACCGAAGCCCGCCCGCCAGCCGAGGACTTCGAGATCGTGCCGGCGCGCACGGTCTCCACCCCGCAGGGCGAGGTGCGCACGGTGCGCGCGATCTCGCGGTCGGGGCAGATCACCCAGAGCATCGACCTGGTGGTGAACTCGCTGCTGGTGGCCGCGCCGGTGCTGACCGTTTTTGTCGGCTGGCTGACCTGGTTCGCGGTGGACCGCGCGCTGCGCCCGATCGAGGCGGTGCGGCGGCGCGCCGAGGCGATCAGTCACTCCACTTTGGACGAACGACTGCCCGAGCAGGACACCGGCGACGAGGTCGGCAAGCTGACCAGCACGCTGAACCGGATGCTCGACCGCATCGCGTCGGGCGCGCGGCGGCAGCGCGAGTTCGTCTCGGACGCCTCCCACGAGCTGCGCACACCGCTGGCGGCGATGCGGGCGGAGCTGGAGGTCTCGCTGGCGCACCGGGACAGCGCCGACTGGCGGAACGTGGCGACCCGCCTGCTCGACGACCACCGCCGCCTGGAACGGCTCACCGGCGACCTGCTCACCCTGGCGCGGCTCGACGAGGCCGCGGTCTCGCGTCGAGCGGAAGCCGTGCAATTGGACGAGATCGTCGCGGGAGAGATCACCGCGGTGCGTCACGCGGAGGTCCGCCCGTCACTGACCCCGGTGCGGGTGACCGGTGTGGTGCCCGAGCTGGTGCGCTTGGTGCGGAACCTGCTGGACAACGCGGACAAGCACGCGTCGGGCGTGGTCGCCGTTTCGCTGGCCCTGGACGGCCGGGACGCCGTCTTCACCGTCGACGACGACGGTCCCGGCGTGCCGCCGGACCAGCGGGAGCGCGTGTTCGACCGCTTCTTCCGCGTCGACGGCAGCCGGGACCGCGCCAGCGGCGGTGTCGGCCTCGGCCTGGCACTGGTGCGCCGGATCGCCCGCAGTCACGGCGGCGAGGTCACCGTGACCGAATCCCCGACCTTGGGCGGTGCCCGCTTCGAGGTCCGCGTGCCCGGGGCTGTCAGCGGCAGCGCCAGACGGTCGGCTCGTACCGGCCGCCGTTGAAGGTCCAGCTGTCGCCGGCGATCGTGCCGTCGTCGCTGGAGACGCGGGGGTCGATGCCGCGGGTGGCGGTGTAGCTCAACGTGGATTCGAGGGTGGTGACCCGCCAGACGCCGAATTCGCGCCAGCTTTCGTCGTCCGTGCGGCCGACGATCCGGCCGTCGCGGTTGATGCCCAGCACGTCCTCGCCGCGGGGCACCGCGCGCGGCTGACCGTCGCGGTCCCACACGTAGCCGCTGAACGCGTCATCGGTGGTCACCTGGCCGATGACCCGGCCGTTCGAGATGCCCCGGTTGATCACGTCATAACCGCCCGCCGGCAGGGGAAGCGCCCGCGCCTGGCCCGCTTTCCACAGGTAGGGCACGTCCCAGCCCTCCTTCTCCACGGAGACCAGCACCGTGCCGTCCTCGTCGATTCCGCTGGCATCGGCCGGGGTGTCGGGCAGTCCGGTCAGCACCTCCACCACGCCCGGTCGATCGGCGGGCCAGCGAACGGCGAACCAGCGCGATTCCGTTTCGACGCCGCCGACGATGTCCCCGCTGTCGTTGATGCCGTTCGCCATCGAAGCGATGGTGTTCGGCAGTTCGGCCAAGCGCTCGATCCTGCCGTTCCGCGAGTGAACGGCACTCGGTGTGCCGTCGGATTCCTTGTGCGCCGCGCCGACCACCGTCCCGGCTTTGTTCACGTCGTAGACGCTCACCGAATTCTGGTATTCCGGCGACGACAGGTTTCCGTAGTCGGTCATCTTGCCGTTCTTCCACAGCACGGCGTGGGCGCCTTGCACCGAACCCGCGCCGTAGGAGATGGAACCCGCGTAACCGCCGCCGTGGTCGGTCGCGTCCACGTGCCCGGCGAGCACCCCGGCCGGTAACGGCAGCAGTTCCGGTGTCCACGTGCAGGCCGCCGGTCCGGCGGCGACAGTGGGCGTCAACCCGCCGGCGAATGTTGTCATGAGGGCGGCCGAAAGGGCGAGTACAGCGGTTCTCTTCGTAGTTCTCACAACAGCTGAACGTAGATAGACGTCGAGGACCGCTCACACCCCTTTCGACCCCTGTCGTGGTCCCGCCGGGCAACCGGGGTTGACATCGCGCTCGCCGTTCAGCTCCCGCTCAGCGCGGCTAAGCCCGGTCCAAGGCCCGCTCGGCACAGTGACCCACACAACGACTCCCACAATGAGTGAAGAGAAGGGTACGGCGATGTCCCGCTTGTCGATGGTGGTGCCGGCCGCGTGCCTGGCCCTGTTCCTCACGGCCTGCAGCACACCGGCGCCACCGCAGGCACCCGTCGAGGACGTGTACCTCAAGTACGCCCAGTGCATGCGTGACAACGGGGTCCAGCTGCCCGACCCCGCGGCCGGTGACCCGAGCGCGATGTACGAGGGCGTCGACACCGCGTCCGCCGCCTTCGAGACGGCCGACCGCACGTGCGGCGCGATCCTCGCCAACGTCGTGCAGGAGCGGCAGAAGCAAGATCCCGAGCAGCTCAAGGTCCAGCAGGAGGAACTGCTCGCCCTCGCCAAGTGCCTCCGCGAACAGGGGATCGGCGTACCGGACCCGGTGCCGGGACAGGCGGGCGGCGCTTTCGGCCCCGGCCTCGACCGCACCGATCCCGCCACGGCGAAGGCGCTCAAAACCTGCGCCACGGCCGGAAAGTAAGGACAACAGCCATGAAAAAGCGCACGATCGCCTTCATCGCGGTCCCGGTGGTGGTCGCCGGCGGCCTCACCGCGGTGCTGCTGACCACCGGCCGTCCCGCGCCGCCCGCCGACGCGGGGCAGCCCGCGGTCAACACCGCCAGTGTCTCGGTCCGCGACCTCAGCCGGACCGAGACGATGAACGGGGTGATCGCCTACCGCGACGAGCGCGATCTGACCTCCTCGAAGGGCGGCATCGTGACCATGCTGCCCGGGGTCGGCGACACGGTGAAGTCCGGCGGGGTGCTGATGCGCGTGGACGAGCGGCCGGTGGTCCTGTTCAACGGCACCATTCCCGCCTACCGCGACCTCGGCCCCGGCATCACCGACGGCCCCGACGTGGCGCAGCTCGAGGAGACCCTGGTGAGCCTCGGCTACGGCAAGAAGTCGAGCACCTATCCCGACGCCCACTGGAACTCGGTGACCACCACCGCGCTGAAGAAGTACCAGGAGGACGTCGGCGCGGTGATCGACGGCATCGCCTCACTCGGCGAGATCAGCTTCACCCCCGGCGACATCCGGATCGCCAAGCGCACCACCACGGTCGGCGCGCCGGTGGTGCCCGGCCAGGCGGTGCTCACCGTCTCCGGCACCGAACGGCTGGTCACCGTGGACCTCGATCCGGCGGACCGCGAACTGGTGGCGGTCGGTGCCGCGGTGAAGGTGGAACCGCCGAACGGCGAGAAGGTCGACGGCACCATCGAGGAGGTCGGTACCGCGCTGGAAGCGGGCGCCGACGGCAAGCAGGTCTACAAGCTCAAGGTGAAGCTGGCCGATGCCACCGCCGGGGACAACGTCGCGCTGGCACCGGTGACCGTGCGCTACACCACCGTCGTCGCGCAGCAGGCGCTGACCGTGCCGGTGGCCGCGGTGGTCGGGGTGCCCGGCGGTGGTTACGCCGTCGACGTGCTGCCGCCGCAGGGGGGCGCGGCCGTCCGCACGCCGGTCGAACTCGGTGCCTGGGGCGACGGATTTGTCGTGGTGACCGGTGGCGTGCAGGCCGGCGACAAGGTGGAGGTGCCGAAATGACCAGGCCCGTGCTGGAGATCACCGACGCGGTCCGCGAGTATCCCGGCGTCCCGCCGGTGCGCGCGCTCGACGGCGTCAACCTGACCGTGATGCCGGGTGAGTGGGTGGCGATCGTCGGGCCGTCCGGCTCCGGCAAGTCGACCCTGCTGAACCTGATGGGCGCACTGGACAAGCCGACCTCGGGCTCGGTGCGGATCGACGGGCACGAGGTCGGCAAGCTCAACGACGAGAAGCTTTCCGCGCTGCGCGGCCGTTCGCTCGGTTTTGTCTTCCAGTCCTTCCACCTGCTGCAGAGCCTGAGCGCGCTGGACAACGTGGGCACCGCGCTGATGTACCGCGGGATCCCGGCAGGCGAACGCCGTCAGCGCGCGGAGTCGGCACTGACCAGGGTCGGCCTCGGGCACCGCCTCGAGCACCGCCCGGCGCAGCTCTCCGGTGGCGAGAGCCAGCGCGTGGCGATCGCTCGGGCGCTGGTCGGCGACCCGGCGCTGGTGCTGGCCGACGAACCGACCGGGAACCTGGATTCCCGCAACGGCGAAGAGATCATGCGGTTGTTCGGGGAACTGCACGCCGACGGCGCGACGCTGGTGCTGATCACGCACGACGACGAGATCGCCCGGAGCGCCCCACGCCGGGTGCACATCCGCGACGGACAGATAGTCCAAGGGGCGCTGGTATGACCATCACCGAGGACAAGCCACCGCGGCTGGAGAAGTCCGTGCTGCGCTTCCGCGACGCGATCGCGCTGGGCAGGCTGGGCGTGCTCGGCCGCCGTGGCCGCGCGATGCTGACCGCGGTGGGCATCTCGATCGGCATCGCCGCGATCGTCGCGGTGGTCGGTATTTCCGCTTCTTCGCAGGCGAACCTGTTGCAGGTGCTGGACGACCTCGGCACCAACTACCTGACGGTGAAGCCGGGCCAGTCGTTCAGCAGTGACGAAGAGGCGCAGCTGCCGGCCGAAGCGGGCGGGCGTCTGTCCATTCTGGACCAGGTGCAGGCGGTGTCCACGGTGGCGCAGCTCGACGTCACCGTGCGGCGCACCGACCAGATGCCCGAGACGGACACGCGTGGCGTGGTCGTGCTGGCCGCCGAAGCCGATCTTCTGTCCACATTGAACGGAAAGCTGGCGTCGGGCCGCTGGCTCGACGCGGGACTCTCCGGTTATCCGACCGTGGTCCTCGGCACCACCGCCGCGCAACGCCACGGCGTGGACATCAGCGAGGGCGGGCAGCTGGTCTGGCTCGGTGAGCAGTGGTTCGCCGTGGTGGGCATCCTGCAGCCGATGCCACTGGCGCCCGAACTGGACAGCGCGGCGCTCATCGGCACCGACATCGCGACCCAGAAGTTCGGCTACCAGGGCTCGCCGACCACCGTCTACGTGCGGGCAAATCCGGACGACATCAACGCGGTCCGCGACGTGGCGGGCGCGACGGCGAATCCGGAGAGCCCGCAGGAGGTGGAGGTGACCCGGCCGTCGGACGCGCTGGAGGCGCGGGCCGCCGCGGACACCGCGTTCACCACCCTGCTGCTCGGCCTCGGCGGGGTCGCGCTGCTCGTCGGCGGGGTCGGCATCGCCAACGTCATGGTCATCTCCGTGCTGGAACGCCGGAACGAGATCGGCGTGCGGCGCGCGCTGGGCGCCACCCGGCGGCACGTGCGTTCCCAGTTCCTCGTCGAAGCACTGGTACAGGCCGGTCTCGGCGGATTCGCCGGGGTGTTGCTCGGTGCGGGCGTGACGATCGTCTACGCGCTCGTGATGGGGTGGCCGATCGTGCTGCCCGTGGCCGGTCTCGCCGGTGGTGTGCTGGCCGCGTTGCTGGTCGGCGGCCTGGCCGGGCTGTACCCGGCGAGCCGCGCGGCCCGGCTCGAACCGGCGGAGGCGGTACGCCCGGCCTAGGCACAGAGCCTTGAGCCGTTCAGCGGATTCCAAGGCGCGTTAAGGCCGGTCCAAGGCGCGATCGGCACAGTTCTTACCGAAACCCAGAAGTCCCATGGAGGTGGACGGTCATGTCGAAGCGGTTGATCAAGGGCGGCGTGCCGGTGCTGGCCCTGCTGTTCGCGTTGACCGCCTGTGGCGGCAACGAACCGGCGCAGCCGACGCAGAACACCCAGGCGCAGGACAGCCTGCTGCAGTACGCCCAGTGCATGCGCGACAACGGCGTGCAGCTGGCGGACCCGCAGCCCGGCAGCCCCGGCGCGATGTACGAGGGGGTGGACAAGGACTCCGCGGCGTTCGTCGCGGCGAACAAGACCTGCGGCCACTTCCTCGACGGGGTGGTGCAGGAGCGCCAGAACCAGGATTCCGGTGACCAGGCGCAGCAGGACGAGGAGATGCTCGCGCTGGCGAAGTGCCTGCGGGAGAAGGGCATCAACGTGCCGGACCCGGTGCCGGGCTCGGACACCCCGTTCGGCGACAAGCTGGACCGGACCGATCCGGCCACGTCCAAGGCGCTCAAGGAGTGCCAGCAGTCGGCCGCGCCCTCGCAGGGGTGAGGTCGTGAAGCCGAAGATCGCGGTGCCCGTGGCGCTCGGCTTGGTGGCCGTCGCCGGCGCCGCGGTCTGGTTCGTGGCGGACAGCGGCGCCGAACCGGCCCCCCTTGCCGGTTCGGCGCCCACCGCGGACGTCGCGGTCCGCGACCTGACCCGCACGGAGAAGCTGAGCGGTACGGTCGCCTACCAGGACATGCGCGACCTCTCCGCGGCGCAGAGCGGCATCATCACCCAGCTGCCGACCCCGGGCACCGATCTGGTCAGCGGGGACGTGCTGATGCGGATCAACGACAAGCCGGTGGTGCTGCTGAACGGTGTGGTGCCCGCGTGGCGGGACCTGAAGTCCGGGGTGACCGACGGACCGGACGTGCACCAGCTGGAGTCCGCGTTGCTGGCGCTGGGATTCGGCAAGCCGAGCGCGACCTATCCCGACGACGACTGGAGCCAGAAGACCACCGACGCGGTCAAGCAGCTCCAGAAGAAGATCGGCGCCGAGGACGACGGTGTGCTCTCGCTCGGCGAAGTCGTGTTCACCGAGGGGAACGTGCACATCGCCAAGCTCAACGCGCACGAGGGCGGGATGACTTCGCCGTCGGCGCCGGTGCTCACCGTGCAGAGCACGGACCGGGTGGTCAGCGTCGACCTCGACCCGCTCGACCGCGACCTGATCGAGGTCGGCAAGCCGGTCCAGGTCGAACTGCCCAGCGGGGACAAGGCGGCGGGCAAGGTCGAGTCGGTCAGCACCACGCTGGAGTCGAACTCCGACGGCAAGGGCGTTTTCAAGGTCACCATCTCGCTCGACTCGCCGGACCAGGTGAGCGGGCTGGCGCTGGCCCCGGTGACCGTGCACTACGTGGCGACCGTGGCGCAGCAGGCGCTTTCGGTGCCGGTGTCCTCGGTGATCGGCCTGCCCGGCGGCGGGAACGCGGTGGTGGTGGTCGGGCCGGACGGCACCACGAAGCAGGTTCCGGTGAAGCTGGGTGAATGGGGTGACGGCTTCGTGCAGGTCACCGGGGATCTCCCGGCCGGTACCAAGGTCGAGGTTCCGCTCTGACCCCGCGGGCGCGGGGTCAGAGCGGCTTCCTCAGTGGCTTTCCCAGTGGCTTCCTCAGGTGGTGGGCGGATCCCATTCCCAGTGCTCGACGAGGTCCTTGCACATGAAGACCTGGCCGTCGAGATCGGCCTGGCCGGTGACCTTGAACATGCGGCTGCCGACCATGCCGGCGTAGCGCCCGCTGACACCGTCGGCCCACATCGCGTGCCATTCGTAGACGTTGCTCAGCGTCAGGTTGTAGACGCCGGAAGTGCGGATGGTTCCGTCGCGGAAGGTGATCGTCTGCTGCACGAACTTCAGCCCGATGTCGTTCGCCGGATCCTTGAAGGGCGTGTACGAATAACCCTTCGAAATGGCGACCAGCCTGCCGTCCTTGCGGAACTCGGACTTGTAGTGCATCGACGATCCGGCACCCGGTGGCCATTCACCGCCGTCGCCCGGTGCCGGCCCGTACTCCTCGGTCAGTTCCTCGCGCAGGCCGACGTGCACCTCGCAGTCGTTCGGGGGGACCGGGCTGTCGGCTGGGTCCTTGGGTGGCTCGGTCGCCTCGAGCGCGGCCAGCGCGTTGGCCTGCTTCTCCGCCAGCGTTTCCTCGGCCTTCGGCTTCTTCGGGTTCCAGTCCCAGTTCTCCTGGAGTCCGCCGCACATGTACAGCCCCGCGTTCAGGCTCAGCCCCAGTTGCGTGATCTGGAAGGTGCGGGCGCCGACCATGCCCACGTACCGGCCGCTGACGCCTTCCGCGGAGATGTAGTTCCACTCGTTGTAGTTGTTCGGCGTGACGCTGTAGACGCCGGTGGTCCGGATGACCCCGTCGGCGAGCGTGATGGTTTCCTGCGCGTACTGCAGGATCACGTCCTCTTTGTCGTCCCGGTAGGGCACGTAGGAATAGCCGTGCGAGGTGGCCACCCAGTTGCCTGCCTGGTCCCGCAGCTCGGCCTTGAAGTAGACCTGGTGGCCCACCTGCAGTCTGCTGCCGACCGGCGGATTGGTCGGATCGGGGAAAATCGGGTACTTCTGCACGATCAGTTCGGTCAGGTTGTGGTGGTTGACGCAGTCGTGCGGCACCCCGGTGGTCCCGGCGGAGTCGGCGGCGCCCGCCGTCGCCGGAACGGCCAGCGCGACCAGGAAGAACGCGCTCGCGACCAGGGCGATCCGGCTTCTGCGCCGGCGCGCCTTCTTGCGGAAAATGTGCATGGTTCTCCTTTCGGCGGGTCGAGGCTAGGAGCGCCCGCTAAACCGTGCCTTAGGCCGGAATATTCCGCCCCGGTCCGTCCATAGGGGAGTAACAGGGGGCTTGGGCACCCCGCCCGACGCTGGCATGGTCTAGCGAGCCCGCACGCGATCCGCGTGAGAGAAGAGGGAGACCATGACCCGATCCAGAACGGCTCGATGGCGCCCGGTCGGCTGGGCGATACCCGTGGTGTGCGCGCTGGCGGTGGCGGTGCTCGCGCCCGCGCCGGCGGTGAGCACCCCCGGTTTCGCCGGTTCGGACTGGCCGACGTGGACCAAGGACGCCAGGGGGAGCAGGCACAACGCCGACGAACGGCGGATCAACCAGTTCACTGTGGACGATCTGTCGGTGAAGTGGGCGCACGCCTTCCCGCGTACCGGCTCGACCCTGCGCAGCCAGCCCGCGGTGGTCGGCGGCCGGATGTACTTCGGCGGCCCCGACGGGCTTTTCTACGCGCTGGACTCGAAAACCGGTGCGACACTGTGGACATTCAACCTGAGCACGGTCGATCCGGAGGTGGGCGCGGCCAAGATGGTGCGCGACAGTCCGTCCGTCGCGAATGGACGAGTCTACTTCGGAGACGGTCGCGGTTACCTGTACGCGCTGAACCAGCACACCGGCGCACTGGAATGGTCGCAGCGGCTCGACCCGAACCCGGCCGCGCGGCTGACGAGTTCGCCGATCCACTTCGACGGCCGGGTGTACGTCGGTGTCGCGAGCGCGGAAAACACCGGTGGAATGGACTACGCGTGCTGCACCTTCCGCGGTCACGTGGACGCGCTCGACGCCCAGACCGGTGAGCTGGTTTGGCGCTACTACACGGTTCCCGAGCCCAAGGCGGTCGGCACCTGGCCCAGTGGCGCGATCCACTGGTCGCCGTCCGGCGCCGGGGTGTGGAGCTCACCGGTGATCGACCCGGCCACGCGCACGCTCTACGTCGGCACCGGGCAGAACTACACCGGCACCGAAGGCGACTCGGACTCCGTGCTCGCGCTGGACGTCGGAACCGGGGCCGTGCGGTGGAAGAACCAGCTGACCCATCCGGACACCTGGCGCGTGCTGTGCGCCGATCCGAAGGCGCCACCGGGTTACTGCCCCGGTCTGGAGGACGGGACCGCGCTGGACTTCGACATCGGCACCGCGCCCAACGTGTTCACCGTCAAGGGCCGCACCTACGTCGGCGTCGGGCAGAAGAGCGGTGTGTACCACGTGCTCGACACCCGAACCGGCGAAATCGTCTGGCAGCGGCAGCTTTCCTCCGGTGACACCACCTATTCCGAGTCGGGCATCCAGTGGGGCGCGAGCTACGACGGTGAACGCCTCTACGTGGCCACGAACCAGGGCAACCCGGGTGCGCTGCACGCGCTCGACCCGGAAACCGGTGCCCTGCTGTGGAAAACGCCGAACCCGGCGGACGGCTGCTCGTGGGGTGGCGCCGCGCTCGCGCCGGCCAGCTGCCTGCTGGCGCACGCGCCCGCGGTGAGCAGCAGCCCCGGGGTGGTCTACGAAGGCAGCTCCGACGGCAAGATCCGGGCGTACCGCGCCCGTGACGGCAAGGTGCTCTGGCAGTTCGACACGATCCAGGACTTCCAGGGCGTGAACGGGCTCGTCGGCCGTGGTGGCGGGCTGGCCGCGGCCGGTGGCGCGGTGGTGGCCGACGGCATGCTCTACGTCATGTCCGGGTTCCGTCCGCTCTATCCGAGCGACAAGGGATTCGTGTTGCTGGCCTTCGGGAAGTGACGTGAAAAAGGCGGTGAGCGCCGTTGCTCACCGCCTCCACCCGCCCCCGGCTATTCGGCGACGTAGGTCCGCCCGGTCCATTCGAAGACCCGCAGCCGGCGGCCGGCGTGCAGTTCGGTCTCCCCGGTCGGGCGGAAATGCTCGTAACGATTCCCGTTCGCCAGTTTCAGCGGGCGTTCCTGGTCGTGCACTCGGTGGAAGCGCGGGTTTCCGCCAGGTAACGCGAGCGGGCCGCCCCGCAGCACCACATTGGGCCCGATATCACTCATGGCACCGTCCTTTCCCCGGATGGTTTCGCTGGGTGACCAGGTCATCGTCCGGAGGACGGCTAAAGCTGTGCTTTCGGCCGCCTTGTCCTTCGCACGCGGGTGTGCTCAGGGGAGTGCCGGTCGGCGGGTAGGGGCGCTTTCACGGGCCGGTTAGGGGCTTGGGTGAACCTTCGAACAGTGGCAAAGTCGGCCTTACCGGCAACGATAAGGACCCGGTCGGGGGAAAGACGAGTCACCGGAGGGCAAGTTGCGATACGAGATCCTGGGCAGACTCAGAGTGGTCGACGAAGCAGGCTCCACCTCGCTGACCGCGCGCAAGATGGAAACGCTGCTGGCCGTGCTGCTCGGCCGGGCGGACCAGGTGGTGACCACCGATCAGCTCATCGCGGAGATCTGGGGGGACCGTCCGCCGCAGCGCGTGAACGCCGCACTGCACGTCTACATTTCCCAGTTGCGAAAGTTTCTGGACCGGCCGGGGCGGCAGGCCAGTCCGATCGTCACCCGCCCGCAGGGGTATCTGCTGCACCTCGGCGAGGACAGCCTGGACGTCAACGACTTCCAGTTGCTGGTGAACCGCGGCCGGGAGGCGGCGCAGCGCGGACGGCACGAGGAAGCGGTGGCGCAGTTCGAGGCGGCACTGGCGCTGTGGCGCGGCCGCGCGCTCAACGACGTGCAGGACGGCCCGATCCTCTACTGGTACGTGACCTGGCTGGAGGAAGCCCGGCTGGAATGCGTGGAAATGCTCAACGACGCGTACCTGATGCTGAGCAGGCACCGCGAGGTGGTCGGCAGGCTGTACGTGCTGACCGGCGAGCACCCGCTGCGAGAGTCGTTCTACCGGCAGCTGATGCTGGCGCTGTTCCGCTCGGAGCGGCAGGCCGACGCGCTGAAGGTCTACCAGCACGCGCGCGAACGGCTCAACGCCGAGCTGGGGCTCGAGCCGTGCCGTCCCTTGCGTGAACTCCAGGGCGCCATCCTGCGCGGCGACGAGCTGCTCAAGCACACCGTCGCTTGACTCCTAAGTGGACAGTGCGTCGAGCAGGCGGTCCACGTCGTCGGTGTTGTTGTAGTGGATGACGCTCGCGCGGACCGCGCTGCCGGAGGACCGGATGCCGAGCGCGCCGGTGAGTTCCCAGGCGTAGTTGTGCCCGTTCCACACGTTGACGCGGGCGGCGGCCAGCAGTTCCGCGGTCTCACGCGGGGTCTGCCCTTCGACGGTGAAGTAGGCCACCGCGGTGCGCCGCGCCGGTGCGCCGTACAGCGTGACGCCGGGGATCCGGCCGAGGCCGTCGAGCAGCCTGGTGAACAGCTCTTGTTCGTGGGCTTCCGCGTCGGCCATCGAGAGGAGAAGCCGTTCGCGGCGGGTGCCCGTGGTGGCGGTGAGCCCGGCGAGGTGCTCGACCGCCGCGGTCACCCCCGCGAGATCGGCGAACGGCAGGGTGCCGGTTTCGAAGCGGTTGGGCACCTCGTCACCGGACGAGGCCAGCTTGTCGGGGCGCAGGGTGTCCAGCAGGGCCGGATCGGCGACCACCGCGCCGATGTGCGGCCCGCACCACTTGTAGGCGCTGGTGGCGTAGAAGTCGGCACCGAGCGCGGCCCGGTCGGTGGGGCCGTGCGGGGTGGCGTGCACACCGTCGACGTAGGTGAGCGCGCCGGCCGCGTGCGCGGCGGCGGTGATCGAGGCGACGTCCGGACGGGTGCCGAGCACGTTGCTCGCCGCGGTGACGGCGACCACGCGAGTGCGTTCGGAGAGCAGATCGTCGAACTGCCCGGCGGGCAGCTCGCCCGCGGCGTCGACTCGCGCCCACTTCACCGAGGCACCGGCCCTGGCGGCGGCCTGCACCCACGGGCGGACGTTGGCGTCGTGGTCGAGTCGGGTCACCACGACCTCGTCGCCGGGCTGCCAGTCCGCCGCCAGCGTGTTGGCCAGGCGGTAGGTGAGCGTGGTCATGTTGGGGCCGAGGATGACGCCTCGTGGGTCACCGCCGACCAGGTCGGCCACGGCCGAGCGGGCGTTCGCGACGATCTCGTCGGCGCGGTGGCTGGCGGGGAAGGCGCCGCCGACGTTGCCGATGCCGCGGCGGTAGGTGTCCGCGATCGCTTCGATCACCGACGCGGGGACCTGCGTCCCGGCGGCACCGTCGAGGTAGGCGTAACCGTCTTGGAGCGCGGGGAAGGCGTCGCGGGCGTTCATGCCAGCGCCTGGTAGGCCGAGGTCCAGAAGTCCTGGTAGGGCTTGCTCAGCAGCGGGAAGTCGGCGCGCTGGGTGAGCAGGACCCCGACGAGGTCCTCGTCGGGATCGGTGGCCCACGAGGTGCCGAGCCCGCCGTCCCAGCCGAAGCGGCCGGGGGTTTCGTAGATGCTGTCGCGGCGCGTGGTGACCGCGACGCCGAAGCCCCAGCCGCGGTTGTCGAAGTAGCCGGGGTAGAAGCCGGACACGGCTTTCTGTTCCGGGGTCAGGTGGTCGGCGGTCATCGTGGTGATGGTGGCGCGGGAGAGCACGTCCGACGCGGGGTCGAGGAACAGGCGTCCGAAGGCGAGAACGTCCTCGGCCGTCGAAACGAGTCCGGCCGCCGCGGACGGGAACACCGGCGGCCTGCTCCACGCGCCCTCGACCTCGTCGTAGACGTTCAGCTCGCCGGTCTGCTGGTCGGGCATGTAGGAGACGGTGAAGCGGTCGAGCTTGTCCGCGGGCACGCTGAACGCGGTGTCGGTCATGCCGAGCGGGGTGAAGACGCGGTCGGTGAGAAAGCTTTCGAGGTCCTGGCCGGAGGCCCGGATGAGCAGGGCGCCGAGGATCTCGGAGCCGGTGTTGTAGAGCCAGCGGGTGCCCGGCTGGTGCATCAGGGGAAGTTCGCCGAGCTTGGCCAGCCATTGGTCCGCGGTCAGCGTGGTTTTCGGCAGTGGCGGGCCGAACGGGTTCAGCTCGGCGGCGGCTTCCTGGATGGGGTGCACTTCCGGGGAGAAGGGCAGCATGCCGAAGCCGTTGCGGAAGGTGAGCAGGTCGCGCAGGGTGATCTCCCGCTCGGCGGGAACCGTGTCGTCGAGCGGCCCGGCAGGATCGCGGAGCACCTTCGGGTTCGCCAGCTCGGGCAGCCATTCGGTGAGCGGCTCGTCGAGGCGGAGCACGCACTCCTCGACCAGCACCATCGCGCCGACCGCGACGATCGGCTTGGTCATCGAGCTGATCCGGAAGATCGAGTCGCGGCGGACGGCCTCACCGGCCACGTCGATGTGCGTCTCGCCCCGGCTGCTCAACGCCGTCACCGCGCCGGGAATCAGCCCCGAGTCCACGTGACGGGCGAGAGCGTGGTGGAGCCGATCGAGACGGTGACGCACGAATCTGCTCATGCTGCCGAGCTTAGGGCTCCCCACCCGCGTCGCCAAGATCGCCGGAAGCGCAAATCGGGCGGGCCGGGGCGGTCCCGGTTAGCGTTTGCGGATGGGTGACAAGCGGGGAGTCAGTCGTGGCGCGGTGGCCGGGCCGGAGCAGCCGAAGAGCCTCCGGCTCGCGTTCGGCTTGTGGGTGGCGGTCGGCATTCCGCTGGTCGTCGTGCTCGTCGGGGTGGTGATCCTGTTCGCGGCGGCGAACCTCCGCGCCGGCTACCGGGGCGCGCGCATCTGGCTGACCGCGTTCGGGATCGCCGCCGCCGTGCAGTTCGTCGTCGCGATCACCGGCGGCTTCGGCTTCCAGCTGCTCTGGCTGCTGCCTGACACGGCGGCCCTCGCCGCCACGATCGCGATGTGGCAGCGAGACACCACCGAGTACCTGCGCCAGCTACGTGAGATCAGCGGCGGCCAAAGTGTCCCGTAGGTGCGCGATCACCGCCTTCAGCGTCGGCTGGTCGTAGATCGCCACCGGCGGGATCTGCACCCCGGAAGCCGCCTGCAGCCGATTGCTCAGCTCCAGTGCGGTGAACGAGGAAAACCCGTGGTCCAGCAGGCTGTCGTCGACGCCGATCGCCTCCTGGCCGGCATGCCCGAGCACGTCCGAGACGTGGAACCGCACCAGTTCCGCCAGCAGTTCCTCTCGCTCCGCGCCACTGGCCGCCAGCAGCCGGTTGTCCGGCTCGACCTCCGGCACGCCGAGGTCCAGCTCCGCGACCACGTCCGGCGCGGCGGGACCCTGCCGCAGCACCACCCCGATCGCACCCGGATCGACCGCCTCCCAGGCGATCGCCACCGACGGCACCGCTCGCGCCCGCGCCCACGCCGTGGCGTAGGCGGATTGGGCACGCGTGGTGAACACAAAGACCGTCGCCGCCAGATCGTCCAGCCGGGCCAGCGTTTCCCGCATCTCGGCAGGCGTGGCGTCCGGTGCGATGACCTGTACGACAGCCGCCACCTCGCGCCCGTCCGCCACCACCTCGACCCCCTGGGCTTCGAACCACCGGGCCGCCCACGCGCTGAGCTCGTCGTCGCCCGGGATCAGCACGGGTCCGTCGGGGCGCCAGTTGCCGTCGAGTTCCGCGCGCTCCAGTTGCTCGATGAAGACCTCCGAATCACGAACGGTCAGCACGCCGGTGGTCTGAGCGGACGGATCGGTGACCACCTGCATTCCTTGTTCCCGCAACACCTCGACAACGTGCGGCGGCACGTCCACCGCCAGCCAGGTCCCCAGCCGCGCACTGGCCGCGACCGTCCGCAGTGGACGCCATACCTTCCGGTACGCCCACTGGTGCCGCCGTTGCCACGCGGCCAGCGTCGCCCGCTGCACCTCGCTCAGGCCGAGCACGTCCACCGCCGAAGCCAGGTCGACCTGCGGCACCTCCGGATCCAGCCAGTACCGCGAACGCTGGAAGGCATACGTCGGCAGGTCCACCCGTCGCGCACCGGTGAACCCGGCCGTCCAGTCCACGGGGACACCTCGCACGTGCGCCTTCGCCAGCGCGGTGATCAGCGTGCGCGGCTCCGACCGGCGTGACGTCAGCGCCGGGATGATCGCTCCGGGCTCGGCTTCCGGTACGCACGCCTGCACCGCGGGCGTCAGCACGGCGTCCGGTCCGATCTCGGCGAAGGTGCGCACGCCGGAGTCGTGCAGCGTGCGCATTCCGTCGAGGAACCGCACCGGCTGACGGACCTGGCGCACCCAGTATTCCGGTGAGGTCAGCTGATCGGCGAGCTGACCGGTCACCGTGGACACCACCGGGATGCGCGGCGCCGAGTAGCTCAGCCCGCGCGCGACCCGCAGGTACTCGTCGAGCATCGAATCGAGGTGCGGCGAGTGGAACGCGTGGCTCACGGTGAGGCGCTTGGTCCGGATGCCACGAGACTTGAATTCGGCGCCGATGGCCAATACCGGCTCCAGATCACCCGCGAGCACTACCGCGTTCGGGCCGTTCACCGCGGCCAGACTCACCGAGGCGTCCAGGTACTCGGCGACCGCCGACTCCGGGGCCTCGATCGCGACCATCGCCCCGTCGTCACGAGCCGACTCCATCAACCGACCACGTGCTGCGACCAGCACGCAAGCGTCCTCAAGGGACAGTACTCCGGCAACGTGCGCCGCGGTGATTTCACCGATCGAATGACCGGCTACAAAGGACGGACGTACGCCGTAGGACTCGATCAGCCGGTACAAAGCGGTTTCCAAGGCGAACAACGCGACCTGCGTGTAGGCCGTCCGGTTCAGCAGGGCGGCTTCCGGGGTGCGCGGCTCGGCGAACAGGATCGGCAGCAGCGGCCGGTCCAGCAGTCCGTCGAACAAGGCGCAGACCCGGTCCAGTTCGGCGGTGAACACCGGGAAGGAGGCGTACAGCTGACGGCCCATGCCCGGCCGCTGGCTCCCCTGACCGGTGAACAGGAAGGCGGTCTTCCCGCTCACGGCCTGACCGCGCACGAGGTTCGTCGCCGGGGTGTCGTGCGCCAGACCGGACAGGCCCTTGACCAGTTCCTCCTGCCGGTCCCCGAAAACCACCGCGCGATGGGCGAAGGATGTGCGCGTGGCGGCCAGCGAGTGGCCGACGTCGGCGACGGTCAGCCCCGGGTTCAAGGTCAGATGGCCCAGCAAGCGCTCCGCCTGTCCCTTCAGGGCGGCCGCTGATTTCGCCGAAAGCACCCACGGGACCGGGCCGGGCGCCACACACGGCTCACCGGCGGGTTCGGCCGGTGGTGCCTGCTCCAGGATCACGTGCGCGTTGGTGCCGCTGATGCCGAACGAGGAGACCCCGGCTCGCCGCGGATGACCGTTCTGCTGCCACTTGGCCGGTTCGGTGAGCAGCGAGACCGCGCCGGAACTCCAGTCCACCAACGGGTTCGGTTCGTCCACGTGCAGCGTGCGCGGCAACTCGCCGTGCCGCATGGCCAGCAGCACCTTGATCACCCCGGCCACCCCGGCCGCGGCCTGCGTGTGCCCGATGTTCGACTTCACCGAGCCCAAGTACAGCGGCTTCTCACCACGCGACTTCCCGTAGGTGGCCAGCAGTGCCTGTGCCTCGATCGGGTCACCGAGCGTGGTCCCGGTGCCGTGTGCTTCCACCACGTCCACTTCGGACGGTGCAACGCGGGCGTTCTCCAGTGCCTGCTTGATCACCCGTTCCTGCGACGGTCCGTTGGGCGCGGTGAGCCCGTTCGAGGCGCCGTCCTGGTTGACCGCCGAACCGCGTACCAGGCCGAGCACCTGGTGACCGTTCCGGCGGGCGTCGGAAAGCCGCTCCAGCAACAGCAATCCGGCACCTTCGGCGAATCCGGTGCCGTCCGCCGAGGCCGAGAACGACTTGCAACGGCCGTCGGCGGACAGCCCTCGCTGGCGGTCGAACTCGGTGAAGACCATCGGCGTGGCCATCACCGTCACCCCGCCGGCCAGTGCCAGCGAGCAGTCACCGTTGCGCAGCGCCTGTGCGGCCAGGTGCAGTGCGACCAGCGAAGACGAGCACGCGGTGTCGATCGTGACGGCCGGTCCTTCGAGCCCGAAGGTGTAGGCGACGCGGCCGGACGCGATGCTGCCCGCGCTCCCGTTGCCGAGATAGCTCTCGTACCCCTGGGGCGCGCGATCCTGCAACCGGCTGCCGTAGTCGTTGTACATCACGCCGGTGAACACGCCGGTATCGCTGCCGCGCAACGCTTCCGCGTCCAGCCCGGCACGCTCGAAGGCTTCCCACGCGATCTCCAGCAGGAGGCGCTGCTGCGGGTCGATCGCCGGTGCCTCACGGGGTGAGATACCGAAGAAGCCGGGGTCGAAGTCGGCCGCGTCGTAGAGGAAGCCCCCGGCGTGCGGCCGATCCCGCCGTTCCGGATCGGGGTCGTAGACATCGGCGGGCCAGCCGCGGTCGGCCGGGAAGCTCGAGATGGCGTCCCGGCCGGAGGCGACCAGTTCCCACAGGTCCTCGGGCGACGCGACCCCGTGCGGGAACCGGCAGCTCATGGCCACCACGGCGATCGGCTCGCGTGCCTTCTCCTCCAGGTCGAGCAGCTGCCCACGCGTCCGGTCGAGATCGGTGGTCACCCATTTCAGGTAGTCGAGCAGCTTCTGCTCGGTCGGGCCGGTGCTCATGCGGTTTCCACCTTCCTGCCGAGTTTGCCGTCGATGAAGTCGAAGAGCTCGTCCGCGCTGGCCGAGCCGAGTCCGGAGTCCGCGCCGCCCGCGACCGCCAGCAGTTCCCGCAGGCGATCGGTGACGCGCAGGTCGGACAGCCCGATTAGGTCCTCTTCCAAGCCCTGCAACCGCTCCAGCACGGCCGAGGCCGGATCGGGCTCTTCGGTGCGCGGGGCGAGTTCGGCCCGCATGTACCCGGCCAGCCCGGCGAGCGTGGGGTGGTCGAACACCAGGGTCGCGGGCAGCCGCAGCCCGGTCGCCGCGGTGAGCCGGTTGCGCAGCTCGACCGCGGTCAGCGAGTCGAAACCCAGTTCCTTGAACGCCTTCTCGGTGGGAATGGTGTCCGGATCGGTGTGCCCGAGCACGGTGGCCACGTGCCCGCGCACCACGTCGATGAGCAGGGCCTGCTGCTCGGACTCGGCCAGGTCGGCCAGGCGCTGCGCCAGATCGGCCATGCCGCCACCGGCGCGTTTGGCCGGTGCCTTCACCAGGTTCTGGAACAACCGCGGCAGCGTGCCCGCGGTGGCCTGGTTCCGCAGCGCCGCGGTGTCCATCTTGGCCGGGACGACAACCGCGCGGCCGGTGGTCAGTGCCGCGTCGAACAGGGCGAATCCCTGCTCGGTGGCCAGCGGGACGATGCCGGCGCGGGCCATCCTGGTGTGGTCGGCGTGATCGAGGTGGCCGGTCATGCCGGTGGTTTCCGCCCAATAGCCCCAGGCGAGGCTGATCGCGGGCTTGCCCTGCGCTCGGCGGTGTTCGGCGAGCGCGTCGAGGTAGGCGTTCGACGCCGCGTAGTTGGCCTGGCCGGGAGTGCCGATGATCGACGCGATCGAGGAGAACAACACGAACGCGCTCAGCTCGCCGGTCAGTTCGTGCAGGTTCCGCGCGGCGTCGACCTTGGGCCGCCACACGTTCTCCAGCTGGTCCGGGGTCAGCGCGGTGATCGTCGCGTCGTCGAGCACCCCGGCCGCGTGCACCACCGCGGTCAACGGCCTGGTCACGGTGTTCAGCAGGGCCTCCAGTGCGGCGCGATCCGCCGCGTCACAGGCGGTGATCCGCACTTCCGCGCCCAGATCGGCCAGGTCGGCGGCCAGTCCGGTGGCACCTGGCGCGTCGAGACCGCGGCGCGAGGTGAGCAGGAGGTGCCGCACGCCGTGGTTGAGCACCAGGTGCCGGGCGAGGTGCCCGCCGAGCACACCGGTGCCGCCGGTGATCAGCACGGTGCCCGCCGGGTCGAGCGGGGTGTGCGTGAGGTCGGCGGCCGTGCGGGTGAGCCGCGGTACCAGCGCCTTGCCGTTGCGGACGGCGAGCTGCGGTTCGCCGACGGCGGGGATCGACTGCGGGGAATCGGTGTCCACCAGGGTGAACCGGTCCGGGTGCTCGTTCTGCGCGGACCGCACCAGCCCCCAGACCGCCGCCCCGGTCAGGTCGGTGACGTCCTCGCCGGGCTCGGTCGACACCGCTCCGCTGGTCACGAAGACCAGGCGCTTGTCGTCGGCGATGGCCTGCTGGACCAGGTGCAACGCGGCCGGCACGTCGTCGGCCGTCACCACCTCGGGGGTGGCTTCCGCGGCGAGCTCGGTTTCGCGCAGGGCCGACCACTCGACGTGGAACAGCATCGAGCGGTGGCCGCCGGAGCCGAGCCGCGCCGGGTTGATCCGGCGCGCGGTGAGCGTGTCGATGGAGGCGACCGGGGTGCCGACGCTGTCGGCCAGCGTCACGCGATAGCTGTCGGTGCCCAGCGGGGTCAGGCGCACGCGCAGGGCCGTGGCGCCGGTCGTGCGCAGGCTCACCCCGTTCCACGAGAACGGCAGGCTGATGCCGTCGCCGCCGAGGGATTCGCGGGCGAGCGGGTGCAACGCGGCGTCGAGCAGGGCGGGGTGCAGCGCGCTGCGTTCGCCGTCCGCGTGCTGCTCCTCGGGTAGGACAACGTGCGCGTAGATCTCCTCGCCCAGCTTCCACACGCCTCGCAGGCCGCGGAAGGTCGGGCCATAGCCGTAACCCTCGTCCTGCAGGCGCTCGTAGAACTCGTCCATCTCGACCGGCACCGCGCCCGCGGGCGGCCAGGAACCGGTCAGGTCACCGGCCACCTCCGGGGCTTCGACGCTCAGGGAACCGGTGACGTGCAGGGTCCACGGATCGTCGGGCTCGGCGTCCTCCGGTCGCGAGTGGACGGTCAGCCGCCGTCGCTCGTCCTCCACCGGACCCGCCGAAACCTGCACCCGCAGCGTGCCCTGCTCGGGCAGCACCAGGGGCGCTTGGAGCAGGAGTTCGTCGATCTGCGCGCAGCCCGTCCGCTCGGCGACGAACAACGCCATGTCGACAAAGGCACTTCCCGGGAGCAGGGCGGTGCCGAGCACGGTGTGGTCGGCGAGCCACGGTTGAGCGTGCGGGGAAAGCCTGCCGGTGAACACCGTGCTGTCGCCGTCGGCGAGTTCCAGTGCGCCACTGAGCAACGGGTGGTCGGCGGCGTCGAGTCCGGCAGCGGTCGGATCGGTCGCGCCGGCCGGGGCGTCCAGCCAGTACCGCTTGCGCTGGAACGGGTACGTCGGCAGGTCCACCCGCTTCGCCGTGCCGGACGGGAAAACCGCGGTCCAGTCGAGGTCGACCCCGTTGACGTGCGCCTGCGCGGCCGCGGCGAGGAACTGCTTCCAGTCGCCGTTGTCCCGCCGCAGCGTGCCGGAGATGGTGCTGACGCCGTCTTCGCGCGTCTCGTCGAGCGTCTGCTGGATGCCGATGGTGAGCACCGGGTGCGGACTGGTCTCCACAAAGGACCGGTGACCGTCCCGGCGCAGGGCGCGCACGGCCTTGTCGAGCTGCACGGTTTCGCGCAGGTTCCGGTACCAGTACGCGGCGTCCAGTTCGGTGGTGTCGATCGGCTCACCGGTGACGGTCGAATAGAACGGGATCTCCGCGGGCAGCGGCTTGACCTCGGCGAGCATGTCCAGCAGTGACTCGCGAAGCGTGTCGACGTGCGGTGAGTGCGACGCGTAGTCGACCGCGATCCGGCGGGCACGCACACCGTCGGCTTCGTACCCGGCCAGCAGCTCGTCGATCGCCTGCTTCGCGCCGGAGACCACTGTGGACTCCGGACCGTTGATCGCCGCGATGCCGAGTCGCCCGTCGAGCAGCGCGGGGTGTTCGCGGATCCGCGACGCGGGCAGCGGAACCGACGCCATGCCACCGCGGCCGCTCAGTGCCGAGACGGCCTGGCTGCGCCTGGCGACGATGAGCGCCGCGTCCTCCAGGGTGAGCGCGCCGGCGATGTGCGCGGCGGCGATTTCGCCCTGCGAATGCCCGATCACCGCGCTCGCCCTGGCACCGATCGACTGCCACAGCCGGGCCAGCGAGACCATCACCGCGAACAACGCGGGCTGCACCACGTCGACCCGCTCCAGCGGCGGCGAACCGGGTGCGCCTTCGAGCACGTCGCGCAGTGACCAGTCGACGTGCGGGGCGAGCGCGTCGGTGCAGAGCTGGATCTGCTCGCGGAACACGTCGGACGTGCCGAGCAGCGGCACCGCCATGCGTGCCCACTGCGAGCTCTGGCCGGGAAAGACAAAAACCGGCTCGCGGGCACCGGCGACCGGGTTCTGCGCGCCGTGCGGGGTGGTGATCAGCCCGGTCGCCGACTCCCCGCGCGAGAGCCGGTCGAGCCCGTGCAGGAAGTCCTCGCGATTGTCGGCGACCACCACGGCGCGATGCGCGAAGGTGGACCGGGTGGTGGCCAGCGAGTAGCCGATGGTGGCCGGGTCCGAAGTGGACGAAACGACGTGGCGGCGAAGTCGCTGGGCCTGCACGTGCAGCGCGCGCTCGCTGCGGGCCGACAGTAGCCACGGCACGGGACGCCCGTCGGCGGGCGGTTCGGGGTCGGGCTCCGCCTTCGGTGCCTGCTCCAGGATGACGTGCGCGTTGGTGCCGCTGATGCCGAACGACGAGATCCCGGCGCGGCGCGGGGTGCCGTTCTCCGGCCACGGAACCGGTTCGCTGAGCAGCGAGACGGCACCGGCGGCCCAATCGATGTGCGGGCTCGGCTGGTCGGCGTGGAGCGTGCGGGGCAGGGTTTCGTGCCGCAGCGCGAGCACCATCTTGATCACCCCGGCCACGCCGGCGGCGGCCTGCGTGTGCCCGATGTTCGACTTGATCGACCCCAGCCACAGCGGCCGGTCGCGGCGGTGTTGCCCGTAGGTGGCCAGCAGTGCCTGCGCCTCGATCGGGTCACCGAGCGTGGTGCCGGTGCTGTGCGCTTCGACCGCGTCCACTTCGGACGGCTCCAGGCCCGCCACGGCCAGTGCCTGCCGGATGACCCGTTCCTGCGACGGCCCGTTGGGCGCGGAAAGCTGGCTGCTGGCACCGTCCTGGTTGACCGCGCTGCCGCGGATCACCGCCAGCACCGGATGCCCGTTGCGCTCGGCGTCCGACAGGCGCTCCAGCAGGATCAGCCCGGCGCCCTCGGCGAACCCGGTGCCGTCGGCCGACGCGGAGAACGACTTGCAACGACCGTCCGGGGAAAGTCCGCGCTGACGGCTGAACTCGACGAACGTGCTCGGGGTGGCCATCACGGTGACCCCACCGGCCAGCGCGAGCGTGCATTCCGACTGCCGCAGCGACTGCGCGGCCAGGTGGATCGCCACCAGCGAAGACGAGCACGCGGTGTCGATGGTGACCGCGGGACCTTCGAAGCCGAAGGTGTAGGAGACCCGCCCGGAGGCGATGCTGGGCGCGCTCCCGTTGCCGAGATAGCCCTCGAACCCGGCGGGCGCGCGATGCAGCCGCGACGCGTAGTCGTCGTACATCACCCCCGCGAACACGCCGGTCTGGCTGCCGCGCAAGGAAAGCGGGTCGATCCCGGCGTGTTCCAGTGTTTCCCACGCGGTTTCCAGCAGCAGCCGCTGTTGCGGGTCGATGGCCAGTGCCTCCCGCGGGCTGATGCCGAAGAAGTCGGCGTCGAAGTGGTCCGCGTCCTCCAGGAAGCCGCCCTGGCGGGTGTAACTGGTGCCGACGCGCTCGGGATCGGGGTCGTAGAGGTGCTCGACGTCCCAGCCGCGATCGGCGGGGAAGCCGGAGATGGCGTCCGTGCCGGAGGCGACCAGTTCCCACAGCTCGGCCGGGGAGCGCACGTCACCGGGGTAGCGGCAGCCCATCGCCACCACGGCGATCGGCTCGGTGGCGCGGCCGGAGAGTTCGGCCACGCGCTCGCGAGCCTGGCGGAGTTCGGCCGTCGCGCGCTTGAGGTAGTCCCGCAGCTTGTCTTCGGTCGTCATCTTCTCCCGTTGCCCCTCTGTCCCAGTTCTTCGTCGAGAGCGTCGAAGAGTTCCTCGTCACTCAGCGAATCGAGATCGGCCGAGGCGCCGTTGCCCGTACCGTTCGTGTCCCACTTCTGCAGCAGTCGCGCCATCCGCTCGAGTACCGCGGCCTGCCGTTCCGAGTCCATGGTGGACAGTTCGGCGGTCAGCCGGTCCAGCTCGTCGACCGGCTCCGGGGCCAGTTCGGCGCGCAGGTAGTCGGCGATCGCGGCCGGTGTCGGATGGTTGAACACCAGGGTCGACGGCAGCCGCAGCCCGGTCTCGGCGGCGAGCCGGTTGCGGAACTCCACCGCGGTCAGCGAGTCGAAGCCCATCGCGAGCAGGCCGCGGTCGGCGTCGATGCCGTCCGTGCCGGCGTGTCCGAGCACCTCGGCCACAGTGGTGGTGACCAGTTCCAGCAGCCGCCTGCGCTGCTCGGCTTCGCTCAGCCTGCCCAGTGCTTCGGTGTTGTTCGCGGCCGCGCGGCGGACGGGGGTGCGCGCCACGCCGCGGTAGAGCGGGTGGTCGGCGGTGAAGTCCAGCTTCGCGGCGACCAGTGCCGGGTGCTCACCGCCGAGCGCGGCGTCGAACAGGGCCAGCGCGTCGCCGGGGAGCAGCGGCGCGATCCCGAGCTTGGCCAGTCGCACATGGTCCACTGTGGACAAGGAATCGGTCATGCCGCCGCTTTCGGCCCACAGGCCCCAGGCCAGTGCCACCGCGGGCAAGCCGTTCGCCTGCCGATGGCGGGCGAGTTCGTCGAGGTAGGCGTTGGCCGCGGCGTAGGCGGCCTGCCCTGCGCTGCCGAGCGTGCCCGCGATGGAGGAGAACAACACAAACGCGTCCAGGTCCAGGTGCCGGGTCAGTTCGTGCAGGTTCCACGCGGCGGTCACCTTGGGACGGGCGACGTTGTGCCACTGCTCTTCGGTGAGCGAAGTCAGCACGGCGTCGTCGAGCACACCCGCGGTGTGGACCACCGCGGTGAGCGGGTGCTCGGCCGGGATGTCCGCGAGGACCCTGGCGAGCGCGCCGCGGTCGGCGGTGTCGCAGGCGACCACCCGCGCGTCCGGCCCGAGGTCCGGCGGCACCTCGCCACCACTGCGGCTGACCAGCAGCAGGTGCCGGATTCCGTGGTGGCGCACCAGGTGCCGGGCGATCCGGCGGCCGAGCGCGCCGGTGCCACCGGTGAGCAGGACCGTGCCTTCCGGATCGAGTTTGCGGCCGTTCGCCACGGCGCGGACCAGGCGGGGCGCCAGCACCTCGCCGTCACGCACGCGGAGTTCGGGCGCGCCGGTCAGCGGGATCGTCTCCATGCTGTCGGTGTCGACCAGGGCGAACCGGTCGCCGTGCTCGCGCTGGGCGGCGCGGACCAGGCCGTGGATCGCGGCTGTGCCGAGGTCGCCCGCCGGGGTGACCACGGTGAGCCGCCCGCTGTCCTTGGTCAGGTGTTCCTGAAGTGCGGTGGCGACCTGCCAGGTGACTTCGTGGACGTCGGTTCCGTTGGCGTGCAGTACTTCGGTTTCGATGCCGGCGCCCTGCGGTGCCGGTACCCAGTCGACCCGGAACAGGTCGAGCCGCTTGGCCGCGCCGAGGTCCGCCGGGCGGGTTTCCAGCGCGCCGACGGTGATCACCGGCTGCCCGGCGGGATCGGTGGCGGACATCTGGTAGGCGCCGTCCCCGGTGGGCGTCAAGCGAATGCGCAGGGAACGCGCGCCCGTCGCGTGCAGCGCGACATCCCGCCAGGCGAAGGGAACCCGCGTCTCGGTGGCGTCCAGCGCCAGGAGGTGGAACGCGGAGTCGAGCAGCGCGGGGTGAATGCCGTGTCCGTCGGGATCGGTGTCGAGGTGCAGTTCGGCGTACCGTTCGCCGTTGTGTTCCCAGACGGTGCCGAGGCACTGGAACGCGGGACCGTATTCGTAACCGTGCTGGGCGAGGCGACCGTAGATGTCGCCGAGGTCCAGTTCGGTCGCGTCGGCGGGCAGTTCCCACGTGGGCGGAGGATTCTTCGCCGCCCGGAGGGTGCCTTCGGCGTGCTGGGTCCAGGCTTCTTCCTCCGCCTGCCGGGAGTGAATGGTGAGGTTGTTGTCCTGCAACGCGACCTGGAGCTGCACGGTTCCGGTCTCCGGGAGCACGAGCGGCGCCTGGATGGTCAGCTCCTCCAGGTCGGGAAGGCCCGCCTGCTCACCGGCGTGCAGTGCCAGCTCGACCAGCGCGGTGCCGGGCAGCAGGACGGTGCCGTCGATGGTGTGCTCGGCGAGCCAGGGCTTCCGCTTCCGCGACAGGCGGCCGGTGAACACCAGCCCCCGGCCACCCGCGAGCGTCACGGCGGCACCGAGCAACGGGTGCTCGCTGGCGCCGAGCCCGGCCGCGGTCACGTCGCCGGTGCTCTCGGGCAGGTCGAGCCAGTAGCGGCGGCGCTGGAAAGCGTAGGTCGGCAGGTCCACCTTCCGCCCGGTGAACAAAGCGCTCCAGTCGACCTTCGCACCCCGCAGGTGGATCTTGCCCAGTGCACCGAGGAAGGCGTGCGCCTCGTGGTCGGAGCGCAGCGTGGCGAACAGCTCGCCGTCCGGCACGCAGTCGGCGCCCATCGCGGTGAGCGTGTGCTGCGGCCCGATTTCGACGAAGGTGCGCACGCCGAGTTCGTGCAGTTTCCGCATACCGTCGGCGAAGCGCACGGCGTGACGCACGTGCCGGACCCAGTACTCGGGATCACGGAGTTCGTCGGTGGCCACGTCGCCGGTGAGGTTCGAGACCACCGGGATGCGCGGCGCGTGGAAGGTCAGACTCTGTGCCACGCGGCGGAATTCGTCGAGCATGCCGTCCATGTGCGGGGAGTGGAACGCGTGGCTGACCCGCAGCCGGGTGCTCCGCCGTCCCTGTGCCTTCCAGGTGGCGGCGATGTCGAGCACGGCGTCGCGGTCACCGCTGATCACGGTCGCGGACGGCCCGTTGAGCGCGGCGATCGACACACCGTCGACGCCCTTGAGCGAGGCGAGCACCTCGGCTTCGTCGGCCTCGATCGCGGCCATGCCACCGTCGTCGCGCAGGCTCTGCATGAGCCGGCCGCGCGCGGCGACCAGGCGGCAGGCGTCTTCGAGCGAGAGCACCCCGGCCACGTGCGCGGCGGCCAGCTCGCCGATCGAATGACCGACCACACAGGACGGATTGACACCGAGAGACTCGTAGAGCCGGTAGAGCGCGACCTCGATGGCGAACAGGGCGGGCTGGGTGTGGATGGTGCGGTCCAGTTCCTCGCCGGTGAACATGATCGTCTTGAGTGGACGGTCCAGTTCGGTGTCGAGGTGCGTGCAGATCTCGTCCAGCGCCTCGGCGAAGCGCGGGAACCGGTCGTGCAGCTCCCGTCCCATTCCGGGGCGCTGGGCACCTTGACCGGTGAACAGGAAGGCAAGGCCGCCTTCGTCGTCGCGCGCGGTGGTCGCGCCGAGCTTGTCCAAACCGGACAGTAGTTCCTCGTGGTCGGCGGCCACCACCACGGCGCCCCGGTCGAGCAGCGGACGCGTGGTGAGCAAGGAATACGCGATGTCGGGCAGGGTGCTTTCCCCAGCCCGCTCGGCCAGACGCGCGGCCTGCTCGCGGACCGCGGCGTCGGTTTTGGCGGAGAGCACGAACGGCAGCGGCCCGACGTGCTCGGTGGTCGGGTGCTCGTTCGTTTCCGGAGCCTGTTCGAGGATGAGGTGCGCGTTGGTGCCGCTGATGCCGAACGAGGACACCCCGGCGCGGCGCGGCCGGTCGCGGTCCCAGCCGAGCGGTTCGGTCAGCAGCTCGACGGCCCCGGCCGACCAGTCGACGTGTGGTGACGGCTCGTCGACGTGCACCGTCCGCGGCAGCACACCGTGCCGCATGGCCTGCACCATCTTGATGATCCCGGCGATCCCGGCGGCGGCCTGGGTGTGGCCGATGTTGGACTTGATCGAGCCGAGGTGGAGCGGGTTTTCTCGTTGCTGTCCGTAGGTGGCGAGCAGGGCCTGCGCTTCGATCGGGTCGCCGAGCGTGGTGCCGGTGCCGTGTGCCTCCACAGCGTCCACTTCGGACGGTTCAAGGCCGGAGTTCGCCAGCGCCTGCCGGATCACGCGTTCCTGGGACGGGCCGTTGGGCGCGGTCAGGCCGTTGCTGGTGCCGTCCTGGTTGACCGCGCTGCCGCGGATCACGCCGAGCACGTGGTGCCCGTTGCGCTGGGCGTCGGACAGGCGTTCCAGCAGGATCAGCCCGGCGCCTTCGCTCCAGGCCGCGCCGTTCGCGCTCGCGGCGAACGACTTGCAGCGGCCCTCCGGGGAAAGCCCGCGCTGACGGCTGAACTCGATGAACACCGCCGGGGTCGCCATCACGGTGACGCCGCCGGCCAGCGCGAGTGAGCACTCGCCGCTGCGCAGCGCCTGCGCGGCCAGGTGCACGGCGACCAGCGACGACGAGCACGCGGTGTCGACGGTGACCGCCGGGCCCTCCAAACCGAAGGTGTACGCGACGCGACCCGAAGCCACACTGCCCGCACTGCCGCTGACCAGGTAACCCTCGACGTCCTTGGGAGGACTCTTCAGCAGTCGCGAGGCGTAGTCGTCGTACATGATCCCGGCGAATACGCCGGTGTCACTGCCGCGCAGGGTGCCCGGATCGATCCCGGCGCGCTCGAAGGTCTCCCACGCGGTTTCGAGCAGGAGCCGCTGTTGCGGGTCGGTGGCCGAGGCTTCGCGCGGGCTGATGCCGAAGAACTCGGGGTCGAACTCGTCGGCGTCGTGCAGGAAACCGCCGTGCCGCACGTACGAGGTGCCCTGCGCGTCGGGGTCGGGGTCGTACAGGCGGTCCAGTTCCCAGCCGCGGTTGTCCGGGAACTCGGAGATCGCGTCGGTGCCCTCGTCGACCAGGCGCCACAGGTCCTCCGGTGACCGGACGCCGCCGGGGAACCGGCAGGCCATCGCGACGATGGCGATCGGCTCGTTGTGCCCGGTGGCCGCCTTCGCCCGCGCTTTTGTGGTGCGGGTGCCGCCCAGCCGGTCGCGCAGGAAGACGGCGACGCCCTGCGGGGTCGGGTGGTCGAACACCAGGGTCGCGGGCAGGCGGGTGCTCGTCGCGTCGCTGAGCCGGTTGCGCAGCTCGACCGAGGTGAGCGAGTCGAAGCCGAGGTCCTTGAACGCGCGTTCGGCCGGGACCTGCTGGGCACCCGAGTGCCCGAGTACGGCGGCGGCGTGCGTGCGGACCAGCTCGGTCAGGAGCTTGAGCTGCTCGGCGGGGTCGGCGCCGGACAGGCGGTCGGCCAGTCCGGTGGTGACCCGGCGGGCCGGGGCGCGGACGAGTCCGGCGAACAGCGGCGGCAGCGTGCCGCCGGCAGCCCGGGCGCGCAGGGCGGCCAGGTCGAGGTGGGCGGGCACGCGCACGCCGTGGTGGACGGAGTCGAACAGGGCGAGGCCCTCGGCGGTGTCCATCGGGGCGAAGCCGCTCTGCGCGAGGCGGAGGCGGTCGGCCTCGGTGAGGTGGCCGGTCATGCCGGTCTCTTCCGCCCAGTAACCCCAGGCCAAGCTGGTGCCAGGGAGGCCGAGGTCCTGGCGGTGGGCGGCGAGCGCGTCGAGGAAGGCGTTGGCGGCGGCGTACCCCGCCTGCCCGGCGGTGCCCGCGGTACCGGCCACCGAGGAGAACAGGATGAACGCCGACAGGTCGCGATCCTGCGTCAGCTCGTGCAGGTTCCAGGCGGCGTCCACCTTGGGCGGCAACACCGTGAGCAGGTGCTCCGAAGAGAGAGCAGTGATCACGGAGTCGTCGAGCGCACCGGCCGCGTGCACAACGGCGGTCAGGCCGGGGAGGCCGTCGAGCAGGGCGGCGAGGGCTTCGCGGTCGGCCGCGTCGCAGCTCGCGATCTCGACTTCGGCGCCGAGCGCGGTCAGTTCGGACCTCAGCTCGGCGGCTCCGGGCGCGTCGGGACCGCGGCGACTGGTCAGCACGAGGTGCCGCACGCCGTGCGTGGTCACCAGGTGCCGGGCGAGTCTGCTGCCGAGCACACCGGTGCCGCCGGTGATCAGCACGGAGTCGCCGAGCTGGGGCCGTTCCGGCTGCGCCTTCGCCAAGCGCGGCACGTAGGCGGTGTCCCCGCGCACGACCAGCTGCGGTTCGCCGGACGCGAGCGCGGTGTCGAGCGCGTCCCGAGTGGCGTCCCGCACGTCGGCGAGCACGAACCGGCCGGGGTGCTCGGTCTGCGCCGAGCGCACGAGCCCCCACACGGCCGCGCCCGCCAGGTCCTCGACGGGCTCGCCGGGCAGCGCGACCGCGCCACGGGTAAGTACGACGAGCTTCGAGGTGTGGTCTGTGTTGTCTCCGGCGAGCCACTCCTGCAGCTTCGTGAGCAGGCCGGTCACGACCTCGTGCGTGTTCGCGGGCACGCCGTGCTCACCCGGCGGGCAGTCGACGACCTCGTACTCGGGTGCCGGTTCGGTGCCGGGTTCGAGCCGCGTCCACTCCAGCGCGTACAGCTCGCGCTCGGCACCGGAGCGGAGCCTGCTCGCGTCGATCGGCCTGGTCACGAGCGCGTCCACGGTGAGCACCGGCGTGCCGTCGGGCGTGGCGGTCCGCAGGGTGAAGGTGTCGTGCCGCCTGGTCACGTGCACACGCAGGGCGGTCGCGCCGGTGGTGAACCGGGAGACGCCGGACCACGAGAACGGCAGCATGACCTGCCCGGCCGCCGCCCCGTCCGCGGCCAGCGCCACGGTGTGCAGCGCGGCGTCGAGCAACGCCGGGTGCAGGCCGAACGCCTGCGCCGGGAGGCCCTCCGGCAGCCGAACCTCGGCGAACAGCTCGTCCCCGTCCCGCCAGGCGGCGACCACGCCCTGGAACGCGGGGCCGTAGTCGTAACCGCGCAATGCCAGCTTCTCGTACAGCTCGGACGGCTCGATCACCTCGGCCCGCTCCGGCGGCCACGCCACGAACGGTGCCGGCTCGGCCTGCTCGTCCGCCGCGTTGCCGAGCTGGCCCGCGGCGTGCCGGACCCAGGGCTCGCGGTCTGCTCGCGAGTGGATCTCGATCGGCCGCCGGCCGTCGTCGTGCGGTTCGCCGACGGTGACCCGCAGCTGTCGCGTGCTCTCTTCAGTAAGGACCAGCGGCGCGTGCAAGGTCAGCTCGGCGAGCTGTTCGCACCCGGCGAGCCTGCCCGCTTCGAGGGCGAGTTCGGTGAACGCGGCACCCGGCAGCAGCACGGTGTCGAACACGCGGTGGTCCGCGAGCCACGGCAGCGCACGCAGGTTCGGGCGGCCGGTGAGCACGAGCGCGCCGTCGGCCAGGTCCATGGTCGCGCCGAGCAGCGGGTGCCCGGTCGTGTCGAGGCCCGCGGCGGTCACGTCGCCGGTCCGCGCCGGGGCGTCCAGCCAGAACCGCTGCCGTTGGAAGGCGTAGGTCGGCAGCTCGGCCGGGCGGACACCGTAGAAGTCCCAGCGCACGGCGGTGCCGCGGACGTGGACCCGCGCCGTCGAGTCGAGGAACCGCGCCCAGCCTTCGTCCCGGCGCAGGGAGCCGGTCACCAGTGCGTCGGTTTCCAGTGCGTCGAGCGTGCCCTGGAGCCCGACGGTCAGCACGGGATGCGCGCTCGACTCGATGAAAACGCGGTACCCGTCGGCGGCTAGGCGCCGGGTGGCCGGTTCGAACAGCACGGTCTGGCGCAGGTTGCGGTACCAGTAGGCGGCGTCCAGCTCGGCGGTGTCGATCGGCTCGCCGGTGACCGTGGAGTAGAAGGTGATGTCCGAGGTGCGCGGCGCGATCGGGGCCAGGTCGGCGAGTACCTGCTCGCGGATCGCCTCCACGTGCGCCGAGTGCGACGCGTAGTCCACCGGGATGCGGCGGGCGCGGATGTCGCTGCCTTCGCAGTCGGCGAGCAGCTGGTCCAGCGCGGTCACGTCACCGGAGACCACCGTGGACGCCGGGCCGTTGACCGCCGCGATGCCGAGTCCGTCGCGGCCCATCAGCAGCGCTTCGGTGGCGTCGGCGGCCAGCGGCACCGAGACCATGCCCCCGAGTCCGGCGATCTCCCTGATCGCCCTGCTCCGGAGCGCGACGACGCGCGCGGAGTCCTCCAGCGAGAGCGCCCCGGCCACGTACGCGGCGGCGATCTCCCCTTGCGAGTGCCCGGCGACGGCATCCGGTTCGACGCCCATCGACCGCCACAACGCGGCGAGCGAGATCATCACCGCCCAGAGCGCGGGCTGCACCACGTCGACCCGGTCGAGGCCTTCGCCGCGCAGGGCGTCGAGCAGGGACCAGTCGATGTGGGGCGCGAGCGCGTCGGCGCAGGACTGGAGCTGGTCGCGGAACACGGGCGCGGTGTCGAGCAGGTCGAGCGCCATGCCCGCCCACTGCGAACCCTGGCCGGGAAACACGAAAACCTTTTTGCCGGGTGCGTCCGCGGAGCCCAGCGCCGCGTTGGATGCGGGCTCCCCGGCAACGATCGAGTCCAGGCCGAGCAGGAAGTCCTCCCGGTCCGCCGCGAGGACCACCGCGCGATGCGGCAACACCGCGCGCCGGGCCAGCGCCGCGCCGATTCCACCGAGGTCCGGCTCGGGCAGGTCGGCCACGCGCGCTCGCAACTGCCGCGCCTGCTCGCGCAACGCCTGCTCGCTGACCGCCGACACCGCCCACGGCACGATGCCCGCGGGCTCCGGCCGGTGGTCGTCGGGCGGTGCCTGCTCCAGGATCACGTGCGCGTTCGTGCCGCTGATGCCGAACGCGGACACCGCCGCGCGGCGCGGCCGGTCGCGATCCCACTCGAGCGGCGAGGTCAGCAGCTCGACCGCGCCCGCGGACCAGTCCACGTGTGGCGAGGGCTCGTCGACGTGCAGTGTCTTCGGCAGCACGCCGTGCCGCATCGCCTCCACCATCTTGATCACGCCGGCGACCCCGGCAGCGGCCTGCGTGTGCCCGATGTTGGACTTGACCGAGCCGAGGTGGAGCGGGGTTTCCCGCTGTTGTCCGTAGGTGGCGAGCAGTGCCTGCGCCTCGATCGGGTCGCCGAGCGTGGTGCCGGTGCCGTGCGCCTCGACGGCGTCCACCTCGGACGGCCGCAGTCCCGCGTTGGCCAGCGCCTGCCGGATCACGCGCTGCTGAGACGGCCCGTTCGGCGAAGTCAGCCCGTTCGACGCGCCGTCCTGGTTGATGGCCGAGCCCCGCAGCACACCGAGGATCCGGCGGCCGTTTCGCCGGGCGTCGGAGAGCCGTTCGAGCAGGACCAGGCCCACGCCCTCGGACCAGCCGGTGCCGTCGGCGGCCGCGGCGAACGGCTTGCACCGGCCGTCGGCGGACAGCCCGCGCTGGCGGCTGAACTCGACGAACACGTTCGGCGTCGCCATCACGGTGACCCCACCGGCCAGCGCCAGCGAGCACTCGCCCCGGCGCAGGGCCTGGCTCGCCAGGTGCATGGCGACCAGCGACGAGGAGCACGCGGTGTCGATGGTGACGGCCGGACCCTCCAGCCCGAAGGTGTAGGCGATGCGGCCGGAGGCGACGCTGGTGGTGTTGCCGGTGAGCAGGTGACCCTCGTATCCGTCGGGCGCGGTGCCCAGCCGGGTGCCGTAGTCGTCGTACATCACGCCCGCGAACACGCCGGTGTCGCTGCCGCGCAGCTCGTCGGGGGAGACGCCGGCGCGTTCGAAGGCTTCCCACGCGGTCTCCAGCAGGAGCCGCTGCTGCGGGTCGGTCGCGGTCGCCTCACGCGGGCTGATGCCGAAGAACTCGGCGTCGAAGTCCGCGGCTTCGTAGAGGAAGCCGCCGTGCTTGGCGTACGAGGTGCCGCCGTGCTCGGGGTCGGGGTGGAAGAGGTGCTCGAGGTCCCAGCCGCGGTCGCCGGGGAATTCGGCGATCGCGTCGGTACCGGTCTCGACCAGCCGCCACAGGTCCTCCGGGGTGCGCACACCACCGGGATAACGGCAGGCCATCGCGACGATGGCGATCGGCTCGTCGGTGCCAGGAGGCGTGCTCCCGACCGCGGGCTTGGCTTCGGCGGTTGTGCCGCCGTCGAGTTCGGTGCGCAGGAACTCGGTCAGGGCGGCCGGGCTCGGGTGGTCGAACACCATCGTGGTCGGCAGCCGGAGGCCGGTCGCGGTGTTGAGCCGGTTGCGCAGCTCGACCGCGGTGAGCGAGTCGAAGCCGAGTTCCTTGAACGCCCGCGCCTGCTCGATGGTGGCGTTGGCGTCGAGCCCGAGCACCACGGCGACCTGCGCGCGGACCAGCTCGGTCACCGCGCGACCGCGTTCCGCGGGCGAAAGCGCGAGCATGCGCTGAGTCCAGGTGTCGGCGGTGTCCGGCTGGTCCTCGACGCGTCGTCGCGACGGGCGGCGCAGGCCGTGGAACAGGCTCGGCAGCGTGGCCGAACTCAGGTCGAGCTTCGCCGGGACGAGCGCGGGCCGGTCGTCGGCGAGTGCGGCGTCCAGCAGGGCCAGGCCCTGTTCGGTGGGCAGGGGAGCGATGCCGGTGCGGGCCATCCTGGCGCGGTCGCCCGCGCTCATCGAGCTGGTCAGGCCGCTGCTCTCGGCCCACAGCCCCCAGGCGAGGCTGGTCGCGGGCAGGCCGTGGGCGTGGCGGTGGTGCGCGAGCCCGTCGAGAAAGGCGTTGGCGGCGGCGTAGTTGGCCTGGCCAGGGCTGCCGATGGTGGCGGTGACCGAGGAGAACAGCACAAAGGCGGCGAGGTCGCGTTCGCGGGTGAGTTCGTGGAGGTGCCACGCGGCGTCGACCTTCGGACGCAGAACCGAGGACAGCCGCTCCGAATCGAGAGCAGTGATCACAGAGTCGTCCAGCACGCCCGCCGTGTGGAACACCGCGGTGAGTTCGGGGATGCCGTCGAGCACCGACTCGAGCGCTTCGCGATCAGCGGCGTCACACGCGACGATGGTCACCTCGGCACCCGCCGCGCTGAGTTCTTCGCGCAACTCGGGCGCGTGCCCGCGCCGACTCGTCAACACCAGGCGCCGCACCCCGTGCCGATGCACAAGATGACGGGCGACCAGCGCGCCGAGCACCCCGGTGCCGCCAGTGATCAACACAGTGCCCTCGGGATGGAAAACAGTGCGAGCCGGGACCGCGGCTACCTGGTCGGGGGTGGTTTCCGCGGCGGCTTTGACCGTGGTTCGCGCGAGTCGTGGGGCGAGTGGGCGGCCCGATCGCACGGCCGACTGCGGCTCCCCGGTCACCAGCACGGGAGCCGAACCGTCGGTGTCCACCAGGATGAATCGGCCGGGGTGCTCGGTCTGCGCGGAACGGACCAAGCCCCAGACCGCAGCCGCGCCGAGGTCGGGGACGTCCTCGCCGGGCCGGGTCGCGACCGCGCCCTTGGTCACGACCACGAGTGGTGCGCTGTCCTCCTCGCTCAGGTGCGCCTGGATCGCATCGAGGGCCGCGGCCGTGACCGCGTGCACGTCGCCGCCGCCGAAGGAGACGACCTGGGCCGGCTCGGTGGTCGCGCCCGCGACCTCGGTCCAGGCCACCTCGTACAGCGATTCGAGGGGGGTGGCACTCGCGCTGGCGAGCAGCTCGGCTGACATCGGCCGCAGCAGCAGGGAATCAACCGACGCCACTGGCAATCCCGAGGAGTCCGCCAGTGCGAGTGCCACCCTGTCCGCGCCGTGGGGGGCAACGCGGACACGCAGCGCGGCGGCACCCGCCGCGCCGATTCTGACGCCGTCCCAGTGGAACGGCAGCGGGATCTCACCGTCACCGCCGGACAGCGGCACCAGCCCGACCACCGCGTGCAGCGCGGCGTCGAGCAGAGCCGGGTGCAACGCGAAGTCCGCCGCGCCGTCGGGCTCGGGCAGCCGGACCTCGGCGTAGACCTCGGTGCCGAGCCGCCACGCCGACCGCAGGCCGCGGAAGGACGGGCCGTAGTCGTAACCGCGCTCGGCGAGCCGGTCGTAGATGTCTTCGAGGTCGACCGGCGAGGCTCCGGCGGGCGGCCACTCCGCGCTCAACGGCGCGAGTTCACCGGCCTCGCTGCCGAGCGCACCGGTCGCGTGCAGCGTCCACACCTCACCGGCGCGGGAGTAGATCCGGACCTCTTCCCCATCGGCCACCACCTGGATCCGCACCCCGTCTTCTGCGGGCAAAAGCAGGGGCGCGTGGAGGGTGAGTTCGCGAAGGGATGTGTATCCGGCCTGGTCAGCGGCTTGTACGGCGAGTTCGACGAACGCGGTGCCCGGCAGCATGACGGTGCCCCGCACGGCGTGGTCGGCCAGCCACGGGTGCGTGCGCAGGGACAACCTGCCGGTCAGCACGAGCCGGTTCTCCTCGGCCAGGGTGACCGCGGCACCGAGCAGCGGATGCTCGGCGGCGTCCAGTCCGGACGCGGCCGGGTCGCCGGTCGGGGCCGGGACGTCCAGCCAGTACCGCTGCCGCTGGAACGCGTAGGTCGGCAGCTCGACCGTGCGCGTGCCGGGGGCGAACAGCGAACCCCAGTCGATGCGCGTGCCCGTGGTGTGCAGGCGCGCCGCCGACTTGAGGAAGCGGTCCCAGCCGCCGTCGTCCCGGCGCAGCGTGCCGGTGACCACGCCCGCGTCGTCCAGCGTCTCGCCGAGCCCGTTGGTGAGCACCGGGTGCGCGCTCGTCTCGACGAAGACCCGGTGCCCGGCGGCGGCGAGCGCGCGAGTGGCCTGCTCGAACAGCACCGGCTGGCGCAGGTTGCGGTACCAGTAGGCGGTGTCCAGCTCCGCGGTGTCGATCACGTCGCCGGTGACCGTGGAGTAGAAGGCGATGTCGGCGGCGCGCGGAGTGATCCCGGCGAGCACGTCGAGCAGCTCGTCGCGGATGGCCTCCACGTGCGGGGTGTGCGACGCGTAGTCCACCGGGATTCGGCGGGCGCGCACCTGCTCGTCGGCGAGCAGTTCGCCCAGCGCTCCCGGCTCACCGGCGACCACCGTCGAGGTGGGGCCGTTGACCGCGGCGATGTGGATGCGGCCGGGCCAGCGGGTGAGCAGCCGTTCGGTGTCGGCCGCGGGCAGCGGCACGGAGACCATGCCGCCCGTGCCCGCCAGCGCGACGATCGCCTTGCTGCGGAGCGCGACGATGCGCGCGGAGTCCTCCAGTGAGAGCGCCCCGGCCACGTAGGCGGCGGCGATCTCGCCCTGGGAGTGACCGATCACCGCGTCCGGCCGCACGCCGACCGAGCGCCACAGTGCGGCGAGCGAGACCATCACCGCCCACAGCACGGGCTGCACCACGTCGACCCGATCGAGGCCTTCGCCGCGCAGGGCGTCGAGCAGGGACCAGTCGGTGTGCGGCGCGAGGGCGTCGGCGCAGGCGAGCAATTGGTCACGGAACACGGGCGCGGTGTCGAGCAGATCGAGCCCCATACCCGCCCACTGTGAGCCCTGACCAGGGAAAACAAAAACCATCCGACCGGTCGTGCGTAAACTGTCCACGATGGCCAGCGCGGAATCCGAGCCCTCTGCCAGCGCTGCCAGGTTCGCGCGCAGTTCGTCTTCGGAGTCGCCGAGCACGACCGCGCGACGCTCGAGCGAGGGCCGCGTGGTCGCCAGTGAGAAGCCGATTTCCGCGGGCGTGCCACCGGAGTGGTCCAGCAGCCGAGCGGCCTGGGCCCGCAGCGCGCCCTCGGTCTTGGCCGACAGCAGCCACGGGATCGTCCTGTCCGGAGCAGCGTCCGAGGCGGGAACCACCGACTCCTCTGGCGCCTGCTCCAGGATCACGTGCGCGTTCGTGCCGCTGATCCCGAACGAGGACACCCCCGCCCGCAACGGCCGGTCCCGCCGCCACTCGACCGGCGAGGTCAGCAGCTCGACCGCGCCCGCGGACCAGTCCACGTGCGGCGACGGCTCGTCGACGTGCAGCGTCTTCGGCAGCACGCCGTGCCGCATCGCCATCACCATCTTGACCACACCGCCGACCCCGGCCGCGGCCTGCGTGTGCCCGATGTTCGACTTGAACGACCCGAGCAGCAGCGGCTCCGAACGGTCCCGGCCGTAGGTCGCGAGCAGGGCGTCCGCCTCGATCGGGTCGCCGAGCGCGGTGCCCGTGCCGTGCGCCTCCACGGCGTCCACGTCGGCCGGTTCGAGCCCGGCCATGGCCAGCGCCGACCGGATGACGCGTTCCTGCGACGGGCCGTTCGGCGCGGTGAGCCCGTTGGACGCGCCGTCCTGGTTGATCGCCGAACCCCGGATCACCGCCAGCACCGGATGCCCGTTTCGCCGGGCGTCGGAGAGGCGTTCGAGCAGGACCATGCCGGCGCCCTCGGCCCAGCCGGTGCCGTCCGCGCCCGCGGCGAACGCCTTGCAGCGGCCGTCGACGGACAGCCCGCGCTGGCGGCTGAACTCGACGAACATGCCCGGCGAGGCCATCACCGTCGCGCCGCCGGCCAGCGCCAGCGAGCATTCGCCGTGCCGCAGCGCCTGCGCGGCCAGGTGCAGCGCGACCAGCGACGACGAGCACGCGGTGTCCACGGTGACCGCCGGGCCGCCGAAGCCGAACGTGTATGCGATGCGCCCGGACGCGACGCTGGTGGTGTTGCCGGTGAGCAGGTAGCCGCCGCCCTCGGTGCCCTCGTGCAGGCGCGGCCCGTAGTCCTGCGACATCGCGCCGACAAAAACCCCGGTGCCGCTGCCGTGCAGTGAAGCCGGGTCGATGCCCGCGCGCTCGATCGCCTCCCACGAAGTCTCCAGCAGCAGCCGTTGCTGTGGGTCCATCGCGGCCGCCTCGCGGGCGTTGATGCCGAAGAAGGCCGGGTCGAAGGCGTCGGCGTCGTGCAGGAAACCGCCGTGCCGGGTGTAGGAGCGGCCGGGCTGGTCGGGGTCCGGGTCGTAGAGGCCGTCGAGGTCCCAGCCGCGGTTGTCGGGGAACTCGGTGATCGCGTCCACGCCGTCGGCGACCAGTTGCCACAGCTCGTCGGGCGTGGTGATGCCGCCGGGGAACCGGCAGCCCATCGCGACGATCGCGATCGGCTCGTCGGACACGGCCCCGACCGTGGCAACCGTGGTCGAAGGGGCGTCCAGCAGTTCGGCGCGCAGGTGGCGCGCGAGCGCGGTCGCGGTGGGGTGGTGGTAGATCAACGCGCCGGGCAGGTTCAATCCCGTGGCCGCGCTGAGCTGATCCCGCAGTTCGACGGCGGTCAGCGAGTCGAAGCCGAGTTCCTTGAACGTGTGCCCGATCTCGACCGCGTCGGCGCTGCTGTGCCCGAGCACCGCGGCGACCGAGGTGCGGACGAGGTCGAGCAGCACGTCCTCCTGCTCGGCTTCGCTCAGCCCGTCGAGGCGATCTGCCCACGGCGACGACGGCGTGTCGGCCTTCAGCCGCGTGGTTTCCCCGAACCAGTGGCGTTCCCGCTGGAAGGCATAGGTGGGCAGGCTGATCCGCTGCGCCTCGCCGAATGCCTGCGACCAATCGACCCTGGCGCCCGAGTTGTGCGCGGAAGCGAGCGCGTTGAGAAAGGTGCGCTCTTCGCTGCGGCCCTCGCGCAGCATGGACGCCATCGTGATTTCGGACGCCGTGTCGCGGGCCATTCCGGCGAGCACGGGATCCGGGCCGAGTTCGACAAAATTGGTCACCCCGGCATCGGCGAGGAAACGCACGCCATCGGCGAATCGCACGGCGTGCCGGATGTGTGAGGCCCAATAGTCCGGGGAACACAATTGCTCGGTGGTGGCGAGTTCGCCGGTGAGGTTCGATACGATCGGCAGGGTGGTGGGCGCGAAATTGAGCGCGGAGGCGAGTTCGCGGAATTCGGCCAGAATGGATTCCATGTGCGGCGAGTGGAAAGCGTGGCTCACCCGCAGTTGCTTGGCTTTGCGGCCCTGAGCCTTCCAGGTCTGGGCCAGTTCCAGGACGGTGTCGTGATCGCCCGAAAGAACCACGGAATCGGGGCCGTTGATCGCCGCGACGTCCACGCCGTCGGTGAGCAGCGCACGAACCTCGGCTTCGGTGCCCTTGAACGAAACCATCGCGCCGTGGGCCGTCACGGACTGCATCAGCCTGCCGCGCGCGGCAACCAGTGAGCACGCGCCGGGCAGGGTGAGCACTCCGGCGACGTGCGCCGCGGCGAGTTCGCCGATCGAATGGCCCAGCAGCAGATCAGGCCGTAGTCCCCAGGATTCGGCGAGCCGGTATAAAGCGACGCCGAGAGTGAACAACGCGGGCTGGGTGTATCGCGTCTGCCCGAGTGCTTCCGCCTCGGAAAACATGATCTCGCGCAGCGGCCGGTCCAGGTGGTAGTCGAAGTGCGCGCAGATTTCGTCGACGGCCGTGGCGAAAACCGGATAACGCTCGTAAAGTTCGCGCCCGGCTCCGGCGCGCTGGCTTCCCTGACCCGGGAAAAGGAACGCGACCTTCGCCTGTCCGGCCACTCCCGGCCGCAGCGTCGCCAGATTATCGCGCAATTCTTCCAAAGACGAAGCGAGCACCACGGCCCGGTGTTCGTGCTGAGCGCGAGTCCGCGCCAAGGAAAAACCGAGATCACCGAGGTGCTGATCGGTGACGAACGAAGCGAGCCGATCCGCCTGCGCCCGCAAGCCCGCCAACGACTTCGCCGACAACAACATCGGCACCACACCGGGAGTCGAGGAAATCCGGTGTGGACGTTCCGGTGCCGCGGTGAGCACCAGGTGGCAGTTCGTGCCACCCATGCCGAACGAACTCACCCCGGCGACGCGCGGCCCCGGCCACTCCTCGAGTTCCTGTTGCACCGCAAGGTGTTCGAAGTCGATGTCCGGGTTGGGCGTGGCGAAGTTCAGGCTCGGCGGCAGCTCGCGGTGGTGGATGCTCAGCGCGACCTTCAGCAGCCCGACGATGCCCGCCGCGCCCTCCAGGTGACCGACGTTCGTTTTCGCCGAGCCGACGCGCAGCCGGTGCGCACCGAAGGCCGCGTTGAGCGCGCGCGCCTCGATCGGGTCACCGACGCGCGTGCCCGTGCCGTGCAGTTCGAGGTAGGACGGCAGCACCCGCGCGTCCGAGTAAGCCTTACGCAGCAACGCTTCCTGCGCCAGGGCGTTCGGCACGGTGAGCCCGTCGGTGGCGCCGTCGTTGTTGACCGCGCCACCCCGGATGACCGCGTAGACCGGGTCACCGTCGGCGAGCGCCCGCGCCAGCGGCTTGAGCACCACGAGCCCGCCGCCCTCACCACGCACGTACCCGTCCGCGCGGGCGTCGAAGGTGTAGGCCCGTCCGCTCGGCGAAAGGCCGCCGAACCGGGCCGCGGTCAGCGTGCTTTCCGGTGCCAGGTTCAGGTTCACCCCACCGGCGAGCGCGATCGAGGATTCCCCGTTGCGCAGGCTTTCGCAGGCCAGGTGCACCGCGACGAGCGACGACGACTGCGCGGTGTCGACCGCCACCGACGGCCCGCGCAGGCCCAGCGCGTACGACACGCGGTTCGCGATGATGCCGCGGTTGGTGCCGGTGATGGTGTGCTGGTTGATCAGGCCCGCGCGCTGCATGAGCGTGCCGTAGTCGCTGCCGATGGAGCCGACGAAAACGCCGGCGTCCGCGTCGCGCAGGGTGGCGGGCACGATGCCCGCGTCCTCCAGCGCCTCCCACGCCAGCTCCAGCACCAGCCGCTGCTGGGGGTCCATGATCGCCGCTTCCCGCGGCGAGATGCCGAAGAACGCCGCGTCGAAATCGGCCACCCGGTCCAGGAAACCGCCGCGTTCGGCGCCCGGCGGCACCGGCGTGTCACTGTCCCAGCGGTCACCGGGCATGGTGGTGATCGCGTCCACCCCGTCCCGCAGCAGCGCCCAGAAGCGCCGGGGGTCGGGGGCCTGCGGCAGGCGGCAGGAAAGTCCGACGATCGCGATCTCGTTCACGGACGCCCTTTCGGTCATTTGGCGGTCATCGCCTGGAGGGACTGGGTGAGCCACGCCCCCGTCTGCGCGGTGTGGGCGGGGGAGCCGTGCACGTCGTCGTGCTCCAGCAGGCTGAACCGGCGCACGTGCGCGGTGAGCAGCTCGATGTCTTGCGGGGGAATGATTTCGTCGCGTTTGCTGGCCACGTAGGCGACCGGGACGTCGATCGCGCCCAGCTCGTCGGCGCTCAACGCCCAGTCCGCGAGCCCACCCGGTTTCTCCCCGGTCAGATGCACGATCGTGTCGACGGTGACGCGCGGTAGCGTCTGTTGCCAGGCGGCGTCGGTGAAGAAACCGCTGACCGGCGCGCCGACGGTGAGAATGCCCTTGATGCGCGAGTCCCGCGCGGCGCAGCGCAGCGCGAGGTGACCGCTGAAGCTCATCATCATCGCGTAGGCCGACGTGGCGCCGAGCGCGTCGAGGATCGCGGGGATCATCCGCCAGCTTTCGGCGTCGTACGGCAGCGAATTCCCGCCGGTACGGGGAAGTTCGGTGACCACTCCGGAGAGCCCGGCCCCGATCAGCTGGCCGAGCAGGCCCGCCCACTGCTCCTTGATGCTGACGATCCCGCCGGAGACCAGGACGAGCGGGCCGGAACCACCGCGCCAGCAGCGGATCACCCCGGCCGGAGTGTCCACTTGGAACGGTTCGAGGCCGGAGCCGGACCTGGTGAAGGTGTCGACGGCCTTGTCGAGTGCGTGCTGCCGAGCCGGTCCGTCGACGAACGGGAAGCGGGCCATGGTGTAGAGCCGGCTCGCGTCGGCGAGTTGCTGCCGGGCCTCGGACTCCTCGGCGGCCCTGGACCACTCACCCGTCCACGAACCGGGGGTGCCCGCGTCGTCGGTGGTGATCCGGCCGAGCACCGCGTCGGTCAGCTCGGGCGGAACCCCCTGCGTCCTGGCGTGCACGAGGGCGAACTGCTTGAGCTCCTCGACATCATTCATGCCCCCATGGTTGAACGCTCAGCCAAAGTTGCCCTAAACCGCAGCTACAGCAGGGCGTTCGCGCGGCGGAGGCGTTCGGCGGCCTGGGCGCGCAGGGTGTCGAGTGACAACGGCGGAGTGCCGTGCAGCGCTTCCCATCGGGCGTTGTGCCCGGCCGCCCACAGACTGGCCGCCCACGCGACTTCCAGCTCCACGGCGGTGAACGCGCGCCCTCGGAAATCCTGGTACGCCGCGAGAAACGCTTCGGAACTTTCGATCGAGGCCAGGAAAGGCGGCCCGTCGCTGGCGAACGCGCCGCTCGCCGCTCCCGCGAGCGCCGCTTCCGGTTGCCACGCCAGGCTGTCCCAGTCGTGCACCGTCCACACCTCGACGCCGTGCCACCGGAGGTTCTGCGCTTCGAAGTCCGCGTGGCCCAGCACGCACGGCAGATCCGCGGCCAGCAGCCGCTTCCGTGCCCGGGTCGCGGTGTCGACGAGGTACGCGGGCACGACGCTCTGGTCCCGGGCGTCGAGGAACCCGATCGACGGCCAGATACCGGGATCGGTGTGGTCCCACCGCGACCAACGCGGATTCGGCAACGGTGGCTCGACGGTCACGGTGGCCAGTTCGCCCATCAGCCGGGCGAACACCTCCGCGTACCGCACGGCCACGTCCGGTGTGTCCCCGCGCAGCATGTCACCGCCGGGCCGGAACTCCTCGGCGTGCACGGCCAGCGACCCGACCCCGGTCACCGGCGTGACCGGCCGCGCGCACGGGAACCCGCGCTCGGCCAGCCGGGCCTGCGCGGTGACGCAGGCCCCGGCGCGGCCGTCGCCGGGACGCGACTTGACCACGACGTCCGTGCCGCCGGTCAGCCGGAGCCCGTACACCACCGAGATGCTCTCCAGCCGGAAGAGCACCTCGGCGGGCTCGCCGCCGAGGTGGTCGAGGCACCAGCCGGGTAGCCAGTCCGGCAGCTCGTCCAACGGACCGGGTCAGATCCGGCTGGGTGAGCGCAGCTGCGCGGCGATGATGTCCAGGATGGCGGCGTTGTGCTCGTTCAGGTAGAAGTGCCCGCCGGGGAACACCTTCAGCTCGAACGGGCCGCTGGTGTGGCGCTCCCACGAACCCGCCTCGTCCACCGTCGCCTTCGGGTCGTCGTCGCCGACCATGGCGAAGATCGGGCAGCTCAGGTCCGGGCCTTCCGGGTAGCGGTAGGTCTCGGCGGCGCGGTAGTCGGCGCGGATCGCGGGCAGCACCATCCGCACGATCTCGTCGTCACCGAGCAGAGCCTGCTCGGTGCCCGCCAGGCTGCGCACGTTGGCGAGCAGTTCGTCGTCCGAGCCCTCGTGGAACTTCTCGTCCCGGTGCCGGGAGGGCGCGCGCCGCCCGGAGGCGAACAACGCCGCCGGCACCACACCGCGCTTCTCCAGCCGCCTGGCCACCTCGAAGCCGAGGGTGGCCCCCATGCTGTGCCCGAAGATCGCCAGCGGCTTGTCGGTGAACCCGTCGATCGCGTCGGTCACCTGGTCGGCGAGCACCTCGATCGAGTCGATCAGCGGTTCCGCGCGCCGGTCCTGCCTGCCCGGGTACTGCACCGCGAGCACCTCGATGCCCGGCGAGAGCGCGCGCGAGACCGGGAAGAAGTAGCTGGCCGAGCCGCCCGCGTGCGGCAGGCAGAGCAGCCGGTGCGGGGCGGCGGGCGCGGGGTGGAACCGGCGCACCCAGTCCTCGGCGGTACTCGCGGTCATGCTCCGTCCCTTCATTCGCTGCTAGAGCGGGATGTTCCCGTGGTGTCCCCGTCCGGCGGGCGCTGCGGCCAGCGCCTGGACGAGCCTGGCTCGAGTATTCGACGGATCGATGACTTCGTCCACCACCCCGATCGCCATCGCGCGGCCGACCCCGCCGGCGATCCGCTGTTGTTCGGCGACCAGCGCGGCCCGCAGTTCCTCCCGCTCGTGCTCGGGTGCGGCCGCCAGCTTCTTGCGGTGCAGGATGCCCACCGCCGCCTCCGCGCCCATCACCGCGACCTCGGCGTCCGGCCACGCGAACACCGCCGTGGCCCCGAGAGAGCGCGAGTTCATCGCGATGTAGGCGCCGCCGTAGGACTTGCGCGTGATGAGCGTGACCCGCGGGATGACGGCCTCGGCGAAGGCGTGCAGCAGCTTCGCGCCGCGGCGCACCACGCCGTCCCACTCCTGCCCGACGCCCGGCAGATAGCCCGGCACGTCGACGAGCACGATTAGGGGAATCCCTAGCGCGTCGCACAGCCGCACGAAACGTGAAGCCTTCTCCGCGGACAGCGAATCGAGGCAGCCGCCCTTGCGCAGCGGGTTGTTCGCGATGACCCCGACCGACCGGCCGCCGAGCCGCCCGAACCCGATCACCACGTTCGGCGCCCACTTCGCCTGCAGCTCGACGAAGTCGTGGTCGTCGAGCAGGCCGCGGACCAGCGGGTGCACCGGATACGCGCGCTTCGGCGAGTCCGGCAGGAAGGCGGCGAGGTCGCGTTCCTCTTCGACCTTGGCCAGGTCGAAGAAGCCGGGCTTGGTGAAGAACCCGGTGAGCTTGCGGGCGCTGGCGTAGGCGTCCTCTTCGCTGTCCACGGTCACGTGGACCACGCCCGACCGCTTCCCGTGTGCCTCCGTGCCGCCGAGCCCGGCCATGTCGATCTGCTCGCCGGTCACGCTGCGGACCACGTCCGGGCCGGTGACGAACACGCGCCCGGTTTCGGCCATCACGATCACGTCGGTCAGCGCGGGACCGTAGGCGGCGGCGCCGGCGGCGGGCCCGAGCACCACGGACAGCTGCGGCACCTTGCCCGACGCCCTGGTCATCGCGGCGAACATGCGCCCGACCCCGTCCATCGACTCGACGCCGTCGGCCAGCTTCGCGCCACCGGAGTGCCACAGCCCCAGCACCGGCCGCCGCTCGCGCACCGCGGTCTCGATCGCGGCGATGATGTGGTCCGAACCAGCCGCGCCGAGCGAGCCGCCCATTTTGGTGGCGTCGGTGCAGTAGACGATCACGGTGGCCCCGTCGATGCGGCCGCGTACCGAGAACACCCCGCTGTCGTCGGCTTCCTGCAGCGGGGTGATCGAGTCCTCGTCCAGCAGTTTCGCCAGGCGCACGGACGGGAGGCGGTGGTCGGCGGGTGCGTTCTGGCCAGTGGTTGCAGTCAGGGACATCGGTGGTTTCTCCGCCCGCGAAAGTGGTGGACTGGGTGGATACTGTGACCGGGCGCCCCGGTCGGCGGCCTCGGCTTCAAAGTGGCAGGCGTGATCGGGGGCGACAACCCCCTACCCGAGGTCCTTCCGGTGCGTAGGGGCCGGTTCGGGGGGTGCGGGCGACCTGGCAGGCTTGGCGGTACCGGGTGCGGTCGGAGCCCGGGTGGGATGAACTCGCCGCCGTCTGGCGTTGTAGCCGGAACGGGCGGCAGACGAGTGCAGGAGGCGGTAGTGGCGCTGGATCCGGACGAGCTGTACGAGGTGGACTCCGATGTCCCGGACCTGGCCGGGGCCGTGCTCCTGCACCACTTCGACGGGTTCGTCGACGCCGGATCGGCCGGTGGGCTGGTGGCCGAGCAGCTGCTGGCCGAGTTCGCGCACCGGGTGGTCGCGCGGTTCGACGTGGACCGCCTGATCGACTACCGCGCGCGCCGCCCGCCGATGATCTACGTCACTGATCACTGGGCGGAATACCGGGCGCCCGAGCTGGTGGTCAACCTGCTGCACGACCACGACGGCACACCGTTCCTCCTGCTCACCGGGCCGGAGCCGGACCGGGAGTGGGAACTGTTCGCGGCCGCGGTGCGGCGGCTGGTGCAGCGCTGGGGTGTCCGGCTCACGGTCGGGTTCCACGGCATCCCGATGGGCGTGCCGCACACCCGGCCGCTCGGGCTGACCGCGCACGCGACCCGGCCGGAGCTGGTCGGCGGTTACCAGCCGCTGTCGGACCGGCTCAAGGTGCCTGGCAGCATCGCCGGGCTGCTGGAGCTGCGCCTCGGCGAGCAGGGGCACGACGCGATGGGCTTCGCCGCGCACGTGCCGCACTACCTCGCGCAGGCCTCCTACGCCGCGGCCGGGCTCACCCTGCTCGAAGCCGTCGCCGACGCCACCGGCCTGGCGCTGCCCGCCGACTCCATGCGCGAGTCGGCGCGCTCCACCGACGCCGAGATCGACCGCCAGGTCGAGGAGTCGGAGGAGGTGGCCGACGTGGTGCGCGCGCTGGAGCGGCAGTACGACACCTTCGTCGACGCGGAGGCGGAGAAGGACAGCCTGCTCGCCGAGACCGTCGAGCACATGCCGACCGCGGACGAGCTGGGCTCGGCGTTCGAGCAGTTCCTCGCCGACCAGCAGGGCCCGCCGCGCCCGGACGCGTCCTGAGCGTCACCAAACCGCCTCATCGTCGAGGTCGTGCACGGTGAACGGGTTGCCCGGCGTGGCCGCGTCCGCCTCGGCGATGAGGCGGTCCTCATCGGTGGCTTCGGCCATGGTCGCCGCCTTGAGCGCGTCGAGCAGGGCCGGGTCCGACGCTCGGTAGTTCGCGCGGCCGACGCGCTCCAGCGCGCCGACGCTGAACCCGGCCAGCTCGCCGTGCACGCTCCGCGCGAACTCCGGCTCGCCCGGCCCCGACCACGTGCGCCACGTTGTCGGCCAGCCCGACGCCGCTCAGGCTCGACGGCTCCGCTGCCCGCGCAACGCCGGTTCGCGCTGCACCGAGGCCCAGATCGTGCCGCTGCTCCCGGACCCGTGCACCAGCACACAAGTGCGCACTTCCCACTCCCTCACGTTCGGTCTGGCGGAATTCCGCGGCCGCAGTGACCGGGGTCGTGGCCGGATTCACGGCACCGGCGGGCAGACTGCTCGGTGTGAGCGGAACGGTGGTGGTCCTCGGCGGCCGCAGTGAGATCGGGATCGCGGTGGCCGAGCGGCTGGTCGCGGATGGCGCGCGCACGGTGGTGCTGGCCGCGCGGCGCAGTGGGGACCTCGACGAGCAGGAGGCCGTGCTCCGCGCCGCGGGCGCGACCACGGTCGACCGCGTCGAGTTCGACGCCGACGACGTGGCCCGGCACCGCGAAGTGCTCGACGGCATCGTCGAACGCCACGGCGAGCTGGGCGTGGTGGTCATCGCGTTCGGCATCCTCGGTGACCAGCGGCGTGCCGAGGCGCACGCCGAGCACGCGCTGTCCGTGGTGCACACCGACTACGTCGCCCACGTCTCGGTGCTGACCGAGCTGGCGAACCTGCTGCGAGCGCAACGCGGCGGCAGCCTGGTGGTGTTCTCCTCGGTCGCCGGGGTGCGGGTGCGGCGCGCGAACTACGTCTACGGCTCGGCCAAGGCCGGACTCGACGGCTTCGCCAGCGGCCTCGCCGACGCGCTGGCCGGGAGCGGCGTGCGGTTGCTGCTGGTCCGGCCGGGTTTTGTGGTCGGCAGGATGACCGAGGGCATGGACCCGGCGCCGTTCTCCAGCACGCCGGACCAGGTCGCCGACGCCACGGTCAAGGCGTTGCGCAAGGGCCGCGGCGAGGTGTGGGTGCCGGGCGTGCTGCGGCCGGTGTTCTTCGTGATGCGTCACCTGCCGCGCGCGATCTGGCGCCGCCTGCCGCGTTAGGCACAGTCCGGCAAGACCGCGACGTGCCGGACAGCGCCTAACCGAGTCGCCGCCGCACGTTGATCAGCCGGGTGATGCCGAGGTCGACGTGCGCCTCGGCGCGGGCGCGGGCCAGCTCGCCGTCGCCGCCTTCGATGGCGACCAGGATGCCGCTGTGCTGCTCGACCGCCGAGACGAGGTCCGGGTCCTGCCCGTAGACCGGCAGCCACAGCAGTTCCCCGACCTCGCCCTGCAGCGTGATCTCGTCGCGGGTCAGCCGGTGGGACTGCGCCGCCGCCGCGATGCCGACGTGGAACCGCGCGTCGGCCCGCCGCCGCTCGCCGATCGTTCTCGCCGTCGCCAGGTGACCGACCAGCTTGCCGAGCGCGGCGCACTGCTCGGCCCCGGCGCGTTCGGCGGCCAGCTTCGCCGCCGCACCCGACACCGCCACGTGGTGGTCGCCGATCTCCCGCAGCTCGTGCGGGCACAGCTCGCCCAGCAGGCCACGCATGCGCGCCGCCGACGGCTCCAGCGGCGTGCGCACGAAACTGCCGCCGCCACGCCCGCGCCGTGTCTCCAGCAGTCCCTGGTCACGCAGTGACGACAACGCCTCGCGCAACGTCACCGTGGATACCTTCAGTGACTCCGCCAGCACCGACTCGCTGGGCAACTGCTCACCATCGGTGATCAGGCCGAGGCCGATCGCCCGGCTGATCCGCCTGGCCACCACGTCCACCCGGCCGCCATCGCGGACCGGGCCGAAGATCACCTGCCGCGGCGCCCCGGTCAAGCCCTTCGTGCTCACCCGCGTGCCTCCTTCCCGGAGGGCCGAAGGTAACCAGCGGGGCTTAGAAGAACCTTGGGCGCGGCATTGTCCCTGGTCAGTGTCTTGTACGCAATTTATGCGCGGACTGTCGATGCTTCTGGTCGTGGCGCCGGGGTGCTCCCGGCGGAGAAGGGACCCCTCGATGAGAGCCAGACGCGTGCTCGCCGCCGGTTTCGGACTGCTGATGGGGCTGGCCGGTGTGGTCGCCACCGCCACGCCCGCCTCGGCCGCCGGTCCGCAGCCGAACTTCCAGCTGCCCTTCCCGTGCAACCAGGCCTGGAACGGCGACAACGACAACTCGAGCGCCCACCGCGCCTACGAGATCGACTTCAACCGCGGCAGCACGCCCGGTGCCGACCTCGGCGACACCATCGTGGCCGCCGCCGCGGGCAAGGTGGTCACCTCCGCGCACCAGGGCTCCGCCAACGGGTACGGCAACCTGATCAAGATCGACCACGGCGGCGGCTGGTCCACCTACTACGCGCACCTGCAGTCCCGCTCGGTCAGCGTCGGCGCGCAGGTGTCGCAGGGCCAGAAGATCGGCACCCTCGGCAACACCAGCAAGCCGGGCAACAACATCAGCCCCCACCTGCACTACGAGGTCCGCACCACGGACAGCGCCTACCCGTCGAACATCAGGAAGGCCTACTTCAACGGCGTGGTGTTCGGTTACCCGAACCAGACGCTGACCTCGAAGAACACCTGCAGCGGCGGCGGCAACCCGAACCCGTACGAGCCCGCCGAGGTCTGCGGCACCGGCTACAACGTGATCGACCAGCAGGAACTGGGCACGGCAGGCACCGCCTACCTGCTCTACAACGGCTCGTCGAACTGCGTCGCCACGATCAAGAAGACCAGCGTCGGCACCGCCAGCGCCACCTCGGCGTTCCTCGAGGTCGAGGGCGAAGCGCGCAAGTCCGACACCGGCAGCTTCGAGTACTACGCCGGACCGGTCACCGCGTCCGCACCGGCGAAGTGCGTGAAGTGGGGCGGTTCCGCCGGGACGTTCTCCCACGAGAGCCCGTTCGAGCATTGCGGGGCATGAGTTTCCGATGAAGGCACTGGGGGCGAAGAAGAACCGGCCGGGTCTGCTCACCGAGCTGACCCTGTTGCCGGCGCTCATCATGGGGTCGCTGGTGGCCACCCCGGCGAACACCGCTTCGGCGGGCGCCGAGGTCGCCAGCACCCCGGTGTACCAGGAGCGGTCCGAGGGTTACGACTGCTTCCGGATCCCGGCGGTGGTGCGGGCGGGCAACGGCGACCTGCTCGCGTTCGCCGAGGGCCGCAACGGCGGTGCGAAGTTCTGCGCCGACGCCGGGGACATCGATCTGGTCTACAAGCGGTCCACCGACGGCGGCAAGTCGTGGGGCGCGCTGAAGGTGGTCATCGAGGGCTTCGGTGACACCAAGGGGAACCCGGTGCCGATCGTGGTCCCCGGTACCAGCCGGATCGTGCTGCTGTCCACCTACGAATGCGTCAAGGCACCCGACTGCGGCCGCAAGCCGCGGGTGTCGATCAGCGATGACAACGGCCACAACTGGTCCGTTCCGCGTGAGATCACCCAGGAACTGGGGTTCAGCACCCCGCCGCCGTGGCTGGCGACGGGACCTTCGCACGGCATCGTGCTCGCCCGGGGGGAGCACGAGGGCCGGCTGGTCGCCGGGCTGAACTACTCAATCGGTTCCGCGCATTCCGGCGCCCTGATCTACAGCGACGACCAGGGCGCCACGTGGAAGCGCGGCGCGGTGGACACCCCGGCGGCCGGGTTGAAGCCGCAGGAGATCAGCCCGATCGAACTGGCCGACGGCCGGGTCTACGCCGCCGCGCGCAACGACTGGAACAGCTCCGGCGACCGGTGCGCCAACCAGGGCAAGGACAACCGGGCGTTCGCCATCAGCTCCGACGGTGGCGCCGGCTTCTCGAAGAAGTTCGCCTTCGAACCCGATCTGATCACCCCGCCGGTGCAGGGCTCCACCGCGCGGCTGCGCGCGGTCGACGACGGTTCGCTGTACAACCGCATCCTCTTCGCCGGACCGTCCACATGCGACCGCCGCAAGGAGCTGCGGGTGCGCTCCTCCTACGACGAGGGCGCGAACTGGCAGTCACCCGGCGTGCTGGTCTGGGGCCAGGACGCGGCCTACTCCGACATGGTCCAGCTGGACGGCCGCCACACCGGCCTGCTGTTCGAAGCCGGTCCCGAGATGAACGCCAATGCCTCCATCCGCTGGGCGGTGCTGTCGGAGGCGTCGCTCGGCCTGCCCGACGGCAGCACGGCGGGCCTGCCGGTGACACCGGACGCCGCCGGGGCCAACCACGCCTACCTGCGCGGTGGCGCGACCTTCGGCACCGGCCGCATCGGCAAGGCGCTCACCCTGGACGGCAAGGACGACTACGTTCAACTGCCGTTCTCCGAAGCGCTGGCCACCGGTGGCGGAGACTTCACCTGGTCCGGCTGGTTCAACTACGGCGCTTCGACGGCGAACCAATCGCTGCTTTGGGCCTACAACCAGGGCGAGGGATTCTCCCAGGTCTGGTTGCGAGCCGAGCCCGGCGGCAACCGCCTGCGCGCGCACCTGGAGAACGGTCCGACCGGGAACATCACCGTGGACGCGCCCGGCGCGCTGAACGACAGGAAGTGGCACCACTTCGCGTTGACCCGGTCCGGTGGCACGGCTTCGCTGTACGTGGACGGAAAACTCGCGGGCTCGGCGGCGGGCCTGACCGGTTCGGTGAGCCCGGGGCGGCCGTTCTCGATCCATCTGGGCCAGCGACTCGACGGGCAGTACCGGCTGCAGGGCTCGCTCGACGAGATCCGGTTGTACGGCCGCGCGCTGACCACCGCGGAAATCGCCGCGCTGGCAACGGGATCCGGCTCCGATTCGGGACTGCGGCTGCGTTTGCCGCTTGATGCGACCGGGTGAGGCAGCGATAGGGTTCCTCCCAGACGTTCACGGCGCGCCGAAAAGCGCCGTCTGGGAGGAACTTTGCGTAGTCCAGTCAAGTTCGGCGTGCTGGCCGCTGTGCTCGCCATGGTGCCGATGGCCGGGGTCGCCACCGCGGCGCCACCGGTCGAATGGGAGACCTGCGCCGGTTCGGGTTCGCTGCCCGGCGAGTGCGCCACCATCGAGGTGCCGATCGACTGGGCGGATCCGGCGGAGGGCAGCTTCCAGCTGGCCATCGGCCGGCTGCCCGCGCGTGATCAGGCCAAGCGCGTCGGCGTGCTGTTTGTCGCGCCGGGCGGGCCCGGCTCGTCCGGCATCGACCGGTACGTGCTGAACCCCGGCATTCCCGAGGACAGCGTGCTGCGCGACCGGTTCGACATCGTCACCTTCGATCAGCGCGGGGTCAAGCGCAGCAACGAGGTCCGGTGCACGCAGGCGCTGCTCGACCAGCGTCCGGCGGAGTTCCCGGAAACCGAGGCGGAGTACCAGCAGCTGCTCGACTACAACCGCCGCCTCGGTGAGGACTGCCGCGAGCTGACCGGCGCGGTCTTCGACCACGTCGACACCGAGAGCGTGGTCCGCGACATCGACGCCATCCGCGCCGCGCTCGGCGAGGATAAGCTCAGCTTCTACGGCGCCTCCTACGGCACGCAGGTCGGCCAGCAGTACGCCGAGCTGTTCGGCGGCCGGGTGCGCGCGATGACCATCGATTCCAACATGGACCACAGCATCACTTCGGGGTCCAAGTACATCGAGACCGCGAGCGCCGATCTCGAAGGCTCGTTCCTCGCCTTCGCGGACTGGTGCGCCAGGACCGAGGACTGCGCGCTGAACGACCGCAACGTGCGCAAGGTGTGGACCGAGATCCACGCGAAGGCCGAGGCCGGGCAGCTGCCGGTGACCGCCGAGGAGCTGCGCGGTGAACTGATGAGCGGCATGTACTCGCCGGAAAAGCAGTGGTTCCCGCTGGCCACCAGGCTGGCCGAACTCGCCGACGGCACCGGTGCGCTCCCCGCGGCCGGCGAGCCGAAGGCCGAGACCGGGCAGAACTCGTACCAGGCGATCTGGTGCCAGGACTGGAAATGGGAGGTCAGCGGGGTCGGTGAGCTGCGCCGGTACGCCGAGCGCGCGAACCGCGTCGCGCCCTACACCCGCATCTCACCGTTCTGGAGCGACGTGACCAGCTGCCTCGGCTGGCCGTCGGAGGTGCGCAACCCGCAGCACCGCCTCGACGTGCGTGACGCGCCGAAGATCCTGATCACCAAGGCGAAGTACGACGTGGCCACCCCGCGGGCCTGGAACTACGAGGTGGCGCGGCAGCTGCGGAACACCGCGCTGCTGGAGTACGAAGGCATCGGGCACGGGCAGTACTACCGCAGCACCTGCGTCCGCGAGCAGGTGGAGAAGTACCTGGTGTCGCTGAAGGCCCCGGGCTTCGGCGCCCGGTGCGCCGCGGTCTGGCCGAAGGCGCCGGAACCCGCCACCACCGCGGACGGCCCGGCGGTGCGGCCGACCCACTGAAAAACAGCCGTGAGTGCGCGGGGTCGCCGCGACCCCGCGCACTCACGGTTCAACTCAGGCGCACTTCGGCGCGACGGGGTTGTCGGAGCCGGTGTAGACGTAGGTGTCGGAGATGTAGTGGCCGGTGCCGATCCGGTTCCAGATGTTGCTGGTGCCGTAGGTCCCGGTGACCGTCTCGCCCTCGACGTAGCACTCGATGAGCACCTTGGCCTTGTTCGCCGCGAGCCCCTTGACCGCGGCCGTGGTGCTGGCGCCGGCACGCACGTTCATCGGGTCGCCCGCGGTGTTCACCGTGCCGCTCGGGCCGGAGCCGGTCCACAGGTACGAGACGTTGACCCACGAGTTGTCGGTGAGCTTGAGCCCGTCCCAGAAGGTGCCGTCGGCCAGGTCGATGCCCGCCGGGTTGCCCACCTCGCGGCCGAACTCGTCCTTGCCGCCGTTGTAGTTGTCCTGGTAGGCGGCCTGCGCCTCGGGCTTGCCCTGCGGCAGGTCCTTCCACATCTGCCGCGTCGCCGACGGGTTCCAGTAGTCGTCCTTGGTGTTCCACGGGCCGACGTCCCAGACCGGCGCGTACTCGCAGCGGCTGTTGTCGGTCTTGCACACGCGCACGGTGTAGTCGCCGGTGTTCTTCGGCGCCAGTCCCCGGCGGGACGGCAGCGCGACGAAGTGGTCGCGCGACTTGATCACGTGCCCGTTGGCCGTGGTGCCGCCGACCAGGCCCTCACGGGTGGCGTAGACCTTGTAGGTGCGGGCCGCGGCCGCCTCCGCGCGGGCCTGCGGGCCCTCGTCCGCGGTGAGCTTCACGCTCGAAACCGAAGGCGCGGCGGCGGAATCCTTGGTGTAGAGGCCGATGCGGACCTGGACGGTGGTCACCGCTTCGCCGAGCACGGCCGGTTCGGCCGCGGCGGGGGTCCACTCGGTCCAGTTCTCGCCGCCGAGGTGACCGCGCACGTCCACGTCGACCGCGGCACCGGCGGGCACGTTCGCCGCCAGCTCGGCGGTGATCCGGTTGGCCGGCTTGCTCAGCGCGCGCTCGCCGACGACCAGGTAACCCTCGCTGATCGGCTGGTCCGGGGTGCGCTTCCAGGCCGGGTCGGCCAGCGCGAGCGCGTCGCCGCCGTAGCGCACGTTCAGATCGTTGTCGTCCACAGAGGACAGTGGGACGGTCCACTGGTCCCCGGCGAGCGGGGCCGCGTTCAGCGGGGCCGCGGTGAGCAGCAGCGCGATCGGGGCGGCCAGTGCCACCGCGGCTCGCGCCCCGCGTCTGTGTCCGGCGATCTTCGAGGTCCGGGCCATGCCGGCCTCCCTTCCACCAGGTGGGGAATCGGTCAGCCGAAGTCTGGGGAAGCGGTGTACACGATCGATACAAAGGAAAATCAGGCCGAGGCGATGTGCCTTCGCTTGCGCGGCGCGGCCAGCGACGGCGTGCTTGGCAGCTCGCTCATCCGCACGGCGACGGCGGCGGCCTCGGTTTCGGCGGACAGCTCCCGCCAGATCGACAGCGAGCGCTCGAAGTACCCGCGGGAGCGCTCCGGCTGCCCGAGCGCCTGGTGCAGGCGGCCGAGCAGATCGGTGACCTCGGCCTCGGAGCGCCGGTCCCCGTTGCGGCGGTGCACGCTGAACGAGTTCACCAGCAACAGCTGCGCGTAGGCCAGATCGCCGCTCTCCAGGCAGAGTTCGCCGAGGTTCTGGTTCGCGTAGCCGACGCAGTGGTCGTCGCCGAGTTCCTCGAAGATGGCGATCGACCGGTTCACCTGCTCGCGGGCCTCGGTGAGGTTGCCGCGCCGCTGGTGCAGCATGGCGATCCGCTTGAGCGCGTGTGCCTCGCGGTGCCGGTCGCCGATCAGCGCGGACAGCTCGTAGGCCTCGCCGAACCAGCGCTCGGCCTCGTCGAAGGCGTCCACCGCCAGCCAGCACGCCCCGATGGCGATCTTCGCCACCGCCTCGCCGTGCGGGTCACCGGCACGCTGGAACAGGCGCAGCGCGTCGACGCTGCGGTCCAGCGCCTGCTCGCGATGACCACTGATGCGCAGCGCGCTGCCCAGCCCGGCCAGCGCGATGGCCGCGCCGCGGTCGTCGGGGACCTGCCGGAACAGCTGGTACGACTCCTCGAAACCGGCCACCGCTTCGCGATAGCTGTCCTGGTACAGGTGGATCTGCCCGAGGTTGCGCTGCACGATCGCCTGCCCGCGGAGATCCCCGGTGCGTCGGGCGGCGGCCAGCGCGATGGTGTGCGTGTGCTGCCAGTCGGCCTGGTGCCCGCGCATGTCCAGGTACGGGGTGAAGGCCGCGGTCAGCCGCCAGGCCAGGTCGTCCAGCCCCCACTCCGCGGCCAGCGCCACCGCCGCCACCCCGGTGCGGCGCTCGGCGTCGAACCAGGCGAGCGGGTCGCCGAGCACCGCTTCGGCGTCCGGCACGCGCCAGCCCTCCGGCCCGTCGACCGCGTACAGCCCGAACACGTGCAGCGGCATCAGCGCGACCGCGCTGGTCGCCAGCGCGAGATAGCCCTCGAGCACCCGCCGGATCACCGCGCGCCGGTCCGCTTCGTTGTCGTCGACCTCGCCCTGCCTGGCCGCGTACACCCGGAGCAGGTCGTGCAGCCGGTAGTGCGGCTGGCCGTTGGCGTCGGAGCTGACCAACTCCACCAGGTGCGCGTCGACCAGCACGTCGAGCACGGCGTCGGCCTCTTCGCGGTCGAGCACGGCGGCCACCGCCCAGCCCGGGAACAGCACCGGCCCGAGCAGGCCGAGCCCGCGGAAGGCCTGCGCCGCGCCGCGCGGCAGCATGTCGTAGCTCAGGGTCACGCTGGCGTGCACGGCGAGATCGCCCACGCGCAGCTCGTCCAGCCTGCGGCGTTCGTTGCGCAGCCGGTCGGCGAGCATGCGCAGGGTCCACGACGACCGGTGGGTCAGCTTCGCGCCGACGATCCGGATGGCCAGCGGCAGGTACCCGCACGCCTTGAGGATCGCGGCGGCACTGTCCGGCTCGGCCAGCACACGCTCGTGGCCGATGATGCCGGCGAGCAGGCGCAACGCGTCCTCGTCGGGCAGCACCTCGACGTCGACGGGCCGCGCACCGGCGAGGTCGGGCAGCCGGACGCGGCTGGTGACCAGTACCGCGCACGCGCCCGCACCCGGCAGCAGCGGCCGGACCTGCGCGGCACCGCCCGCGTCGTCGAGCACCAGGCACATCCGCCGCCGGGACAACCGCGAACGGAGCAGTGCCGAGCGTTCCGCCAAGGTGCGCGGCATCGCCGAGTCCGGCACACCCAGCGCCCGCAGGATCTCCGGCAGGACGTCCATCGGGGCGCGCGGCGAGGGTGAGGTGCCGCCGAGGTCGAGGTGCAGCTGCCCGTCGGGGAATTCGGCGCGGACCTCGTGCGCCACGCGCACGGCGATGCTCGACTTCCCGACACCGGGCGCACCCGATAGCACCACGACGGTCGGGGCGCCGCTGGCCCGCTGCTGCCGGAGCAGCCCGACCAGATCGTCGATCACCTCGGTGCGGCCGGTGAAGTCGGGCAGGTCCAGCGGCAGCTGGCAGATCGGGAACGGGCTGGGCATCGCGGGCCTGGGTCCGGGCTTGGCGCCGCTGTGCCGGTTCGCCGTGAGCAGCCGGGAGTGCAGACCCTGCAGCCGGGGGCCGGGTTCGGTGTCGAGTTCGTCCAGCAGCACCTGCTCGACCTGGGCGTAGGCCTGGAACGCCTCGGCGTTGCGGCCGTCGGCGTCGAGCGCGATGATCAACTGCTCCCACAGTTCCTCGCGCAGCGGGTGGTCGGCGAGCAGTCCGCGCAGCTCGACGATGGCGTCGGTGTGGTGGCCGAGTTCGACGCGGGTCTTGAGCCGCTGCTCCTGGGTGGACAGCCGCAGTTCGTTGAGCCGGGCCACGGTGGAACCCCAGGTGTGGCTGTGCGGCAGGTCCTCCAGCACCTCGCCGCGCCACAGCGAATCGGCCTCGGTCAGCAGCTCCAGCGCCTGCTCGGGAGGAAGTTTCTGGGCTCGGGCGGCCAGTTCCTGGAAGCGCGTGGCGTCCAGCTCGCTCGAGTCGGCGGTGAGGATGTAGCCCGCGGACCGGCTTTGAATGCGTTCCGCGACATCGGCCGAACCCTCAGCGAGGCGCCGCCGCAATGCGTGCACATATGTGCGGATGTTCGCGGCTGCCGACCGCGGGGCCCTTTCCGGCCACAGCACGTCGATCAGCGCGTCCGCGGAAACCGCCACGTTCGGCTGGAGCAGCAGCGTGGCCAGCAGCAATCGCGGCTTGGGCCCGCCCAACGGCAGCACCCGGCCGGACACCGTGACCTCGAGCGGCCCCAGTACGCGAAACGAGATCGCAGTCAACAGCACCGCCCGCCTGGAGTAGAACAAACCGGATCGTATGGGGGTCCGTGATCTGTTGACTAGTGCCATTTGCGGGTATTTGCACCGGCGTGCGGAGTAGCGCGCGCGGAGTTTGTACGTATCGTGTACAACCCACTCGCACGCTGGGCCGATGAAGCCTTCCTCGATCCGCAGATCGGCCGCGAGAACGGCGGCCGTGCTCCTCGCCACCACGGCGTTGTCGCTGGTCAGCATGGTTCCGGCGATGGCGGCCGCGACCGGGACGGTGCAGACCGCCGGTGATCCGCTCAACGTCCGCCGGGCGCCCACCACCGCCGCCAGCGTGGTCCGGACCGTGGCCAACGGCGCTTCGGTGAGCATCGACTGCCAGACCACCGGGCAGTCGGTCACCGGCCCGCTCGGCACCTCGACCCTCTGGGACTACATCCCCGCACTGGGCGGCTACATCTCCGACACCTACGTCAAAACCGGCTCGGACGGCCGGATCGCGCCGGACTGCGGGGTCGGCAGCGGCAGCGCCGAGTGCTCCACCGGCGCGTGCGCGGCCGAGGGCCTCTTCCGTTCGGCGAGCCCGCGCTTCTCGGTCTGGGACCGCGACGCCGATGGCAAGTCGGCGGTTGTCGCGTACTGGCTCAAGGGCGGCGTCGGCCCGCTCTACGTCTGGAACTCCAACGGCAACGGCACGCAGGTGGACAAGGTGGTCAGCGTGCCGGCCGGCGGCTGGGTGCACTACAAGGTCTGCGTCGCGAACTACTCCGCCACCAGCCCCGTGCTCGAAGCCTGCAGCAACGGCATCACCGACTTCGCTGCTTGATCTTTTTCTTTTCTCCCGAACTTCCTACCGCAGGAGGACTCTGCCATGACTCAGGTGAATCGGCGGCTGGTGCTGCTCGGCGGCCTCGCTGCCGCCGGGTCGTTCGCCACCGCCGCGTCGGTGCCCTCGTGGGCGAGCACCCGGACCCGGATCGCCGCGCCTGCCCTCCACGACCCGTTCCAGCTGGGCGTGGCTTCGGGTGATCCGCTGCCGGACAGCGTGGTGCTGTGGACGAGACTCGCGCCGGCTCCGCTGAACCAGGACGGTTACGGCGGAATGCCGGACGCGACGTACAACGTGGACTGGGAAATCGCCACCGACCAGGCGTTCGGCTCGGTGGTGCAGAAGGGCACCGTGGCCACCAGCCGGGCGGTGGGGCACAGCGTGCACGTCGAGCCGAAGGGCCTGGACCCGGCGCGCGCCTACTTCTACCGGTTCAAGTCGGAGGGCTTCATCTCGCCGGTGGGCCGGACCAGGACCGCACCGGCCGCGGGCGCCGCGGTCAACCAGCTGAAGTACTGCATGGCGTCGTGCCAGCACTGGGAGGAGGGCTGGTACCACGCGCACCGCGGCATCGCCGCCGACAACCCGGACCTGGTCCTCTTCCTCGGTGACTACATGTACGAGAAGCCGTCCACCAACGCTTCGGTGCCGCGGGTGCGCGCGATGGCGCTGACCGCGGAGACCACCACGCTCGGCCACTACCGGGCACGGCACGCGCAGCACAAGACCGACCAGTACCTGCAAGCCGCGCACGCGGCGGCGCCGTGGATGGTGGTTTTCGACGACCACGAGGTGGTGAACAACTGGAACTCGAGCACCACGCCCGCCGCCACCGCGCGCAAGGCCGCGGCCTTCCAGGCGTTCTACGAGAACATGCCGATCCGCTCGACGGCGAAGCCGAACGGGGCGTCGATCCAGCTGTACCGGCAGTACATCTGGGGCAATCTGGCGCGCTTCCACCTGATGGACACGCGGCAGTACCGGAGTGTGCAGGCGACCGACGCGCAGGGCTGCACCACGATGCGCGACCCGAGCCGCACGCTGACCGGGAGCGCGCAGGAGCAGTGGCTGCTGAAGTCGTTCGAGACGCACCCGGCTACGTGGGACTTCCTGGGACAGCAGGTCTTCTTCGCGCAGCGTGACGGCGACGGCAAAAAGGACACCTGCGAATCACCCGATTCGTGGAACGGTTACGCGGCATCGCGGGACCGCATCACCAAGGGCTGGGTGGATCGTAAGGTGCCGAACCCGATCGTGCTGACCGGTGACGTGCACCGGCACTGGGCGGCGGATCTGCGGCAGGACTACTACGACCACAGCGACCCGATCGTCGGTTCCGAGCTGGTGACCACGTCGGTGACGAGCAACAGCGTGGGTGCGTCGCCGCCGAGTTCGACCTGGCTCTCGCACAACCCGCACGTCAAGTACTGCCTGGGGGAGCGGGGTTATGTGCGGGTGACCACCACGCCGGGGCAAATGCGAGCGGATTTCATGCGGGTTTCGAGCGCGCTGGAGCTGGATCCGGCGAAGGCGCTGATCACCGCGGACCGCAGTTATGTGGTGCAGGCCGGGACGAAGGGCCTGCAGCGGGTGTGAGGTTCAGCGTTCCACCCAGTTGTGCGACTGGGCCAGCTGCACGATCTTGCGGCGGAGCAGCACGATCTGGGAGCCGGTGAGGGTGGGCGCGGTCTCCAGCATGGCTTCGGTGAGTTCCTGGCGGAACTCGCTTTGGGAGAGCAGGTCGGCCAGTCCGTCCTCGACCACGCGCGGTGCGCGGGCGGACTGGTCCCCTTGACGGGCCGCGGCCGCCGCGGCTTCGCGATCGGCGAGGTGCACGTTGGAGGCCTTGAGCCCGCGGCCGCCGTCCTCGACGTCGAAGGTGACCGTCATTCCGGGCTGGAACAGATGCTTTTCGTCGCGAAGGTCATTCGCATGCATGAATACGTCTTCGCCACCCTCGTCCGGCGCGATGAAGCCGTATCCCCGCACTTCGTCGAACCGCAGGATCTTCCCTGAAGTCACCCAGACCACCTCAACCCCATGCACCGGTATGCCCTGTTCCCGTGCGCGAGAACGCGGGGGAGCATACCTCCGCCGGAACGGCGCGGCCATCTCACTTCCCCGGTCGAGTAATGGCAACAATGGGCGGGCGAATATGCAACATGCAGTCGGGAACATTCCCTGGCGGGCCGTGTCGCCCGGACTGCCCGTGGTTTCCCGGGGACGGGAATTTTCCGCCGCCCACGGGGTACTGGTGGGTGGGTTTTGCTCGCTATCCAGGGGAGCGCATACCCATTCCCCCGCCCAGTGGCCGGGCCCATGAGCCTTGTGCCCAACACGAGCCTTCGCCCACACGAGCCTTCGCCCACACGAGCCTTGTGCCCGCGCGAGCCTTTGCCACGCGCGAGCCTTGCCACGCACGAGCGCGCCACCTCGCCGAGCCCGCTACTCCACAAACGAGTCCGTCACTTCACGCTCAGCCCGTCACCGCGCCGAGCCCGCCCCCCCGATACTCAGCGCCACCCCACCGGGCCCGCCACCGCACATCAGCCCGCCGCCCCGCGCCCGATTGCCAAAGCCCACGTGCCCAACCGGGCCCACCCAATCAGCGACCCCACGCAGTCAGCGCGCCTCACGCTCGAACATCCAAGCCCAACGCTCGAGTCCCCAAGTTCCACGCTCGAACATCCAAGTCCCAGACGCGAACACTCCAAGTCTCGCGCTCAAGGAACAACCCGCGATCAGACAGCCAAGAGGCAGCAAGCTTCACACTCGGGCACACGCTTCCACACTCACGCGCGCATTCAAACAGCCGAATCCCACTCTCAACACGAGAGCCGCGCAACACCAGCATCGCCGAGTCCGGCCTTAACCCAGACCACCAAGTCCACAATCCCCCGCCGGATCCCTGACAAACACCCCCAACAGAGATCCACACGCAAACCCCGCCCAGCCCCCCGCTGCAACGCAGCAAGCCAAGCCCCAGGACAGCCCCCCACCCTCCCAGGGGGCGGCCCCTATCACCATCCTACCCGCCACCCCCGGCCAAAAGGCCTGGTCAGCGACCCCCTGGGGATAACCCGTCCCCTGTGGACAAACCACCGGCCACCCGAGCGCCCCGGAGTAGAATCAGGGTTGTCCGGTCAGATATCCACCCATGGTCCGGAAGTAGTCGCCGGCCGCGAGTTCCTGGTCGTCTTCGGTGCGCACCCGTTCGATCACGAGCCCGTGGTTGCGTCCCGTCCGCGCATCGGCGCCGGCGACGATCACCACGCCATCGCCTTCCGGAATGAAGATGCGGCCCGGCGTCCCGCCGTACCGTCCCTCCGAGACCGAAGCCCGAACGATCCGAAGCCGCGCGCCCCGGTGGTAGGTGAAAGCGTTCGGGTACGGGTCCGACTGCGCGCGCACCAGGCGCTCGATGTCGGCCGCGGGCCAGGTCCAGTCGATCCGGCTGTCCTCGATGGCCCGTTTGTGGAAGAAGCTCGCCTTCGACCGGTCCTGCTTGACCGGCTGCACCGTGCCGTTCTCGATCATCGACAGCGACTCGGTCACGATCGGCCCGATCAGGTCGACCGTGCGGTGGAACAGATCCGTCGTGGTGTCCTTCGGCCCCACCGGGATCGCCCGCTGCAACACGATCTCCCCGGCGTCGAGGTCCGCGTCCATCATGTGCGCGGTCACGCCGACCTCCGGCTCGCCGTTGATCAGCGCCCAGATCAGCGGGGAGAAGCCGGCGTAGGCGGGCAGCAGCGAGTCGTGCACGTTGAGCGTGCCGTGCCGCGGCAGGTCGAAGATCTCCGGCGGCAGCCAGGTGCGCCAGTTGTTCGCCACGATCAGGTCCGGCGCCACCTCGGTCAGCCTGCGCACGACCTCGTCGTCCGGCCGGTTGCGCAGGATCGTCGGGATGCCGTTGGCCTCGGCGAGGTCGGCCACCGAATCGGACCAGATCTTCTCGTACGCGTGCTCGCTCTTCGGGTGCGTCACCACCAGCACGACCTCGTGCCCACCGGAGAGCAGGGCTTCGAGGGTGCGATGCCCCCAGGTCTGGTACCCGAACATCGCTACACGCATGGGGCTCCTCAGGTCGGCTGCTGCGCAAACCGGGGCAGTTAAGCAAGCCTTGCCTAAAGTTTGCAACCGTGTCGAGCGGAGAGGTACATCACCCACGAACGTACTAGTAAAGCCTCGCCTAAGTTAGGTTAGGGTCCCCTAGGTAAGCGCCGTATTACGCCGAGGTCGCGGCCACCAGCCGCTGGAAATGGGACAGGTATGCCAGAGACGGGAACGACGCACGCCGCACCGCAGATCCCGGTCTACGACCTCGTCGGGGTCGGCTTCGGTCCGTCGAACCTCGCCCTCGCGATCGCCCTCGCCGAGTACAACGCGGGCCCCGGGGAGCCGGTGACGGCGCAGTTCCTCGAGCGCCAGCCGCGGTTCGGCTGGCACCGCGGCATGTTGATCGAGGACGCGACCATGCAGGTCTCCTTCCTCAAGGACCTGGCCACCATGCGCAACCCGACCAGCGAGTTCAGCTTCCTCAGCTACCTGCACGCCAAGGGCAGGCTGGTCGACTTCATCAACCACAAGAACCTGTTCCCGTTGCGGATCGAGTTCCACGACTACTTCGAGTGGTGTGCGGCGAAGGTCGACGACCTGGTCGCCTACGACAGCGACGTGGTCGCCATCGAGCCCGTCACCGACGGTGACGCCGTCACCTACTTCGACGTGCGCGTGCGCACCCAGGCGGGTGAGGAGTCCGTGTTCCGTGCCCGCAACCTGGCCATCGGCACCGGTCTGCGCCCCAACCTGCCCGAGGGCGTGGTGCCCAGCGAGCGGATCTGGCACAACCACGAACTGCTCTACCGGGTGGAGAAGCTCGAAGCCGCCGACCCGTCCCGGTTCGTGGTGGTCGGTGCCGGGCAGAGCGCCGCCGAGGTCACCGCCTTCCTGCACGAGCGCTTCCCGCGCGCCGAAGTGTGCTCGGTGTTCGCGCGCTACGGCTACAGCCCGGCCGACGACAGCTCCTTCGCTAACCGGATCTTCGACCCGGAGGCGGTCGACCACTTCTACGACTCGCCGGAAGCCTTCAAGCAGCGCCTCGTCGGCTACCACGCCAACACCAACTACTCCGCCGTCGACCTCGACCTGATCGACGAGCTGTACCGCCGCGTCTACCAGGAGAAGGTGCTCGGCGTGGAGCGGCTGCGCATGTTCAACGTGTCCCGCCCGGTCGAGGTGACCGAAACCCCGGACGGCGTACGCGCCACGATCGCCACCCTGACCACCGGCGAGCAGACCGTGCTCGACGCCGACGTGGTCGTCTACTCCACCGGGTACCAGCCCGCCGACCCGACGCCGCTGCTCGGTGACCTGGCCGAATTCTGCCGCCGCGACCACGACGGCAGGCTGCAGATCGAGCGCGACTACCGGCTGCGGACCGCCGACGAGGTGCGCGGCGGCATCTACCTGCAGGGCGGCACCGAGCACTCGCACGGCATCACCTCTTCGCTGTTGTCCAACACCGCGGTGCGCGTCGGCGAGATCCTGGATTCACTGCTGGCACGTCGCACGGCCGCACCCAAGCCGGAATACGCGGGTACCGGGGCCGGAACCAGGTGACCGGGCAGTTCACCGAGCCGGGCAGGTCCGATGCGGAGCTGACCCGGCTCATCACCGAGTTCGGTCGCGACGAGCGCGACGTGCCCGAGCTGACCTGGCCGGTCGCTTTCGAGGCGCAGGCGCGCCGCGCTCCGGACGCGATCGCGCTGGTGTGTGAGGACGACCGCCTCACCTATCGCGAGCTGAACGCCGCCGCGAACCGCCTGGCCCGGTTGCTCCGGCAGCGCGGTGTCGGAGCGGAGGACGTGGTCGGTGTCGCGCTGCCGCGCACCCCCTTGCTGGTGATCGCGTTACTCGGGGTGATGAAGGCGGGCGCGGCGTACCTGCCGCTCGACCTGGACCATCCCGAAGACCGCCTCGCCTACATGCTCGCCGACTCCGGTGCCGGGCAGGTCCTGTCCACAGTGGATCTTGCCGGGGAACTGCCTGCCGGGGCCGAGCCGATCCTGCTCGACGATCCGGCGCTGGGCCTCGAAACACTCTCCGACGCCGATGTGGACAGTCCACATGAGCTGGACAGGGCGGCGTACGTCATCTACACCTCCGGCTCCACCGGCCTGCCCAAGGGCGTGGTGCTCTCCCACGACGGCATCGGCAGCCTGATCGTCACGGCCACCGACCGCCTCGGCATCGGCCCGGACAGCCGCGTGGTGCAGTTCGCGTCGGTCGGGTTCGACGTGACCGTCTGGGATCTGGTGATGTCGCTGTGCGTGGGCGGCCGGGTGGTCCTGGTTCCGTCGCACCGCCGCGTTCCCGGTCCGGAGCTGACCGACTACATCGCGGAAAACGGCGCCACGCACATGATCCTGCCGCCTTCGCTGGTGGCCGCGCTGCCGCCGGAGTGCGAACTGCCCGAAGGCGCGGTGCTCGTCGTCGGCACCGAAACCGTGCCGCCCGAACTGATCGCGCGCTGGTCGCGGCGCCTTCGTGTGGTCGCGGCGTACGGCCTGACCGAAGCCACGGTGAACTCCACTCTCTGGCTCGCCGAACCGGACCGGTCCGGCCCGGTGCCGATCGGCAGGCCGGACCCGAACACCCGCTGCTACATCCTGGACGACCACCTGCGCCCGGTGCCGGTCGGCGTCGAGGGCGAGCTTTACGTTGCCGGGCGCGGACTCGCGCGCGGTTACGCCGGACGCCCCGGCCTCACCGCCGAACGGTTCGTCGCCGATCTGTTCGGCGGCCCCGGCGACCGCATGTACCGCACGGGCGATCGGGCCCGCTGGCGCGCCGACGGCAACATCGACTTCCTGGGCCGCGCCGACCACCAGGTCAAGATCCGCGGACACCGCATCGAACCCGGCGAGATCGAGTCCGTGCTGTCCGAGCACGAGTCCGTCGGCCGGGTGGCCGTGGTGCCCCGCGAGGTGAAGCCAGGCGACCGGCGCCTCGTCGCCTACGTCGTGCCGGAAAAGAGCGAGCAGAACGAGGAAACCGAGCTGGCGCAGGTGAGCCAGTGGAAGGGCCTGCACGAACTGCTCTACTCTGTCGAGGACGACGAAGGCTTCAGCGGCTGGAACAGCACCTACGATGGGGAAGCGCTGCCGCTGGAGGACATGCGGTCGTGGCGTGAGGCCACAGTGGACAGAATCCGCGACCTTCGGCCGAAGCGCGTGTTGGAGATCGGTGTCGGAAGTGGACTGATCCTGTCGCAGGTCGCACCGGACTGCGAAAAGTACTGGGGCCTCGATCTGTCCGAAGAGGTCATTTCCGTGCTCGGGCAGCGTTTGACCGGTGAACTCGCGGAGAAGGTCGAACTCCGCGCCCAGCCCGCCCACGACTTCTCCGGTCTGCCTTCGGGTTTCTTCGACACCGTGGTGATCAACTCGGTGGCGCAGTACTTCCCGAGCGCCGGGTACCTGGCCGACGTGGTGCGCCAGGCGGTGGGTTTGCTCGCCCCTGGCGGCTCCGTTTTCCTCGGTGACATCCGGAACCTGCGGACTTTGCGTGCGTTGCGTGCGGCCGTCGAGGTGGAACGGCACGGTGAGCAGGCCTCCCGCGTCGCGGTCGACGCGGCCGTGGCCTGGGAAGGCGAACTCCTTCTCGATCCCGACTTCTTCCCCGCGCTGGCCGCTGAACTCGGCGGTGCCGCCGACGTGCGTCTCAAGCGCGCGACCTACGACAACGAACTGAGCCGGCACCGCTACGACGTCGTGCTGAGCGTGACGCCTCAAGAAGATCTCAAGTCTACAGTGGAATGCCACTGGCCTGGTCTCGAAGCGCTGCGCGAGCGTTTGTCCGCGGAGAAGCCGGAAAGTCTTCGCGTTACAGGCGTGCCGAACGCTCGTTTGGCGCCGGATCTTGCTGCCCTGCAAGCAGTCGATGGTGGCGATGAGCCGATTACCGGTGTCGACCCTGAGGCCGTAGCCGCGCTGGCCGCGGAAGCCGGTTACGAGATCGCGCTGACCTGGTCCGGTGACGCCCTGAACGGTGAGTTCGACGCCGTGCTGACCGCGCCCGGCACGCAGCCAGGTCCTGTTTACCGCCCGGCGAGCGGCGAATTCCGCGAGTTGGCCGCGTATGCCAACACTCCCGCGACTTTCCGCGACGCGGGCGTATTGATGAAGGCTCTGCGCGGCTACGTCGAGGACAGGCTGCCCGCGTACATGGTGCCATCGGCGTTCGTGGCACTGGAAAGCCTGCCGATCATGACCAACGGCAAGCTCGACCGCGCCGCGCTCCCGATGCCCGACTTCGGTGCGCTGAGCACCGGCCGCGCGCCGCGCACCCCGCGTGAGCACCTGCTGTGCGAACTTTACGCGGAGGTGCTCGGCCTCGAAACGGTGGGCATCGAGGACGACTTCTTCATGCTCGGCGGCGACAGCATCACCTCGATCCGGTTGGTGCTCGGTGCTTCCCGGCTCGGCCTGGAGGTCACGCCCCGGCAGGTTTTCAGCCACCGCACGGTCGAAAAGCTCGCGGGTGTGGCGGTCGCGAAAACCGGCGAGGCCGTGCCGGAACCGGAGATCGCGCCGATCGAGCTGGACCAGGACGAGCTGGCCGGGTTCGATGAGGTCGAGGAAGTCCTGCCGGTAACTCCGTTGCAGGAAGGGTTCTTCTTCCACGCGCGGTTCGACCCGGACGCCGGCGACATCTACACCATCCAGGAAATCTTCGACCTCGACGGCCCGGTCGACGCCGACGCGCTGCGCCGCGCCACGCAGGACCTGCTCGATCGGCACGGCTCGCTGCGTTCCGGTTTCCGGCAGCGAGAAGATGGCCAAGTTGTGCAGCTCGTCGCCGCGAACGCCGAACTTCCTTGGCGTGAAGTGGATTCCGACGACGAACTCGCCGAGGACCGGACGACACCATTCGATCTCGAACGCCCGCCGCTCCTGCGCGCGACGCTGATCCGAGGTGAACGCACGAGGCTCGCGATCACGTTCCACCACATCATCGCGGACGGCTGGTCCGTGGTGGTGATGGTTCGCGAACTGCTCGCCCGGTACGCGACGCCCGCCGAGCTGCCGCCGGTCAGTTCCCGGCGCGCTTACCTCGCCGCGCTCGCCGGCCGCGATCACGAAGCCGCCCGCGAAGCCTGGCGACTCGCGCTGTCCGGAGTGGACGAACCGACGCAACTGGTGCCCGCCGTGCGCGAAGGCGACCGCAGGCAGTCGGAAAAGGTGCACCTACAGCTGAGCGAGCGCACCACCAGCCGCCTGGTGAGTAAGACCCGCGAGCGCGGACTGACCGTGGGCACTGTGCTGCACGGCGCCTGGGGCCTGCTGCTCGGGCAGCTCACCGGCCGTGACGATCTGGTGTTCGGCAGCACGGTTTCGGGCCGCGGCGCCGAAGTCGAGGGCATCGAGTCCGCGGTGGGGCTGTTCATCAACACCGTGCCGCTGCGGTTCCGGTACGCGCCTGGCGACACCCTCGCCGAAACGCTGACCAGGCTGCAACGGGAGCAAGCCGCGTTGCTGGACCACCAGCACCTCGGCCTGTCCGAGCTGCAGCGGATGACCGGTGCGCAGGGCGAACTGTTCGACACGCTCGTTGTCGTCGAGAACTATCCGCAGGCCGGTGCCGCCGGCGGCACGCTGCGAGTGTCCGATGTGGAGATCGTCGACGCCGTGCACTACCCGGTCGCGCTCATCGTCGCGCCGGGACAGCGGCTCGAGTTCAGCCTGAAGTACGACGCCGCACGCCTCGCTCCCGAGCAGGCGCAAACGCTTGCGGCCCGCTTTGTCCGGGTACTGGAGGCCGTCGCCGCCGATCCGGACCAGCTGGTCGCCAGGGTCTTGCTGTTGTCGGAAGACGAACGCGCGCGCATCGACGCACGGCACGCGACCATGCGGGAGATCCCGGAAAAGACGCTGGTGCAAGCGTTTGCGGACCAGGTTTCGCGGACGCCGGACGCCACCGCCGTGATCGCCGAGGACGCCGAACTGTCCTATGCGGAACTCGACCGGCGTGCGGAGTCGCTGGCGAACCGGCTGCGTGCTCGTGGCGCCGGTCCCGAGCAGGTCGTGGCGGTCGCCGTGCCGCGATCCGCCGAGCTGATGGTCGCGTTGCTGGGCGTGCTCAAGTCCGGCGCCGCGTACCTGCCGGTCGATCCGGACTACCCGGCCGAGCGCATCTCGTTCATGCTGGAAGATTCCGGTGCGCGCCTGGTTGTCACCACGGGTGAGCAGGTCGGCGAGATCGAACCGGTGCCGGTCGACGGTCCGGACGTCGCGCCGGTCGATGGTGTGCCAGCCGGGCCGGACAACCCGGCGTACCTGATCTACACCTCCGGCTCCACGGGTCGTCCCAAGGGCGTGCTCGTCACCCACCGCGCGATCGTCAACCGGCTCACGTGGATGCAGTACGAATACGGTTTGACCAGCGACGATCGGGTGCTGCAGAAGACCCCCTCGAGCTTCGACGTGTCGGTGTGGGAGTTCTTCTGGCCGCTGTGCGAGGGCGCCGCCGTGGTGTTCGCCCGGCCGGACGGCCATCGCGATCCGGCCTATCTCGCGGAGCTGGTCCGCACGCGGGGCGTCACCACGATGCACTTCGTGCCGTCGATGCTGGCGGCTTTCCTCGCCGCCGACGAGGTGACCGCCGATCCGAGCTGGGCGGTGAGCCTGCGCCGCGTGTTCGCCAGCGGTGAGGCGCTGCCCGGTGCCGCCGCGTTCCGCTGGGACGCGCTGACCAGCGTGCCGCTGCACAACCTGTACGGTCCGACCGAAGCGGCGGTCGACGTCACCTACCAGCCGTTCGACGGCGCCTCGGACACCACTGTCCCCATTGGACGTCCGGTGTGGAACACGCGGCTGTACGTGCTCGACTCGGCGTTGCGGCCCGTGCCGGACAGTGTGCCGGGGGAGCTGTACCTCGCCGGTGTCCAGTTGGCGCGGGGTTACCACGCGCGTCCCGATCTGACGGCGAGCCGGTTCGTCGCGGACCCGTTCGGTGAGCCCGGTGCGCGGATGTACCGCACCGGCGACCTGGTTTCGCGGCGGGACAACGGGGTGATCGACTACCTGGGCCGCACCGACCGGCAGGTGAAGATCCGCGGCAACCGGATCGAACTGGGCGAGATCGAGGCGGCGCTGGTCGCCCGGCCCGACATCACCAGGGCGGCGGTGATCGCCAAGGACGGCAGGCTGGTCGCCTACCTGGTGGGCTCGGCCGCCCCGGACGCGTTACCCGCCGAACTGGCGGAAATGCTGCCCGCGCCGATGATCCCGAGCGCGTTCGTGGCGCTCGACGAGTTGCCTCTGACGCCGAGTGGGAAGCTCGACACCGCCGCACTTCCCGCCCCAGAACAGCGCGGCACCAGCAAGAGGGCGCCGGAAACGGCCCGCGAACGGCTGCTCACCGAGGTGTTCGCCGACGTGCTCGGCCTGGCCGAAGTGGGCGCCGACGACGACTTCTTCCTGCTCGGCGGGGACAGCATCTCGTCGATCAGCGTGTCCAGCCGGGCACGCGCGGCCGGTCTGGCGCTCAGTCCGAGCGACGTGTTCACGCGGCGCACCCCGGCCGCGCTGGCCGCGCACGCCACCGTGGCCGACGGGTCCACTGTGGATCACGAGGTCGAGCTGCTCTCGCTGACCGAGCTGGAAATGGCGCGGGTTCGGCGTACCAGCCCAGGCCCGGTGGCCGAGGTCTGGCCGTTGTCCCCGTTGCAGGAAGGCCTGTTCTTCCATTCGGCCTACGACAGCTCCGGCATCGACGTCTACACCGTGCAGGAAGCGATCGACTTCGACCGGCGCATCGATCTCGACCGCCTGCGAGCCGCCTGCGCCACCTTGCTGGCCCGGCACGCCAGCCTGCGCGCCGGGTTCACCAGCGAAGGTCTCTCCGGGCCAGTGCAGTTCGTGCTCGCCGGCGCCGAGCCGCCGGTGTCCGAAGTGGACCTTTCCGGCCTGTCCGAGGACGAGGAAGCCGAACGCCTGGCCGCGTTGATGGCCGAGGACCGCGTCAAGCGGTTCGACCTCAGCGCCCCGCCGCTGTTTCGCGTGCTGCTTGTCCGGCTCGGCGACGGCCGCGACCGCGTGGTACTGCACCGCCACTTCCTGCTGTGGGACGGCTGGTCGGCCTGGTTGTTCATCGAGCAACTGCTGGGTTTGTACGACTCGCTGGACACCGCACTGCCCACGCCCGGGTCCTATCGCGACTACCTGGCGTGGTTGGAAAACCAGGACATCGAGGAGGCCGCCGCGGCCTGGCGGCAAGCCTTGGCCGGGCTCGAAGAGCCGACCTTGATCGGCCCGGCGGAGCGCCCGCGCGACCCAGCGACGCCGACGAATCTGGACGCGCAGTTCACCGCCGACGAGACCGATCGGCTGCGCGAACAGGCGCGGCTGCACGGCGTGACGATGAACAGCGTGCTGAATGCCGCGTGGGCTTTGGTACTCGCCGAGGTGCTGGGCCGGGACGACGTGGTTTTCGGTGCGGCCGTGGCCGGTCGGCCGACCGGGGTGCCGGACATCGAGTCGATCGTCGGCCTGTTCCTGAACACCGTGCCGGTGCGCGTCACGCTGGATCCGGCCGAGCGGGTCGCGGACCTGCTCCGGCGGCTCCAGAGCGAACGGATGGCGCTCAACCCGTACGAGTTCATGAGTCTGGGTGTGGTGCAGGCGGAATCCGGACACCGCCAGCTCTTCGACAGCCTTTTTGCGCTGCGCAACACCGATGGCGAGGAACGCTTCGATGCACTGCGCTCCCGGCACGGGGTGACCGCGCTGGCCAACTTCGACGCCACCCACTACCCGCTCACGCTGGTGCTCACGCCCGGCGAGCGGATGCGGGTGACACTGTCCTATCGCGACGATGTACTCGAAGCGGCGACCGCGACCGCGTTGCTCGACAGGTTCACCGCGCTGGTCAGGGAAATGATCGGCGACCTGTCCGCGCGGGTCGGGACGCTCGGCGCGCCCACCGCGGAGCGACGGCGGGAACTCGAGGCGTCCTGGTCCGGCAAGCGACACGAACTGCCGCGCGACACCGTGGCCGATTTCCTGGAATCGCAAGCCTTGCGCACGCCGGACGCGACCGCGCTGGTCTTCGGCGACGAGGTCCTGTCGTACGCCGAGCTGGACACCAGGATCAACCGGATGGCACGGCTGCTGCTCGCGCACGGTGCCGGTCCGGAGCGCGTGGTGGCGCTCGGGCTGCCGCGGTCGATCGACATGGTGGTGGCCCTGTTCGCGGTGCTGCGCACCGGCGCCGCCTACCTGCCGCTGGAACTGGACTACCCGGCCGACCGGCTCGCGTTGATGCTGGAGGACGCCTCGCCGTGGTGCGTGGTCACCACTTCCGGCGTGCGAGCCACGCGACTCGCCACCGGTGAAGCCCGGGATTGGCTGGTCCTCGACGAAATCGACCAGTCCGCGTACCCGGGCCACGCACTGTCCGATGTGGAGCGCCCTGGATTCGAGCGGGATCGCGCGGACCGCATGGAGCACCCGGCGTACGTCATCTACACCTCGGGTTCGACCGGCAGGCCGAAGGGTGTGGTCACCCCGTACCGCGGGCTGACCAACATGCAGCTGAACCACCAGGAGGCCATCTTCGGCCCGGCGGTGGCCAGTGCCGGCGGACGACGGCTGCGGATCGCGCACACCGTTTCGTTCGGTTTCGACATGTCGTGGGAAGAACTGCTCTGGCTCGTCGAGGGCCACGAGGTGCACATCTGCGACGAGGAACTGCGCCGCGACGCCGAAGCCTTGGTGTCCTATTGCGACACTCACCGCATCGACGTCGTCAACGTCACGCCCACCTACGCACACCTGCTGTTCGAGCAGGGGCTGCTGGAGCGGGGCGAGGGCAGGTACCGGCCGGTGCTGGTGCTGCTGGGTGGCGAGGCCGTGTCCGAGCAGGTGTGGTCGCGGCTGCTCGAAACCGAGGACACCTACGGGTACAACCTGTATGGCCCGACCGAGTACACGATCAACACGCTCGGTGGCGGCACCACCGACAGCAACACACCGACGGTCGGCGGGCCGATCTGGAACACCGATGCGTACATCCTCGATCCGTGGCTGCGGCCCGTGCCGGACGGTGTGGCCGGTGAGCTGTACATCAGCGGTGCCGGGCTCGCGCGCGGTTACCTCGGACGCCCGGCGCTGACCGCGGAGCGGTTCGTCGCGGACCCGTTCGGCGCTGTCGGCGGCCGGATGTATCGGACCGGCGACCTGGTCCGCCGCCGCCCGGACGGCATCATCGACTTCCTGGGCCGCACCGACGACCAGGTCAAGGTCCGGGGTTACCGCGTCGAGCTGGGCGAGATCGAATCCGTGCTCACGGGATTCGACGAGGTGGCGCACGCGGCGGTGATCGCGCGCCCCGACCCGTCGGCGCCGGGGCTCAAGCGCCTGGTCGGCTACGTCGTCCCGGCGCAGCCGACCGCTGAGGCGCGGGCCGACGCCTACTCCGACAGGTACAGCGAGATCCCGGTCTTCGAGGAGGACCGGGACTCCAGCGACGACGGCCGGTCGATCCCGCCGGAGCAGCTGCGTGAGTGGCGCCAGGCCACCGTCGCCAGGATCGCCGGGCTGCGGCCGCGTCGCGTGCTGGAGATCGGGGTCGGCACCGGACTGCTGCTCGGGCAGCTCGCGCCGCGGGCCGAGGAGTACTGGGGCACCGACTTCGCGGCGCCGGTGATCGAGAAGCTGCGCTTGGAGCTGGCGGCCGACCCGGACCTGGCCGCGAGGGTGCACCTGCGCTGCCAACCGGCGCACGAGCTGGACGGTCTGCCCGCCGGTCGGTTCGACACGATCGTGATCAACTCGGTCGTCCAGTACTTCCCGAGCGCGGACTACCTGACCCGCGTGCTCACCGGTGCGCTCGACCTGCTCGCGCCCGGGGGCGCTTTGTTCGTCGGTGACGTGCGGAACTTGCGGCTGAGCGCCGCGACGGAGAAGGAACTGTTGCTCGACCCCGACTACTTCGCCACGCTCGAGGACCAAGCCCCCGGCGTACGAGCCGAGATCCGGACCAAGCGCGCTCGGCACCACAACGAACTGAGCCGGTACCGGTACGACGTGGTCCTGAGGCGGGAGCCTGCCTCGACGGTGGACCTGTCGGGGGTGCCGCGGGAACCGTGGCGCGATGTCACGTGGCTGCGGGAGCGACTGCGCGAGGGCACCGATGCCTTCCGTGGACTGCACGAGGGCCCCGATGCTGTCCGCGTCGGCCCGATCCCGGACGCGCGCCTCGAAGCCGGCGCGGTCGAGCAGGAGGACGTGCACGAGCTGGGCACCTCGCTCGGCTATCAAGTGCACACCACCTGGTCGGAGGGCGGTTTCGAGGCGGTCTTCACCTTGCGGCCCGGCCCGACCAGCGGGCTGTACCGGCCCAGCGGTGCCGCCGAGCTTGCCAACGACCCGTCCGCCGCACGCGACACCGGGGCGCTCGTCGCGAAACTGCGTGCCGACCTGAAGCAGAGCCTGCCCGACTACATGGTGCCGTCGGCGCTGGTCGTGCTCGACGAACTTCCGCTCACCGACAACGGCAAGCTCGACATCAAAGCCCTCCCGGAGGCGGACCCGGCCGTGCGGCTCACCGAGTCGCGAGCGCCGGAGACCCACGCCGAGGAGGTGCTGTGCGCACTCTTCGCCGAGGTCCTCGGCCTGCCCGAGGTCGGCGTCGAACACAACTTCTTCGACCTCGGCGGGCATTCGCTCCTGGCCACCCGGCTGATCAGCCGGGCGCGCACCGACCTCGGAGCGGAGCTGGCCATCCGCGATCTGTTCGAAGCACCGACCCCCGCCGACCTGGCCCTGCGCACCGGCGCCACCTCGGAGCGGCCGGCGATCGAGCCCGCCGAGCGTCCTGCTCTGGTGCCGCTGTCCTCGGCTCAGCAGCGGCTCTGGCTGCTGGACCGCATGGGCGGCGGCGCTGGCTACAACTTCCCGCTGGTGATCCGGCTGACCGGCGCGCTCGATGTGGACGCCCTCCGCCTCGCGCTTCGCGACGTCATGCAGCGGCACGAGGTGCTGCGCACGGTGTTCCCCGAGCAGGACGGCGAGCCACACCAGTTGGTCCTGGAGGATCCCGAGCCGCAGTTCGTGGTGCGCGACGTGGCCGAGGTGCCGGACGTCGACGAGCTGGTCCGGCGCCCGTTCGACCTCGGTACTCAGGTGCCGATCCGGGTCGACGTGCTGCGCCTCGGTGCCGAGGACCACGTGGTGGCGATCCTGCTGCACCACATCGCCACCGACGAATGGTCGGACCGGCCCTTCCTCACCGACCTGGCGACCGCCTACCGAGCGCGGCTCGACGGCGCGGCCCCGGACTGGGCGCCGCTGCCCGTGCAGTACGCGGACTACACGCTCTGGCAGCACGCGCTCCTGAGCGGACCTTCCGGTGAGCGGCAGGCCGAGTTCTGGGCGCGGACCCTGCGTGACCTTCCCGAGGAAATCGCCCTGCCCGCGGACCGGCCGCGCCCAGCCCGGCCCACGGGCCGCGGTGGCAAGCTGCGCGTCGAGGTGCCGGACCGGATCGCCCGTCCGTTGCGGGAGCTGGCCGCCGAGTCGGGCGCGAGCATGTTCATGCTGGCGCACGCCGCGGTCGCCACCTTGCTGCACCGGCTCGGCGCGGGCACCGACATCCCGCTCGGCGCCCCGATCGCCGGCCGCAACGACTCCGCGCTGGAGGACCTGGTCGGCTTCTTCGTGAACACGCTCGTCCTGCGGGCCGACCTCAGCGGCGACCCCGCCTTCGACGAGGTGCTGTCGAGGGTGCGGGAGGCGTCGTTCGCCGCGTTCGAGCACCAGGACCTGCCGTTCGAGCGGGTCGTCGAGACGGTGAACCCGGAGCGCGTGACCGGGCGCAACCCGCTGTTCCAGGTGATGGTGGCCTACCACCACCGCCCCGGCGGTGAGCCCGACGTGCTGGGCCTGCCCACGGAATGGCTCGACGCCGACACCGGCGTTTCGCAGTTCGACCTCGGTTTTGTGGTGATCGATCGGCCGGATGCGGGGGAGCTGACCCTGCAGCTGAATTACTCGGCCGAGCGGTTCGACGCGAGCACCGCCTCGGCCATGGCCGACCGTCTGGTCCGCCTCCTCGACCAGGTCGGCAGTGAACCTCGCCTGCCGATCGGCTCGCTGGAGGTGCTGACCACCGCCGAACGCGACCAGGTGCTGCGCGAGTTCAACGCCACCGACCGGGACGTGCCCGCCGAGACACTGACCGAGCTGTTCACCGGCCGGGTGCGGACCGCGCCGGACGCGATCGCCGTGGTGGACCGCGCGCGTTCGACGACCTACCGGCAGCTCGACGAACAGGCGGACCGCATCGCGCGGCTGCTCGCCGAGCACGGCACCGGGCCGGAGGACGTGGTCGGCGTCGCGGTGCCGAAGTCGATCGAGATGGTGGCGACCGTGCTCGCCGTGCTCAAGCTCGGCGCCGCGTACCTGCCGTTGGACCTCGCGCACCCGAGCGACCGAATCGCGTACATGCTCGCCGACTCCGGTGCTCAGCTCGTGGTCGCGACCCAAGCTGACCAGCTCCCCGAGGTCGACGGTGTGCAGCGCCTCGACCTCGACACCGCAGCCTTGCCGCCGACGCCGACTCCGGCACCAGGGCTGGGCGCAGGCCCGGCCAAGCTCGACTCCGCCTGCTACGTCATCTACACCTCGGGCTCCACCGGCAGGCCCAAGGGCGTAGTGGTCCCGCACGAGGGCATCGCCAGCCTGGCCGCGACCGCCATCGACCGTATGGGGCTGACCGCGGACAGCCGCGTGCTGCAGTTCGCGTCGGTCGGGTTCGACGTCGCCGCCTTCGAGCTGACCATGGCCCTGTGCGTGGGCGGTCGCCTGGTCATCGCGCCCGACGAGGTGCGCGTCGCGGGCCCCGCACTCACCGACTTCCTGCGTGAACGGCGGATCACGCACATGATCCTGCCGCCCTCGCTGGTCTCGGCCCTGCCACCGGACTGCGACCTGCCGGACGGCTCGACGATCCTGGTCGGCACCGAAGTGGTGCCCCCGGACGTGATCGAGCGCTGGGCACACCGGCTCAACCTGCTGGTCGCCTACGGCCTCACCGAGGCGACGGTCAACTCCACGCTATGGCGCGCCGAGCACGGCCAGGCCGGCGCGGTGCCCATCGGGGTGCCCGACCCGAACACCACGGCCTACGTGCTCGACGAGCACCTGCGCCCCGTACCGCCGGGAGTCGCCGGCGAGCTGTACATCGCCGGTCGCGGCCTTGCCCGCGGTTACCTCGGTCGCCCCGCGCTGTCGGCCGAGCGGTTCGTCGCCTGCCCGTTCGGCGCGCCCGGCTCGCGGATGTATCGCACCGGCGACCGCGCGCGCTGGCGTGCGGACGGCAACATCGACTTCCTCGGCCGAGTCGACGACCAGGTGAAAATCCGCGGCTTCCGGATCGAACCCGGCGAGGTCGCCGCCGCGCTCACCCGGCACCCGTCGATCGGCCAGGCCGCGGTGACCGTCGACCGGACCGGCGACGTCGCCAGGCTGGTCGGCTACCTGGTCCCGACCGCGACCGCGACCGCGACCGTCGACCAACGCGGCCTGCGCGCCCACCTGGCGGACCTGCTGCCGGAGTACATGATCCCCTCACTGCTGATCGAACTCGACGGCCCGCTGCCGCTCACCCCGAACGGCAAGCTGGACCGTCGCGCGCTGCCCGCCCCGGACTTCTCGGTGCTGGCGGGCGACGACCAGCCCGTCACCGCGGACCAGGAAGCGGTCGCCGCCCTGGTCGCCGAGGTGCTCGGCCTGCCGCGGGTCGGCCTTCATGACAACTTCTTCGCCTTGGGCGGCCACTCCATGGCGTCCATGCGACTGATCGCCCGCATCCGCGCGGAGCTCGGCTCGCAACTGCGCATCCGCGACGTCTTCGACGCGCCCACCGTGGCCGGCCTCGCCGACCTGCTGGCGAGCGCGGGTGAGGGTGCGAGCGCGGGTGCCGCCCGGCGCCCGGACCTGCACGCGCAACCGCGACCCGAGCGCGTCCCCTTGGCTCCGGCCCAGCGCCAACGCTGGACCGAGTACCGCGCCGCCGGGCCGCGACCGGGGTATGACATCGCGCTCGCCATGCGCTCGCCAGGCTTCGACGAAGCCCCCCTCGACGCGGCGCTGCGCGACGTCTTCACCCGGCACGAACCGCTGTCGACCGTCTTCGAGGAGGTCGACGGCGAAGTCTGGCAGCGACTCCGCGACCCGGGCCGCGTACTCGAGACCGCGCACGGCGACCTCGAGTCCCTCGTGCTCGAAGGCGGAGACCTGACCGCCGAGCCACCCGCCCGCTTCCGCCTCGTCCCGTTGGATTCCGGCGAGCAGGCGCTCCTGTTCACCGCTTACTACGTCGGCGTCGACGAATGGTCGGTCGTGCCACTGCTGCGCGACCTCGACACCGCCTACGCCGCACGCCTGGCCGGGCGCGCCCCGGAGTTCGCGCCCCTGCCGGTCGGCTACGCGGACTACAGCCGATGGGCACACGAGCAGGACGGCAAGCACCTCGGCTACTGGCGCCAGGTGCTGCGCGGTCTCCCCGCCGAGCTGGCCTTGCCGTCAGACCGCCCGCGCCCCGCCGAACCGAGCCGCCGTGGAGACTTCGTCGAGTTCACCATCGAGCCGGAGTTGCACGTCGCGATCGACGCGCTCGCCCAGCAGACCGGCACGAGCATGTTCATGGTCCTGCAGGCGGCACTGGCCACCTTGCTCACCAAGCTCGGCGCCGGAACCGACCTGCCCATCGGCGCACTGGTCGCCGGACGTGAGGACGACCGCCTCGCGGACCTGGTCGGCTGCTTCTTCAACACCGTAGTGCTCCGCACCGACACCAGCGGCGAACCCAGCTTCACCGAGCTGCTCTCGCGAGTGCGCGAAACCGACCTGAGCGCCTTCGAGCACCAGGACGCCGCGTTCGCCGACGTGCTGGCCGAAGTGCCTGGCTGGCGCGGACCGCAGGTGATGCTCGTGCATCACGAGGCCATCGCCGCGCTGGAGCTGAGCGGGCAGAGCGCGCGTTACGAGTCCGTCCGCCTCGGCACCACCAACGCCGACCTGACGCTCAGCTTCTTCGAAGCCCCCGGCGAAGTCTCCTGCTACCTGAGCTACGCCACGGATCTGTTCGACGCCGACACCGCCGCGCAACTCGCCGCATCGCTGCTCGAAGTGCTGGCCGAGGCCGCGGCTTCCCCGGAAACCCCTGTTAAGGAGAACAACCGATGAGCAACCCCTTCGACAACCCCGACGGCACGTTCTCCGTGCTGGTCAACGAGGAGCAGCAGCACAGCCTGTGGCCGGAGTTCGCCGAGGTGCCGGCCGGCTGGACGGTCGCCTTCGGACCTGCCCCGCGCCAGGAGTGCCTGGACTACGTCGAGACCAACTGGACCGACCTGCGCCCAGCTTCCCTGCGCTGACCTCGACAGCTGGCCGGGACACTTGGCCTGCCTAGCTGACCCGCGCAAACGCCGAGCGGGGCACCACTTGCGCTGATCGCAAGCAGTGCCCCGCTCGATGCGTTCGGGCTGGTCCGGCTCAGGAGGTCACGGGCTTGACCTCGGTGGCCGGGTTGCCGTCCACTGCCGCGGTCAGCTGCGGCACCAGCCGGTCGACCACCCACGGCACCGACAGCGGCGACACGAACGAGATGCCCGCGCCGTACGGGCTGGCCTCGTCGATCAGCACCTCGCGCTTCTCCTGCGCCACGCGCATCCCCGAGTACAGCGTGTCCTTGTCCAGGGTCGCGCGTCCCTCGTCCAGCCCGGGGACGATCCACGAAAGCACGTCCACGTTGAGCAGGTCGGTGCGCTCCGGGCTGATGTTCGCGCCGAACTTGTCGCCGATGACCTGGTCGAGGTTCGGCGGCAGGACAAAGCCGAGCGACGCCAGCACCCGCGAGCGCGGGTCCTCACTGCCGTAGATGAAGTAGCCCTGGTAGGTGGTCGCCATCAGCGCGCTCTTGCCCGCGAACTCCGGGTGCGCCTGCTTGACCGCGGCCAGCTTCGCGTCGACCTCGGAAATGATCTGCTCGCCGGCGCCGCCCCGGCCGACGGCCTTGGTGATCCGGCGGGTGCTCTCCTGCCACGGCACGCCGTAGTCCTTGAACTCCTTGGGCTGCGCCACGGTCGGTGCGATCTTCGCCAGCTTGTCGTAATGCTCCTGGGTCATCCCGGAGTAGAGGCCGAGGATGAGGTCGGGGCGCAGCGAGGCGATCTTCTCGAACTGCGGGTCGGTGGTGCCCTTCATCACCTCGGGCAGCGGCGCGCCGTTCAGCTTCTGCGTCGCCCATGGGCCGATCGCGCCGGGGAACTCGCCGACGAACTCGCTGGTGGCCACCGGCACCACGCCGACGGAGAGCAACGCGTCCTGGTCGGTGAGCCCGACCGTGACGATCCGCTTCGGCTCCGCCTTGATCTCGGTCGACCCGTACTTGTGGTCGATCGTCACCGGGAAGGCGGCGGGCTCGACCGGGACGGCACCCGGGACGGTCGGCGCCGCGGGGGCTTCCTCGCTGCCGCAGCCGGCCAGTGCGGCGCTGACCAACAGCGCCGAGGTCAGCAACCCGGCGAAACGCCGGAGTCGGCGGGTCGGGGATCGATCCATCGTCAGGTCCTTAGGTCGAATCGGGCAAAGGCAACTCAGGTTTGCCTAACCAAACATGTACGTCAAGTCCCGAGTGGCTCCCCTCGCAGCACAGCTTGGTCACTGTCGCTGACCGGACCACGCCGTCCACAGCCGCGCGTACCGCCCACCTGCGGCGACCAGCTCGTCGTGCGTACCCGACTCGACCACCCGGCCGTCGTCGAGCACCACGATCCGATCGGCGGCCGCCGCCTGGCTCAGCCGGTGCGCCACCACCAGTCCGGTGCGCCCTCGCAGCGCGGCCGCGGCGGACGCCTCCAGCACCCGCGCCCCCGCACTGCCCGCCTCGGCCGTCGCTTCGTCGAGGATGACGATCGGCGGATCGGTGAGGATCAGCCGCGCCAGCGCCAGCTGCTGGGCCTGCGCGACTGTGAGGCGATGACCGCCGTCGCCGACCACGGTGGCCAGCCCGTCCGGCAGCGCGGTCGCCCAGTCCAGCGCGCCGACCTCGGCGAGTGCCGAGTGCAACTCCTCATCGGTCGCCGACGGCTTCGCCAGGCGCAGGTCGTCGGCCAGCGGGCCGGCGAACACGTGCACCTCCTGACTGATCAGCGCCACCGCGCGCCGCGTGGCGGACGGTCCCAGCTCGGCCAGTGGGACCCCGCCCAGCGAGATCGACCCGCTCGATGGCGGATGGATACCGGCGATCAGCTTCGCCAGCGTGGTTTTCCCGGCGCCACTGGCACCCACGAGCGCGACCCGCTCCCCGGTGCCGATGTGCACGCTGACCTCGTGCAGCACGTCGTGGCCGGGCACGTAGGCGTGTCCGACCTCGGCGGTCTTCACCGAAGCGTCCACCGGAGCGGGCGACCGCTCGGGCTCCGGCGTGGACGGCAGATCGGCGACCCCGATCAGGCGCGCGAGGCTCGCCGTGGCCGCCTGCGCGTCGTCGACCAGCGCGAGTGCGGTCATGATGGGCCCGAACAGGCCGTGGAAGTACAGCGCCGCCGCCGTCGCCGTGCCGATAGTCACGCCACCGCCACGCACCAGCAGGAACCCGGCGATCAGCACCGCCGACAAGCCGACGAACTCGGCGTAGTTCAGCCGGGCGAAGAACGTCGTCACCAGCCGGATCCCGCGCAAGGACAAGGTCACCGCGGCATCGGACCGCTTGCGTACCCGCTCGACATGACTGTCGGCCAACCGGAACGCCCGGACCGTCCGCGCGCCACCGACCGTGTCGAGCAGCTGCTGGTGTTGCGCACCCGCGGCCACCCGCTGAGCGGCGTACAGCGGAATCGCCCGGCGCGTGTACCGGCGCACGGCGAACACCTGGATCGGCGCCGCCAGCAGCGCGGCGAGCAGGAACCGCCAGTCCAGCAACACCAGCGCGCCGAAGGTGAGCACGATGGTCAGCGTCGCCCGGGACAGCTCCGGCAGTGCCTCGCGAACGGCGCGCGCGATCACCGAGACGTCGCTGGTCACCCGCGAGGTGAGGTCGCCGGAGCCCGCGCGCTCGACTTCGGACAGGGGCAGGTTCAGCGCCCGCGCGACGAAGCTCTCCCGCAGTGCGGCGAGCATGGTCTCGCCCAGACGTGCCACCATGGAGATCCCGAGCGCCATCGCGATTCCCTGCGCCAGGGCCACCACGACCAGCGCGGCCACCGGCACCACCAGTGCGTCGGCGGACTCCTTGTTGACGACCAGGTCGACGATCGAGCCCAGCAGAGGAGCGATCGCCAGCCCGACCGCCGTCGCGGCGAAGAGCATCGCGAACGTGCCCACCGCGCGTCCGCGTTGCTCGCGCAACAGACCCGCGACCACGGTCCACGTCCGCGCGCCGGACGCGATCGGCAGCAGGGGACGCTCCGCGCTCACGAGAGCACCGCCGCACGGTAGGCGGGCAGGTCACGGACCAGATCGACGTGCCGTCCGACCGCGCTAACGGTGCCGTCCTCGATCAAAGCCACCCGGTCCGTCTCGGCCAGCAGGGCTGGGCTCGTGGTGACCAGCACGGTGGTGCGAGCCCGCCGGAACCGCGCCAGTCCGGAGGCGATGCGTGCCTCCGTGACCGTGTCCACGGCTGTCGTCGGGTCGTGCACCACCAGCACCGGCGCCTCCACGGCGAGTGCGCGGGCCAGTGCGACACGCTGCCGTTGCCCGCCGGAAAGCGAATGTCCGCGCTCGGTGATCGCGGTGTGCACGCCATCGGGCAGCGCACTAGCGACCTCGTCTGCGGCGGCCGCGGGCAGCGCCTCTTCGGAGCCCACGTTCTCCAGCAAGCTGCCTTCGAAGAGATCGGCGTCGTGCGCCGCGACCAGGATCGCGGCGCGAACCTCATATGGGTCCATCGACGACAGCGGCGTCCCGTCGAGGAGAACAGCGCCCTCGGCCGGATCGACGTCGCGGCCAAGACAGTCGAGCAAGCTCGTGGCAGCAGCGGGGTCGCCGGTCACCACCCCCACCAACTCGCCGGGCGCGATCTCCAGGTCGACACCCTGGAGTGCGCCGTGCCGCACTCCAGCCAGCCGAATCTCCCCGGCGACCTCCGCCGGAACCGCTCCGGTCCCACCTACGACGGTCTGCGGCGCGGCCAGCACCTCGGCCACCCGAGCTGCCGACGCCCGCCCCTGCGCGAGTTCCGCGTTCGCCCAGCCGAGCACGCTCAGCGGCCCGAGCAGGTACTGCGCGAGCCCGACGGCGGCCACCAGATCACCGATGCTGATCGAGCCGCTGATCGCGAGATTCCCGCCGACCAGCGCGACCAGGGCGATGAAGATGCCGGTCAGCGTGAGCACCGCACCGCTGTGCCAAGCCTGCGCGCGGGCCGCCCGCAGGGTCGCCCCCAGCGAGTCCTGACTCGTCCGGCGATACCGGTCGATCGCCGCGGGCTCAGCGCCGATGCCCTTGAGCACGCGCAGCCCGGTGACCAGGTCCGCGGCGACGCCCGACGCGTGCGCGGCCCGCTCCTGCTCAACACCGCTGCGGCGTTCGAGCGGCTTGCCGATCAGATGTCCGAGCCAGAGCAGGGGCGGAATGCCTAACAACACCAGCAGCCCGAGCGGCACGCTGACCAGCAGCAGGAACACAGCGCTGACCACGATCCCGGTGGCGGCCGCGATGCCGAACGGCAGCACCCCGTTCACCGAGCCGACGCGCCGCGCGTCCTCGGTCGCGATGTTCACCAGCGCGCCCGGCAAATGACCCGCCTCGGCACCGCCGCGCGGGTGCAGGATCCGCTCGCTCAGCTCCAGGCGGATGCGGTGTCCGGTGTACTCGGCAGCACGCTCGGCCAGCCGCAGCGCGTGCCGGTAGGTGTTCGACAACGCGGCGAACAGAGCCAACAGCACGATCAGCCAGGTCACCAGCTCGGCTGTCGAACCGGGCGCGATCGCCTGATCGACCACCACGCCGATCAACACCGGTACCAGCGCTTCACAGCCTTGGTGCGCGGCAGCGAGCACGGAAGCCGCGGTGAGGCGCCCCTTGTGCCCGCCGATCGCGCGTCGGAGCACGTCCCGGCCGGTCAACGTCGCCTCCCTGACTCACCTGAGGAATAGCTAGGTAAGGCTACCCTATAAGCTGCCGTGGACACGCTCATCGGAGGCTGGAGGCCGGGTTGGTAGTCGCACCGCCTGCCGAGCAGGCCGAGCAGATCAAGCCGGCCGGAGCGCGCACGAACCTGCTCCGCCTGGCCGGGATCCTGCTCGCCCTCGGCGTGCTCGCCTTCGTGTTCGTGCTCAGTATCGCGATCGGCACCAAGGACATCCCGCTCGCCACCGCCTGGCACGTGCTGTGGAACAACGACGGCTCCAGCGAGGCCGTGATCATCCACGAGCTGCGCATTCCGCGCACGCTGCTCGGGATCGTCATGGGCGCCGCGATCGGCCTGTCCGGTTCGCTGATGCAGGCGCTGACCCGCAACCCGCTGGCCGACCCCGGCCTGTTCGGCGTCAACCTCGGCGCCGCCGCCGCGATCGTGATCGGCATCGCCTTCCTCGGCGTCACCTCGATCTTCGGCTACGTGTGGTTCGCCTTCGCCGGCGCCGCGGCGGCTTCGGTGGTCGTCTACGTCCTCGGCTCGGCGGGCCGCAGCGGTTCCTCACCTGACCGCCTCGTCCTCGCCGGTGCCGCGGTGACCGCGATGCTGTTCGCCTTCATCAGCGCGGTGGTGCTGCTCAACGTCGAGGTGTTCAACAAGTTCCGGTTCTGGAACGTCGGCTCGCTGGTCGGCCGCGGCACCGACACCTTGTGGCAGGTGCTGCCCTTCATCGCCCTCGGCGTGCTCATCGCCCTGGTATTGGCTCGCCCGCTCAACGCGCTCGCCCTCGGCGACCAGGCGGCCAGCGCGCTCGGCGCGAACGTCACCGCCACCCGCGTGGCCGGCGCCATCGCGGTGACCTTGCTGTGCGGCGGCGCCACCGCGGCGATCGGCCCGATCGGCTTTGTCGGCTTGGCCGTGCCTCACGCCGCACGCTTGATCGTGGGCCCGGACCACCGCTGGGGCTTGCCCTATTCAATGGTGCTGGCGGCGATCCTCCTGCTCGGCGCCGACGTGCTCGGCCGGACCTTCGACGACACGGAAGAGGTGCAGGTCGGAATCATGACCGCGATCGTGGGTGCGCCGGTGTTCATCGCACTGTGCCGTCGCCGGAAGCCGGCGCGACTGTGAACGCGTTCAAGACAGTCGGCGCCATCCGGATTTTGCGCGCCCCCGGCGGCGGGATCTCGCTGCGCGTCCCGGCTCGTGCTGTCCTCGTTTGTGTGGTGCTGGCAATCGCCGTCGCGGCGGTCTCGGTGGTCAGCCTGACCACCGGCGACTACAAACTTTCCGTGCCGGAAGTGGTAGCCACGCTCTTCGGCCAAGGCCCGCCAGGAGCCGACTTCATCGTCACCACCCTGCGCTTGCCGCGCCTACTCGCCGCCCTGCTGGTCGGCGTCGCGCTCGCAGTAAGCGGCGCGATCTTGCAGAGCCTCTCCGGAAACGCACTCGGCAGCCCGGACATCATCGGCTTCACCCACGGTTCCGCCACCGGTGCGCTCATCGTCATCATCACCACCGCGGGTGGCATGCTGGAAACCGCGCTGGGGGCGCTGATCGGCGGAATGATCACCGCGATCGTGGTCTATCTGCTGGCCTTCAAACGAGGCATGCACGGCCTGCGCATGGTGCTCATCGGCGTCGGTGTGAGCGCGATGCTCCTGTCGGCGAACTCCTATCTGATCACCAGGGCGAGCTTGCAGGACGCCGTTTCCGCGCAAGCCTGGCAAGTCGGCGGCTTGAACGGCCGAGGCTGGGAACACGTACAGCCAGTTGCCATTGCCGTCGCCATTTTGCTGCCGATCGCCGCCTACTACGGCCGCCGGCTCTCCATGCTGGAGATGGGCGATGACGCGGCCAAGGGCCTCGGCGTGCCGGTGGAGCGGAGCAGGCTGGTCCTGTTCGGCGTGAGCGTGACCCTGTGTGCGGTAGCGACCGCAGCCGCCGGCCCGATCACCTTCCTCGCTCTCGCCGGACCCCAGCTCGCGCGTAAGCTGACCCGCGCCCCCGGCCCAGGCCTGTTGTCTTCCGCCTTGATGGGTGCGTTCCTGCTCGTCGCCAGTGACCTGGGGATCCAGCGTCTGTTCCCCTCCCAGCAACTACCCGTCGGGATCGCCACTGGCATCCTCGGCGGTGGCTACCTCGCGTGGCTGCTCGCAGTTCGCTGGCGTGCCCGTAGCTAGGCGACCGGCTGGCTACGCGCAGTTCACCAGCAGGGGCGTGATCACTGTGCACGTTACCGACGACTTGTCGTTCGCGGCATTGAGGTCTTCCGGCACTGAGCCGGACCGGGTCGCGGTAAACGTGAACGGGAGTCCGACGGTCAGCAGGCCGTAGGGCACAGAGAACGCGGCTGTGCCCTTCGCGCCGTTCGCCAGCTCGCCGACTGTGCAAGCCACCTTGCCAACTGATGGCGTGCAACCGGCCCCGGCCGTTGCCTTCAACCCAGCCGGAAGACTGGCGGTGACCGCGGTGCTCGTGGCGGGGTCTGGCCCGTTGTTCGTGACACTGACGGTGAAGTCGATTCGGCCGCCCAGCAGGCCCGGCCTCGGCGTGCCAGTGAGCTTGATCGTGCGGTCCGCCCTCGCGTCCACGGTGATGGCCGGGCCGGCAACACGCTCAGTGGCGTAGTTACTGCCGAAGAACTGCCCCTGCAGGGTATGCGTGAAGTCCGGCGCGTTAGCCGCGATCTTCAAGGTGAAGGTCACCTGGGCGGATTCTCCCGCCGAAAGCGCCTCGGGCAGCGTGCCCTGGTAACCGATCGGGCCATCGGGCCCGTCCACAGTGGAGCAGGTCACTCCGGAACAGCTGACGAGCGTGGTGTACGAGGTCAGATTCTGCGGTGTGCTGAACAGTCGAGCGGCGGGGTGGAGCACGGTGAACCCGTTGGTGCTCTTGACCGTTTCGGTGACGACCACCGTTCCGCCAGGATGCACGGTGGAAGTCGAGGTTGAGAGCTGGACCTCGGCGGTATCCGCTCCGGCCGTCGTGGCTCCTGCCAACGCCACGACTCCGCCCAGGAGCACGACAGCGAGCAGTCGTCGGGTTCGGCGCATCGTGGCACCCTCTCGCCAGGGCAGGCCCGGGACAGGCCAGCCGCTATCCATGATTCGTCCTACCGACCGAAGCCGTTACACCATCTGCAGGAGTTGATTGGTTCCAGATGTCTCGCCAGCCCGTCGAGCGTTGCTTCGGTAGCTCTGATCATGATCGAGAAGTCGCTGGCGAGGTGCGCTCGCGCTGTGTCGTGCAACCCGCGAGGCGTAGCTGATTCACGGGCTCCTTCTTATATGAACGATTCGCCGTTGTCGATTTCCAACTACGCGAAAGGTGTACTTGTTGCGTTTTTCGCTGGGAACTACTCCGTTCGACAGTTCGGCGATCGACATTCGGCCGCATTGATGCCTACCGTTGTCGCGTGTCCGATCAATCCAGGAAACTTTCCGACCAAGAACTCACCTCGAGTCATCTCGACGCCGTGCGCAAGTTCGACATGGCTTACGCGGAGCTGCTCCGTGGCATCGCTGAGATGCGGAACCGGGGACTGAAGCACGGTTTCAGCAGCTTCACCCACTTCCAGACTGAAACCGACCATGTCACGAAGGGCGAGGCTCTGGCTCGAGAGCGTGCGGCTGACCTGCTGTACCGACAACGTGGCTCAGATCCACCCGTGCTCGCCGAGGTTGGTGAGGCCCTGGCCAGCGGGGCGATCAACCGCGAGCACGTGGCCGAGATCTGCAAGGTGGCCAATGCCTTGTCGGACAAGGTTTCTGACGACGAGCTGACGGTGCACAAGCGAACCTTGCTCGACTTGGCCCAGCAGGCGCGGCCGCATGAGGTTCGGCGAGTTGGCCGGCGAATCGTGGACTTTGTCGAACAGAGCGGCAAGTCTCCAGAAGACGACGACCGCGAACAGGTTCGTCCGCAGTGCGCGTTGAAAATCTGGCAGGATGCTAATGGTCGCTGGCAGTTGCGAGGAGCACTCGATCGTGCCAACGCGCAGACTCTGCAGGGCCTCCTCGGCGTGCTGGCCAAGCCGAAGCCCAAGGATCCGGTGACCGGTGCCTTCGATCCGCGGTCCACGTCGGAACGGCAGGGCGATGCCCTGGTCGAGATCTTGGAACTCGCCGCTCGTTGTGATGACCTTCCGGTGCAGGGTGGCGAGTCGGCGATCCTGACGCTGAACATCAACCTGGACGAGATGAAGACGAACCAGCCGGTGCTGCTCAACGATTCGGCCTACGTCTCCATGAACACGGCTCGTCGGATCTGCTGTAGCGGTGCCGCTGTCACGCCGATGATCTTCCGCGGTGACGGCGAAGACCTGGTGCTCGGCAGGACGAGTCGCACAGCCAACAAAGCCCAGCGAAGAGCTTTGGCCGCTCGGGACCGCGGGTGCACTTTCCCGGGTTGTACGCGTACTCCTAAGTGGACCGAGCCACACCATGTCGTCTACTGGACGCACAGTGGCCAAACCGACCTCGACAACCTGGTCTTGCTGTGTGGTCACCACCACCGCGTCATTCACCACACGGAGTGGCACATTCGCATGATCAACCAGCGGCCTGCCTTCTACGCACCGCGCTGGCTCGACCCGGCGCAGACACCGCAGTACAACCTCGCCCACCGCACCCCCGAACGGGCTACCGCGTAGATTCTCGGTGGCAGCTTGATCGGCCAGGGAAAAGGAGACGGCGGAATGGTTTCGACGGAGAAGGTCGCGGTGGTGACCGGTGCGGGTTCCGGCCTCGGCAAGGTGGTGGCGCTCGCGCTGCTGGAGGACGGGTACCAGGTCGCACTCGCCGGACGGCGGCCGGAGCCGCTGGCCGAGACAGCGGCCGGGTTCGACGGGGCCGTGGTGGTCCCGACGGACGTGGCGTCGGCCGACTCCGTGGCGGCCCTGTTCGACGCCGTCCGTAACAAGTGGGGCAGGGTGGACCTGCTGTTCAACAACGCCGGGACTTCGGGGCCGGCCGGTGACGTCGACGAGATTTCACCGGAGGACTGGGCGAGTACGGTCGGGATCAACCTGACGGGTTCGTTCCTTTGTGCTCATCACGCTGTGCGTCTGATGAAGGAGCAGCGACCGCGAGGTGGGCGGATCATCAACAACGGATCGATCTCCGCGCACTCGCCGCGACCGCAGCGGGCTGCTTACACCGCGACGAAGCACGCGATCACGGGCTTGACCAAGCAGATCTCGCTGGACGGGCGTGCGTATGACATCGCGTGCGGGCAGATCGACATCGGCAACGCCGCGACAGACCTTGCTGCTGCGTTCGCAGACGGTGTTCCGCAGGCGAACGGGACGGTCATGCCTGAGCCGACGTTCGATCCGGCGCATGTGGCGAGTGCGGTGCTCTACATGGCGAACTTGCCGCTGAACACGAACGTGCAGTTCATGACCATCGCTGCCACGAACATGCCGTTCATCGGGCGGGGCTGAGTCGGGACGGGTAGCGCGGGATTGCTGCTGCAGCAAGTGGAGGAGGGTGCTGCAGCAAGGTGGAGAAGCGGAGGAGGCCGGCGACGACGCTGGCACCGGGCCTCCTCCGCCGACTCAGGAGATCGGCCGGTCAGTCGGCGCGATCGGAGCCGGGAGGATTTCCCGGCCGGTGAGCTGGGCGTCCACCGCGGCGGCCGCGGAGCGGCCTTCGGCGATTGCCCAGACGATGAGCGACTGTCCGCGGCCCATGTCGCCGGCGACGAAGACGTCGTCGAGGCTGGTGCGGAACTGCGCGTTTCTGGCTACGTTGCCTCGCTGGTCCAGTTCGACGCCGAGGTTTTCCAGCAGGCCGGCGCGTTCCGGGCCGACGAAGCCCATGGCGAGCAGGACGAGTTCGGCGGGCAGTTCGCGCTCGGTGCCCTCTATGGGGACGAACTTTCCGTTCTCCGAGCGGACTTCCACCAGGTTCAGTGCGCGTACCCGGCCCGAGCCGTCGTCGACGAACTGCTGGGTGTTCACCGAGTAGAGTCGCTCGCCGCCCTCCTCGTGGGCCGAGGAGACGCGGTAGATCATCGGGTAGGTCGGCCACGGGTGGGCGTCGGAGCGGGACTCCGGCGGGCGCGGCATGATTTCCAGCTGGGTCACCGAGAGGGCACCCTGGCGGTGGGCGGTGCCGACGCAGTCCGCGCCGGTGTCGCCGCCGCCGATCACCACGACGTTCTTGCCGTGCGCGTTGATTGTCGGGGTGTCGAGCGTTCCGGCGGCGACGCGGTTTGCCGGAGGCAGGTATTCCATCGCCTGATACACGCCGTCCAGGTCGCGGCCGGGGATGGGGAGGTCCCGCCAGGCGGTCGCGCCGCCGGCGAGCACCACGGCGTCGTGGTTGGCTCGCAGGTCTTCGACCGACAGGTCCTTGCCGACGTTCACGCCGGTGCGGAATTCGGTGCCCTCGGCGCGCATCTGGTCTAGGCGCCGGTCTAGGCGGTGCTTCTCCATTTTGAACTCGGGAATGCCGTAGCGCAGAAGGCCGCCGATGGCATCCGCCCGCTCGTAGACCACGACGGTGTGGCCGGCCCGGGTGAGCTGCTGCGCGGCGGCGAGGCCGGACGGGCCCGAGCCGACCACGGCGACCTTCTTCCCGGTCCGCTTCTCCGGAAGTTGCGGAGTGACCCAGCCTTCCTCGAAGGCGCGGTCGATGATCGAGATTTCGACGCGCTTGATGGTGACCGGGTCGTCGTTGATCCCGAGCACGCAGGCGGTTTCGCACGGAGCCGGGCACAGTGTGCCGGTGAACTCCGGGAAGTTGTTGGTCGCGTGCAGACGTTCCGCCGCCGCGCGCCAGTCCTCCTTCCACACCAGCGTGTTCCACTCCGGAATGAGGTTCCCGAGCGGACAGCCCTGGTGGCAGAACGGGATGCCGCAGTCCATGCAGCGGCCCGCCTGCTTCTCCAGCTTGCTGGTCGCGAAGTCCTCGTAGACCTCCCGCCAGTCGAGCAGCCGCAGGTCCACCGGCCGCCGCTGCGGCAGTTCGCGTTCGGTGGTCAGAAAGCCCTTGGGGTCAGCCATGTGCGGCCTCCATGATCGCCTCGTTCACGTCACGGCCTTCGCGTTCGGCGGCAGCCTGCGCGAGTAGCACTCGCTTGTAGTCCTTCGGCATCACCTTGCCGAACCTGGTCACCGCGGCGTCCCAGTCGGCCAGCAGTTCGCGGGCGATGGCCGACTCGGTCTCGTCGTAGTGCCGTTCGACCGCGTCGCGGAGCAGTTCGGTGTCCTCGTCGTCGAGGGGTTCCAGCTCCACCATCTCGGTGTTGAGCCGCTTCGTGTCCACGTCGAGCAGGTAGGCGATGCCGCCGGACATGCCGGCCGCGAAGTTGCGCCCGACCGTGCCGAGCACGATCACCCGGCCGCCGGTCATGTACTCGCACCCGTGGTCGCCGACGCCTTCCACCACGGCCAGCGCACCGGAGTTCCGCACGCAGAACCGTTCTCCGACGCGGCCGCGGATGAAGATCTCCCCGCTGGTCGCGCCGTAGCCGATCACGTTGCCGGCGATGATGTGGTCCTCGGCGGCGTACTGCGCCTCGCGCGGCGGGCGGACCACGATCCGGCCACCGGACAGGCCCTTCGCCACGTAGTCGTTGCCGTCGCCGATCAGGCGCAGCGTGATGCCCTTCGGCACGAACGCGCCGAACGACTGCCCCGCGGTGCCGGTGAAGGTCACGTCGATCGTGCCGTCCGGCAGGCCTTCGCCGCCCCAGCGCTTGGTCAGCTCGGAACCCAGCATGGTGCCGACGGTCCGGTTCACGTTGCGCACCGGCAGCTCCAGCCGCACCTTGTCCCCCGAGTTCAGGGCGCCCTCGGCCAACTGGATCAGCGTGTTGTCGAGTGCCTTGTCCAGACCGTGGTCCTGGGGGACGACCTGGTGCCGCGAAGCCCGCGGCTCCAGCTCGGGCACGTGGAAGATCGGCGACAGGTCCAGCCCGGAGGCCTTCCAGTGCTCGACCGCCTTGCGGGTGTCGAGCAGCTCGGCGTGCCCGACCGCCTCGGCGATCGACCGGAAGCCCAGCTGCGCCAGGTACTCCCGCACCTCCTGCGCGATGAACTCGAAGAAGTTCACCACGTACTCGGCCTTACCGCTGAACTTCTCGCGCAGCACCGGGTTCTGCGTGGCCACTCCGACCGGGCAGGTGTCCAGGTGGCACACCCGCATCATGATGCAGCCGGAGACCACCAGCGGCGCGGTCGCGAAGCCGAACTCCTCCGCACCCAGCAGCGCGGCGATGACCACGTCCCGGCCCGTCTTGAGCTGACCGTCGGTCTGCACCACGATCCGGTCCCGCAGCCGGTTCGCCAGCAGCGTCTGCTGCGTTTCGGCGAGCCCCAGCTCCCACGGGCCGCCCGCGTGCTTGATCGACGACAGCGGCGAAGCGCCGGTACCGCCGTCGTGCCCGGAGATGAGCACCACGTCGGCGTGCGCCTTGGACACCCCGGCCGCGACCGTGCCGACGCCCACCTCGGACACCAGCTTCACGTGGATGCGGGCGTTCGGGTTGGCGTTCTTCAGGTCGTGGATCAGCTGCGCCAGGTCCTCGATGGAGTAGATGTCGTGGTGCGGCGGCGGCGAGATCAGGCCGACCCCCGGCGTGGAGAACCGCGTCTTCGCGATCCACGGGTAGACCTTCGCGCCGGGCAGCTGCCCACCTTCGCCGGGCTTCGCGCCCTGCGCCATCTTGATCTGGATGTCGTCGGCGTTGACCAGGTACTCGCTCGTGACCCCGAACCGGCCACTCGCGACCTGCTTGACCGCCGAGCGGCGCTCCGGATCGTAGAGCCGGTCGGCGTCCTCGCCGCCCTCACCGGTGTTGGACTTGCCGCCCAGCCGGTTCATCGCGATCGCCAGCGTCTGGTGCATCTCCTTGGAGATCGAGCCGTAGGAGATGGCACCGGTGGCGAACCGCTTGACGATCTCGGATACCGGCTCGACCTCCTCGATCGGCACCGGCGCCCGGGCGCCCTCCTTGAAGCCGAAGAGCCCGCGCAGCGTCAGCAGGCGCTCGGCCTGGTCGTCGACCTGCTTGGTGTACTCCTTGAAGATCTCGTACTTGCCGGACCTGGTGGAGTGCTGCAGCTTGAACACCGTCTGCGGGTTGAACAGGTGCGGTTCACCCTCGCGGCGCCACTGGTAGTCGGCGCCGGTCTCCAGCTCGCGGTGGCTCGGGCGCACGCCGTCGGCCGGGAAGGCCCGCCGGTGCCGCAGCGCGACCTCCTGCGCGATGGTCTCGAACCCGATGCCGCCGAGCCGCGAGGTGGTGCCGGTGAAGCAGGTGCTGATGACCTCTTCGCCCAGCCCGATCGCCTCGAAGATCTGCGCGCCGGTGTAGGAGGCCACGGTGGACACACCCATCTTCGACATGGTCTTGCGCACGCCCTTGCCCAGCGCCTTGATCAGGTTCCGGGTGGCCTGCTTCGCGTCGACGCCGTCGATGTGCCCGGCCGAGGCGAGCTCCTCCACGGTGGCCATCGCGAGGTACGGGTTGACCGCGGCCGCGCCGTAGCCGATGAGCAGCGCGATGTGGTGCACCTCGCGCGCGTCCCCGGCCTCGACGATCAGGCCGACCTGCGTCCTGGTCTTCTCGCGGACCAGGTGGTGGTGCACCGCGCCGGTGAGCAGCAGCGACGGGATCGGCGCGTGCTTCTCGTCGACACCGCGGTCGGACAGCACGATCAGCCGGGCGCCCTCGGCGATCGCCTGCGACACCTCGGCCCTGATCTCGTCCAGCCGCCGGGTGAGCGCCTCGGCGCCACCCTCCACTTCGTACCTGCCGAACACGGTGACCGCGGCGAACTCCGGCAGGTCGCCGTCGTCGTTGATGTGCACCAGCTTGGCCAGCTCGTCGTTGTCGAGCACCGGGAACGGCAGCACGATGCGACGGCACGACCCGGCGTCGGCGGTGAGCAGGTTCGGCTCGGCACCGAGCTGCGCGCCGAGCGCGGTGACCAGCTCCTCGCGGATCGCGTCCAGCGGCGGGTTGGTCACCTGGGCGAACAGCTGGGTGAAGTAGTCGAACAGCTGCCGCGAACCACTGGACAGCGGGGCGAGCGGCGAGTCGTTGCCCATCGAGCCGATCGGCTCCGCGCCGGTGCGGGCCATCGGCTCGAGCAGGACGTCCAGCTCCTCTTCGGAGTAACCGAACGCCTGCTGCCGGCGGACCAGCGCGGCGTGCGGTGGCACTTCGCGCTCCCGCTCGGGCAGATCCTCCAACTGGACCAGGCCCTGCTCGACCCACTCCTGGTACGGGTGCTCGGCGGCGAGCCCGCCCTTGATCTCGTCGTCGTCGATGATGCGGCCTTCGGCGGTGTCCACCAGGAACATCCGGCCCGGCTCCAGCCGTCCCTTCCGGACGATCGTCGCCTGGTCGATGTCCAGCACGCCGACCTCACTGGCGAGCACGACCAGGCCGTCCTCGGTGACCCAGTAGCGCGCGGGCCGCAGGCCGTTGCGGTCGAGCACGGCGCCGATCTGGGTGCCGTCGGTGAAGGCGACCAGCGCCGGCCCGTCCCACGGCTCCATCAGCGTGGAGTGGAATTCGTAGAACGCCCGGCGGGCCGGGTCCATCTCCTCGTGGTTCTCCCAGGCTTCCGGGATCATCATCAGCACCGCGTGCGGCAATGGCCGTCCGCCGAGGTGGAGCAACTCCAGCACCTCGTCGAAGGAGGCCGAGTCGCTGGCCCCGCGGGTGATCACCGGGTAGAGCCGCTCGAGGTCGCCGGGGATCAGCTCGCTGGCGAGCATCGACTCCCTGGCGTCCATCCAGTTGCGGTTGCCGCGCAGGGTGTTGATCTCGCCGTTGTGCGCGACGTACCGGTAGGGGTGCGCCAGCGGCCACGACGGGAAGGTGTTGGTGGAGAAGCGGGAGTGCACCAGCCCGATGGCGCTGGTGACGCGCTCGTCGGTGAGGTCAGGGAAGAAGCTCTCCACCTGCGCCTCGGTGAGCATTCCCTTGTAGACGATGGTGCGCGCCGACAGGCTCGGGAAGTAGACCTCGTCCTCGGCCAGTTCGTGCTCGGCGCGCTTGCGCACGCAGAAGGCGGCCCGTTCCATGGCGAGTCCGGTCTGCTCGGGGGAGCGCGGGCCGAGGAAGAGCTGGCTGAAGTGCGGCATCGTGGCGGCCGCGGTCGGTCCGGTGTGCTCGGTGCGCACCGGGAGTTCGCGCCAGCCGAGCACCTGGGTGCCCTCTTCGGCGGCGATCCGTTCGATCGCGCTCATCGCGCGGCCGCGGGCCGTTTCGTCGACCGGCAGGAAAGCGGTGCCGACGGCGTACTCGCCCGGCTCGGGCAGGTCGAAATCGGTCACCGCGCGGAAGAACTCGTCCGGAACCTGGATCAGCAGGCCCGCGCCGTCACCGGTTTCCGGTTCGGCGCCGCGGGCGCCGCGGTGTTCGAGGTTCCGCAGCGCGACCAGTGCCTTGCGAACGATCTGGTGGTCTCGTCTCCCGGTGAGATCCGCGACAAAGGCGACCCCGCAGGCGTCGTGCTCGTACTGCGGGTCGTACAGGCCCGCTGGCCTGCGATGGTGCTGATCATGGCGGGTCACGGCTGGCCGCCTCCTCGGGCGTAGGCAGTACCGGGTTGTCACCCGATCGGGCCGGTCTGGCGGACTCGGCTAACGGGCGGACCCCGGACTGCGATGGTCAGTCGAGAGCGAAGACGCGTAAGCCCGGAAAATCCTGGGCACGCTGATCGACTAGAGCCACACGGCACTGGGTGGCCTGCGCACGGCACTGTGCACGTCGTCGGTGTGCGCTGGGCACACGTGGGTAAGCGCTGCTGCCGAGATCCGCGTGGTGGTGGTCTGCTCGGCGTGCGCTACCTACTCCCGGGTTCGCCGGGTCTTATGACAGTAGTGTGAAATTTCCATTATCGGGACACGTCGCGGTCACGGCGTGGGAAATGCCACGCGAAGGTTGACGGCCCGGTTACGCCGGAGTTAACCGCGCGTTGGGTCGCGAGCATGGCGATGACCTGCGCGAATGCCGCGCTCGGCGGCAACTTGATCGTTCCGGCGTCAGGCGGCTGCCGAGCCGGGTCCGGGTTCGGCGGCCCTGGAAATCACCCGGAAGCCAATCGCCCGGTAACCCGCGGCAGTCAGTTTCGCGGGCACTCGGCAGCCGCGCGCGCCCGCCGCGGCGGCGGTGAACAGGCCCCGATGGGCCAACTCCCGAACAGTGTTCTGGTGGCAGCAGGCGAGGCCGTCGACGAACAGGTCGGGTTCGCTGCTGCAGGTGGTCTCGGCGCGGCCGCGGCCGACCGCGCGCAGGATCGCTCGTTCCCGATGGCTGAGCTCTTCCAGTGGCATCTCGAGACTCCTTCCCCGCACCGCCAGTGAACCTCGCGGCACCGACAATTTCGGACACGGATGACGAACCGAACGGGTTCACCTCGGTCCTCAAGCGGCTGCCGGGTCCTATGTGGACAAGTAAGCCAGTGCTCGCCCTGTCGCGACTCCGCCTGATCTTGTCTTCAATGGGGTGATGCGGGATTTGCGAGCGGCGTTGCGGGCGGAACTGGGTGAGCGGGTGGCCGTCGACGCGGGCACCCTCGCGTTGTACAGCACGGATGCTTCTAACTACCGGCATGAGCCCGTCGGGGTGGTGTGGCCGCGGTCGGTCGAGGAGGCCGAGGAGATCGTCGCGGCCTGCCGGGAAGTCGGAGCTCCGATCGTCGCCCGCGGTGGCGGGACGAGCATCGCGGGCAACTCCTGCGGGCCGGGTGTGGTCCTCGATTTCTCCCGCTACTGCAACCGGTTCGGGGAGGTCGACCCGGAAAACCGGACGGTGTGGGCGGAACCGGGCGTGGTGCTCGACCGGTTGCAGGCGGCGGCCGCACCGCATCGACTGCGATTCGGCCCCGACCCGTCCACGCACAGCCGGTGCACGCTCGGCGGCATGATCGGCAACAACGCCTGCGGGTCGCACTCGGTGGCCTGGGGCCGGACCGCCGATGCCGTGCGGAGCATGGACGTCCTTCTCTACGACGGCACGCGGCTGACCGTGGGCGCAGACACCGGCGTGCCACCGGAGCTGCGGACGCTGGTGCGCGACCACCTTTCCCTGCTGCGCACCGAACTATCGCCGTGGTCCCGCCGGGTTTCCGGGTACGGGCTCGAGCACCTGCTGCCGGAGAACCGGACGAACCTGGCGAAAGCGCTCGTCGGCAGTGAGGGCACCTGCGTGACGGTGCTCGGTGCGGAGCTGGCGCTGGCCGAGCTGCCCGGGGAGCGTGTGCTCGCCGTGCTCGGCTTCGAATCCGACATCGCGGCGGCGGACGCGGTGCCGTCGATCCTGCCGTGGTCCCCGCTCACCGTGGAGGGTGTGGACGCGGAACTGGTTTCGCTGCTGGATTCCTCGCGTGGCACGCACCTGCCGCGCGGCGCGGCTTGGCTGTACGTCGAGCTGGGGGCGGACACGCAGGAGCAGGCTCTGGAGCGCGCGCGGGCGTTGACCAAGGACCTCGCCGCGCAGCTCACCGGACATGTGGTGCTCACCGAGCCGAAGGCGCAGCGGCAGTTGTGGCGCATCCGGGAGGAGGGCGCCGGCCTGGCGACCCGGCTCGCGGACGGGTCGGAAGCCTGGCCTGGTTGGGAGGACGCGGCGGTTCCGCCGGAACGCCTCGGCGCCTACCTGCGCGAGTTCAAGCAGTTGATGGCCCAGCACGGCCGGAAGAGCGTGGTCTACGGCCACTACGGCGAGGGCTGCCTGCACATGCGGCTGGACTTCGACATGTTGTCCAGGCCGGGGCTCGCGGGCTTCCGGAAGTTCCTGGAGGAGGCGGCGGACCTGGTCGCCGCGCACGGCGGCTCGCTCTCCGGCGAGCACGGTGACGGGCAGGCGCGCTCCGAACTGCTGCCGCGCATGTACAGCCCCGAGATGATCGCGTTGTTCGGCCGGTTCAAGGCGATCTTCGACCCGGACGGCAGGATGAACCCGGGCGTGCTCATCGAACCTCGCGCGCTCGACGCGGACATCCGGGTGCGGACGGCGCCGTCGTCGATCGATTCGGTGACTTTCCTTGGGTACCCGGAGGACCGCGGCAGTTTCGGGCAGGCGGTGCGGCGGTGCGTCGGGGTCGCGAAGTGCCGCAACACCGAGGGCGGCGGGGTGATGTGCCCGAGCTACCGCGCGACGCTGGACGAGAAGCACTCGACCCGCGGCCGGGCGCGGCTGCTCGCCGAGATGATCAACGGCGAAGTGATCCGCGACGGCTGGCGGTCCGAGGAGGTCCGGGAGGCGCTGGACCTGTGCCTGTCGTGCAAGGGCTGTCTGTCGGACTGTCCGGTGGATGTCGACATGGCGACCTACAAGGCGGAGTTCTACCACCAGCACTACCGCGGGCGGCTGCGCCCGGCAGCGCACTACTCGATGGGCTGGCTGCCGTTGTGGCTGCGCTTCGCCGGGCTCGCGCCCCGGCTGGCGAACGCGGTGGTGAAGCGGCCGCGGCTGGCGCGGTTGCTGAAGCGACTCGGCGGCATCGCGCCGGAGCGCGACCTCCCGGCGTTCGCCCGTCCGTTCACCAGGACGCCGGTCAGGTCCGGGGCAGGGCGTGGAGTGGTGCTCTGGCCGGATTCGTTCAACAACTACTTCACTCCGCACGTGCTCGAGGCCGCGGCCGAGGTGCTCACCGCGGCCGGATACCGCGTCGTGCTCCCGGGCGAGGGTGTCTGCTGCGGGCTGACCTGGGTGTCGACCGGACAGCTCGGCGTCGCGCGGAAGGTGCTGCGACGCACGCTCTCGGTGCTCAAGCCCTACCTCGACGCCGGTTATCTGGTGGCCGGCGCCGAACCGAGCTGCACCGCGTTGTTCCGGGGCGACCTCCAGGCGCTGCTGCCGGACGACCCGCTCGCCGCGGTCCTGGCCTCACGGACGCGGACCCTCGCCGAGCTGGTGGCGGACTCCGATCTGGAGTTCCGCTCGCTGGACCTGCCCGCGGTCAGCCAGGTGCACTGCCACCAGCATGCGGTGCTCGGGTTCGACGCGGACGAGCGCGTGCTCGCCGGGGCCGGGGTGCGGAACTCCACCCTGGACTCGGGGTGCTGCGGGCTGGCCGGCAACTTCGGGTTCGAACGCGGGCACTACGAGGTGTCGGTGGCCTGCGCCGAGGACCGGCTACTGCCCGCACTGCGGGAGACCGACCCCGGCACGCTGGTCATCTCGGACGGGTTCAGCTGCCGGACGCAGATCGCGCAGGAGTCCGACCGGGAGGCCGTTCACCTGGCCGAGGTGCTGCGCCGGGCCCTGCCGGAGTCCCGCTCTTGATCAGGCTCCGAACCAGCGTTGGGCCAGCGCGTCCAAGGTCGGCCGCTCCGGCTCCGGCATGACCTTCAGGTACCAGGGCAGATTGCTGTAGACGTGCAGCAGCGTGTACGCCAGGCAGCGGCGGGCGAAGTCGGCGTCCAGCTGCTCGGGGGTGTAGCCGTAGGCCAGCAGAAGGCGGCGGAAGAACGCCAGGTCACCGCCCGCGACGAACACCCCGACGGCGACCAGGTCGTACTCCGGCGCGCCCCGCATGGCGGGCTCGAAGTCGAACAGCCCGGTCAGCGCCCAGCCGTCGGCCTCGCGCCGGACCAGGAGGTGGTCGCGCATGAACTCGGTGTGCAGGAGCACGGGCTTCGGGGTGCCGAGTTCGACTTCGGCGAGGAAGCCCGGGATCTGCTCGAGCCACTCGTCGGCCAGTCCGGCCCTCCGCTGCTGCTGGACGGCCTTCGCGCGTTGGATCGCGACGAACTCGGACCAGTCGGCGGGGCCGAGGTCCGGAGCGGGAGTGCGGTGCAGCGCGGCCAGCGCCTCGCCGAGCCGCTGGGCCAGCGCGTCCTTGTCCTCGCCGGTGAGGCGCGGCCAGGCACTGCTCAGCGACTCGCCGGTGAGGCGGCTCATCAGCACGTAACCCCAGCCGTCGACCTCGCCGGTCCGGTCGAGGTGCGGAGTCGGGATCGGGAGCCGGCCCTCGAGTGCGCGCAGCACGCCGGTCTCGGTGCCGACCTCGTCCAGGTGCACCGGCGGGAACAGCTTGAGCACGAGGTCGTCGCCGACCGCGTAGACCGGCAGCGAGCCGTTCCCGAAGCGCTCGACCCGCCGGCCGGCCAGGCCCAGGTCGGCCAGCAGGGCGGTGACCCCCGGCCGCAGCTGCTCGTCGACGAGCGCTTCGAACTGTTCCTCGGTCACGGCCTCGGGAAAGAACGGCATGCGCGGACCGTAGAACACGGCGGCGGCATCTGCGACGGAATTAGGGTGGCCAGGTGACCTTGCAGCACGCGCGTGAACTCGACGAAGCCGATCCGCTCTACCCGTTCCGGGACCGCTTCCTGCCCGCCGACGAGAAACTGGTCGCCTACCTCGACGGCAACTCGCTGGGCAGGCCACCGCGCGCCGCGCTCGACCGGCTCGAGGCGCTGGTCCGCGAGGACTGGGCCGGGCGCTTGATCCGCGGCTGGTCGGACGGCTGGACGGACCTGCCCACCCGGCTCGGCGACCGCCTCGGTGAGGTGGTGCTGGGTGCCGGTCCCGGGCAGGTGGTGCTCGGCGAGTCGACCTCGGTGTGGCTGTACAAGCTGCTGCGCGCGGCGCTGGCCCTACGGCCCGGACGGCGCGAGATCGTGACCGACCGGCACAACTTCCCGACCGATCGCTACCTGGTCGAGGGCATAGCCGAGGAGCTCGGCTGCCGGATCCGCTGGGTGGAAGCCCCGCTCGAGGGCGGGCCGACGGTGGACCAGGTGGCCGAGGCGATCGGGCCGGACACCGCGGTGGTGACGCTGAGCCAGGTCGACTACTGGTCCGCCCAGATCGCCGACCTGCCCGCGATCACGCGGCTCGCCCACGAGGCCGGGGCGCTGGTCGTCTGGGACCTCTGCCACAGCGCGGGCTCGATCCCGCTGTCGCTCGATGCCGACGAGGTGGACTTCGCGGTCGGCTGCACCTACAAGTTCCTCTGCGGCGGACCCGGCTCGCCCGCCTTCGCGTACGTGCGTCGCGAGCTGGCCGAGCAGGTGCGCCAGCCGATCTGGGGCTGGTTCGGCCGGAAGGACCTGTTCGAGATGGGGCCCGGCTACGAACCGGCGGACGGGGTGCGGCGCCTGCTCTCGGGCACGCCGCCGGTGGTCGGGCTGGCGGGCGTCGAGGCCGGGGTCGAGCTGATCGCCGAAGCGGGCATGCCGCGGATCAGGGCCAAGGCGATGGCGCTCACCGAATTCACCGTCGAACTCTTCGACGACTGGCTCGCACCACTCGGCTTCGCGCTCGGCTCACCTCGCGACCCGGCGATCCGCGGTGGTCACGTGACGATCCGGCGTGCCGACGCGCGGGAACTCTCGGCCGCGCTCATCGAGGCGGGGGTGCTGATCGACTTCCGCGCACCCGACGGCATCCGGCTCGGGCTCTCCCCGCTGACCACCGGGTTCGAGGAGCTGTACCGGGCGGTGGAGGTCATCCGGGACCGTGCTCGGTGACCACCGCGGTGACCAGCTCGGCCGGCGTCACGTCGAAGGCCGGGTTGAACACCGGGGCGCCCACCGGCGCGGTCCGGACTCCGCCCCAGGTGGTCACCTCCTCGGCGGCGCGTTCCTCGATCTCGATCAGCTCGCCGCTCGGGGTGCTCGTGTCCACCGTCGACGACGGCGCCACGACCACGAACGGGATGCGGTGGCGGGCGGCGGCCAGCGCGAGACCGTAGGTGCCGACCTTGTTGGCCACGTCGCCGTTCGCCGCGATGCGGTCCGCGCCGACGACCACGCAGTCGACCAGGCCGCGGGCGATCGCCGACGCCGCCGCGACGTCGGGCAGCACGCGGTAGGGCACGCCGGCCTCGGCCAGCTCCCACGCGGTCAGCCGCGCGCCCTGCAGTAAGGGGCGCGTCTCGTCCACCAGCACGTACTCGACCTGGCCCGCCGCGTGGAGGTGCCACACCACGCCGAGCGCGGAACCCCAGCTCACGGTCGCGAGCCTGCCCGCGTTGCAGTGGGTGAGCAGCCGCAGCGGTCGTCGGGCGCATTCACGCAGGATCAGCTCGGCAGCATGCCCGGATGCTTCGCGGCACAGCTTCTCGTCCTCGTTGAGCAGCGTGAGCGCTTCCTCGAGCACGGCGTCCGCACCCGAGGGCAGCTTCGCCAGCGCCCGCCGCACACCCCACGCCAGGTTCACCGCCGTCGGCCGGGCTTGCGCCAGCCTCTCGGCCTCGCGCTCGACGTCCTCGGCGCGCTCGTGGTGCCGAGTCGCGAGCGCGACCCCGAGCGCACCGGCCGCACCCAGCGCCGGGGCACCCCGGATCGCCAGGCGCTGGATCGCGTCGATCAGCTCGGTGACGGTCTCGAGTCGCAGCATCCGGTGCTCACCGGGCAGCGCGCACTGGTCGACGATGACCACTGCGCCCTCGCTCCAGTCGATAGTGCGTTGATCAGCGGACCCCATGAGCCGAGGCTATCCCGCCCGCCGCCTTCGACGGAGGACTTCGCGCCGGACCGAAAATCAGATGAGCCCCGCCAGTGCCGCGGTCAGCGGCAGCACCGCGACGATCAGGATCGCGCCGCAGACGTCGAAGGTGATGCCCGACCGGATCATCCGCGTGATCGGCACCGTGCCGGAGCCGTAGACGATCGCGTTCTGCGGGGTGGCGACCGGCAGCATGAAGCCGAACGAGGCGCCGAAGGTCGCGGCGAGCGCGGGCATCAGCGGGTCGATCCCGGCCGCCGCCGCGATCGGGATGACGATCGGCACCACCACCGAGGCGGCCGCGGTGTTGCTCGTCGCCTCCGAGATCAGGATCGCCAGCAGCACCGCGAACAGCATGATCGGCAGGGAACTGGCCAGGCCGAGCGTGCTCGACGTGGACTCCCCGATGGTCTTCGCCAACCCGGTCGCGGCGAGCAGCGAACCGAAGATGATGCCCGCGCCGAAGAGCATGATCGTGCCCCAGTCGATGCGCGCGGCGTCCGACCAAGTCAGCGTGAACTTGCGGCGCTTCCACTCCACGGGAAGCAGGAACAGCAGCGACGCGCCCAGCACCGCGACGACGCCCTCGTCGAGCCGGTCGCTGACGGTCTTGGACAACGCCGAGTCGTTGCCCGCGATCAGGCCGACGACCGCGGGCACGATCCACAGCGTCACCGTGAACGCGAAGGCGATCAGCGTGTTCTTCTCCGAACGCGACAGCGGCCCCATCTTCGCCCGCTCCTCGGCGACGTACTCGCGCACGCCCTCGATGCGGCGGATCTCCGGCCGGTTCAGCAGCAGGAGCACGACCCCGAGCACCACGAACATCAGCAGGCAGAGCGGCAGCGCGGAGATCACCCACTGGAGGAAGGAGATCCGGACGCCGGTGGCCTCCTCGATCTGGGCGCGCCCGATCAGGTTCGGCGGCGAGCCCACTGGCGTGAGCAGGCCGCCGACGCTGGCCCCGTAGGCGAGCATGAGCATCAACGCGGTGCCCACGCGCAGCCGTCGCGGGTCGAAGTCGGCCGCGACCACGCCGCGGTCCTGCATCAGCTTCGCGATCACGGTGAGAATGCCCAGCGCGGTCGGCAGCAGCATGGCCACGGTCGCGGTGTTGGAGACGAACGCCGAGAGCACGCAGGTGATCGCGCCGAAGGCCAGGATGATCCGGGTGGTCGAGCTGCCGACTCCGGGCAGAGACAGCACCCGGAAGGCGAACCGCCTGGCCACGCCGTGCTTCAGCATCGCCTGCGCGATCACGAACGCGCCGATGAAGGTGAAGATGGTCGACGAGCCGAACGGCTTCAGCACGTCGTCCACCGGAGCTACGCCGAGCAGCACGGTGGCGGCGATCCCGATGAACCCGGAGACCGGCAGCGGGAGCGGCTCGCACACCCAGAGCACGACCACGCCGAGCAGGATCCCGGCGAGCGTCTGCTGGTTACCGGCCAGGTCGAGCGGCAGCAGCAGGAAGACCACGGTGACCAGCGGCGCCAGCCACAGCCCGGTGGTCTTCCGCCGTCGTTCGAAGCGCTCCTCACCGGCGGAGAGGCGTTCCGAGCCGAGGCTCTCGCGATTGGCCCTGAGCAGGACGTCTTCGACGTCGGTGACCGACGGCTTCGTTGCCATGCCGGATATTGAAGGGCGGCCGCCGGGGTGTGTCCAAGACCACTTCGCTACCAGAGTGGTAGGCAATACCTATCAGGTGGAGTCGGCTCGCGGCAGGAGGCCGGATGGACGCACGGCAGTTGCGCTATTTCCTCGCGATCGTCGACGAACAGGGGTTCAACCGCGCCGCCGAACGGCTGCACCTGGCCCAGCCCTCGCTCTCGCAGGCGATCCGCACCCTCGAGCGCGACCTCGGGGTCGAGCTGTTCCACCGGATCGGCAGGCGGGCGGTGCTCACCGAGGCCGGGCACGCGCTGATCGAACCCGCCCGCCAGGTGCTCCGCGACCTGGACACCACCAGGTCGACCGTGCGCTCGGTAGCCGGCCTGCGGACCGGGCGGGTGGAGGTCGCGTCGATGCCGTCGCAGTCGGTGGAGCCGCTCAGCGCCATGGTCACCCGGTTCCACGAGCGGCACCCCGGGATGCTGGTGGTGATCCAGGCCTGCTTCACCCCGCAGTCGGTGGTCGACGCGGTGCGTGGTGGCAAGGCGGAGGTCGGCCTGCTCGGTGCCGCGGACGACGTCGCGATGCCGGGCGTCCGCGTGCACCGGGTGGAACAGCAGCCGTTCGTGCTGGTCGCGCCGCCGGGTTCGGAGCTGGGCAGCGACGGACGGGTGCGCCGGGAGGAGCTGGCCGGGGCGAAGGTGATCGCCGCGCCGCTGGGCAACCGGATGCGCCACGTGGTCGACGAGATCCAGGCCGCGGGCGTCGACCTGCGGATCGTGGTGGAGACCGCGCACCGCGAGGCGATCCTGCCGCTGGTGCTCAACGGCGTGGGCGTGGCGGTGATGACGCAGTCGTGGGCGTGGATCGCGCGCCGGGCCGGGGCGCGGGTGCTCGACCTGGACCCGCCGTCGAGCCTGCGGATCTCGCTCGTCCACCGGCGGGGCAGGCTCACGCCCGGTGCGCACGACTTCGTGGCGACAGCACTCGGTGATCAACTCGGCAAAGAGGGTGGCGAATAGATAGGCAAGCCCTACCAGGTGGATCATTGATCGGTCTTGGACGGTGGCGGGCGGGCGCTTGTTTGATGGCGGCATGAAGACCTTCCGCATCGCCGCCATCCCCGCCGACGGTGTCGGCCGCGAGGTGGTCGCCGCCGGTCGCGACGTGCTGGACGGGCTCGCCTCCGGTGGGGACTTCGCCTTCGACTGGACGGAATTCGACTGGGGCTGCGACTACTACCACCGCACCGGCCGGATGATGGCCGAGGACGGACTCGACCAGCTCAAGGGCTTCGACGCGGTGTACTTCGGCGCGGTCGGCTGGCCGTCGGTGCCCGACCACGTCAGCCTCTGGGGCCTGCGCCTGGCCGTCTGCCAGGGCTTCGACCAGTGGGCGAACGTGCGGCCGGTGCGCTTCCTGCCCGGGGTGACCAGCCCGCTGCGCAAGGCAGGCGAGGTCCCGCTGGACTGGGTGGTGGTCCGGGAGAACAGCGAAGGCGAGTACGCCGGGCTCGGCGGGCGCAACCTGGCCGCGCGCGGGCCGGGCAACGAGGTCGCGATCCAGTCCTCGCTGTTCACCGAGGCGGGCTGCGAGCGGATCATCCGGTTCGCCTTCGAACTGGCCGCGACCCGCGAACGCAAGCACGTGACCAGCGTGACGAAGAGCAACGCGCAGCAGTTCGGCATGGTGCTCTGGGACGACGTGTTCCGCCGCGTCGCCGCCGAGTACCCGGACATCGAGAGCGACAGCTGCCTGGTCGACGCCATGGCCGCGCGGTTCGTACTGCGGCCGGAGGACCTGTCGGTGGTGGTCGCCTCCAACCTGCATGCCGACATCCTGTCCGACCTCGGCAGCGCGCTCGTCGGCAGTCTCGGCCTGGCGACCAGCGCGAACCTGAACCCGGAGCGCCGCTTCCCGAGCATGTTCGAGCCGGTGCACGGCTCGGCCCCGGACATCGCCGGCCAGGGGATCGCGAACCCGATCGGCGCCATCGGCAGCGCGGCGCTGATGCTCGGCCACCTCGGCCTGCACGACGAAGCCGCGCGCCTGGACCGCGCGATCGAGGCGACCACGGCGGCCGGGGTCCTGCCCCGCGACCTCGGCGGCGGGGCGAGCACCAAGGAAATCACTTTGGCGGTGATCGACTCCCTCGGGTAGGAACGGCCCGGTGAGCATTCTCCGGACAAATCCCCCGGCCCTGCACGTCCCGCCCGGCTACCACCACGTGACCGTCACCGAGCCCACCCGGCTCGTCTTCCTCGCCGGGCAGTGCCCGCTCGACGCCGAGGGCGCCACCGTCGACGGCGGCCTGCTCGCCCAGGTCGACCAGGTGGTGGCGAACACGCTCACCGCACTGGAGTCCGCCGGCGCGGGCCCGGCCGACGTGGTCCGGACGGTGATCTACGTGGCCACCACCTCGGCCGACGAGCTGTCCGCGGTCTGGGACCGGCTCAACGCCTCCGCCCTCGCCGAGGCCTTCACCACCGCGAGCACCCTGACCGGGGTCACCGTGCTCGGCTACCCCGGCCAGCTCGTCGAACTGGACGTCACCGCTGCCCTGGGAACAAGCTCCGCGCGATGATCTCGCGCTGCACCTCGGAGGCGCCCTCGTAAATACGGGGCGCGCGAACCTCGCGGTACAGGTGTTCCAGCAGGTGCCCGCGCTCGAGGGCGCGGGCACCGTGGACCTGGATCGCGGCGTCGACCGCCTGCTGCGCGGTCTCGGTGGCGAAGAGCTTGGCCATCGCGGCCGCCGACGCGACCTCGGAGCGGCCCTCGTCGTAGGCGGCGGCCGCGTCGTGTACCAGGAGGCGGGCCGCCTTGAGCCGGGTCGCGACCTCGGCCAGCGAGTGCGACACCGCCTGGAAGTCGTGCAGCCGCTTCCCGAACGCCTCCCTGGCACCGGCATAGGCCACGGCGGCGTCGAGCGCGGCCTGGCCCATGCCCACCGCGAAGGCGCCGACGCTGGGCCGGAACAGGTTCAGCGTGCCCATCGCCACGCGCATGCCGCGACCGACCTCCCCGAGCACGTGGGTCCGCGGCACGAAGACGTGGTCGAACACCAGTCGTCCGATCGGGTGCGGCGACAGCAGCGGGATCGACTCCCCGCTGAGCCCGGGTGACGAGCCGGGCACGCAGAAGGCCGTGATGCCGCGCGACCCCGCGTCGCCGGTTCGCGCGAACACCGTATAGACGTCGGCGTCGGGCGCGTTGGAGATGTAGACCTTCTCGCCGTTGAGCCGGTAGCCGTTGCCGTCCGGGGTCGCTTGCAGCGCCAGCGAGGCCACGTCGGACCCGGCGCCCGGCTCGGTCAGCGCGAACGCGGCGACGGCCTCACCGGCGGCGACCCGCGGGATCCACTCGTCGACCACCTCCGGCCTGCCCGCCGACAGGATCGGGTACGAGCCCAGCCCCTGCACCGCGAACGCGGTCTCCGCCTCGGTGCAGTGCCGGGCCAGGCCCTCGCGCAGCAGGCACAGCACCATCGCGGTCACCGGCCGGTAGCCCGCCTGATCGCGCACGAACACCAGGTCCAGCAGGCCGTGCTCGGCCAGCGCGCGCACCAGCGGCCGGTTGATCCGGCCGTCCTCGCGTGCCAGCGCGCGCAGTTCCTCGCCGACCTGCTCGGCGCGGGCCAGCAGATCACCCATCGGTGATCACCGCCGTGCCGACCAGTTCGAGCTTCGCCGCCGGATCGAACAGCTCGGCCACGCCGAGCAGCGCGATCGCCGGGTAGTGCCGGCCGAAGTGCTTGCGGTACAGCGGGGCCAGCTCCTTCAGCGCCGCCCGGTAGGCGGGCAGGTCCGTCACGTAGAACAGCAGCGACACCAGGTCGGAGGGCTGCCCACCGGCCGCCCGCAGCGCCGCGGCGACGTTCCCGGCGGCCACGTCGAACTGTTCCACGATCGTGTCGCCGACGATCTCGCCGTCGCGGCCCTGCGCGGTCTGCCCGCCGAGGTACACCGTGCGCCCGGGCGCGGCCACGACCGCGTGCGCGAAGCCGACCGGCTCCGCCAGCTCCGGCGCCACCACGATCCGGTGCGCGCTCACCGACCCGTCCACTGCGGACTCCTTCCCGCCGTCCACGCGCGGTAGAACTCGCCGTGGTCCTTGCTGGTCATCAGCAGCGCCTGGGTCATCGCCTCCAGCTCGATCGAGCTGCCGAGGTCCATGTCGAGTTCCCTGGTGAGCAGCACCTTGGTGGTCGAATACGCCAGCGCCGGGCCATCGGCCAGCCGCCGGGCCAGCTCGGTGACCGCGGCAGGCAACTCCTCGTCGTCGACCACCTGCGAGGCGAGCCCGATCTGCTCGGCCTTCTCGGCGCGGATCTTGTCGCCGAGCATCAGAAGCTCGGTCGCGCGCCCGAGCCCGACCACGCGGGGCAGCAGGTAGGCCGAGCCCATGTCCGCCCCGGCGAGTCCGACCTTGGTGAACAGGAAGGCGAACGCGGCCGAGCGCGCCATCAGGCGGAAGTCGCTGGCCAGCGCGATCACCGAGCCGGCACCCGCGGCGATCCCGTTGATCGAGGCGATCACCGGCAGCGGGCACTCGCGCAGCGCCTTGACCACCGCGCCGGTCATCCTGGTGAACTCCAGCAGCTGCGCGGTCTCGAACTTCTGCAGCTCGCCGATGATCTCCTCGACGTCCCCGCCCGAGCAGAAGCCGCGCCCCTGCCCGGCGATCACCAGCACCTTCGCGTCACCGCGGTGCGGCAGTTCGGCGAGCAGGTCGCGCAGGTCGGCGTAGACGTCGAAAGTCAGCGCGTTGAGCTTCTCCGGCCGGTTCAGCGTGACGGTGGCCACGCCGTCGGTCACCTCGAAGTCGAAATGCGCCCACTGCCCGGTGAAGCCGGGCGAAGCGCGGAACGGGCTCATAGCTGGATTCCACCTCCGTCGAGAACGATGGTCTGCCCGTTGACCGCGGCAGCCTCGGGTGCGGCGAGGAAGGCGACCGCGTGGGCCACCTCCTCGGGTTCGAGCAGGCGCCCGAGCGGGGACGCGGCGGCGAGCGCCGCCTCGGCCTGCGCCGCGTCACGCCCGGTCGAGTCGCGGATGCGCTCGATCGAGGTGCGGGTCATGTCGGTGCGCACGAAGGCCGGGCAGACCGCGTTCGAGGTGACCCCGGTGCCCGCGACCTCGGCGGCGACCGCCCTGGTCAGGCCCACCGCGGCGTGCTTGGACGCGGTGTACCCGGCGGTGTAGCGGTAACCGGCGTGCCCGGCGGTCGAGGCCACGGTGACGATCCGGCCGGAGTCCCGTTCGCGCATGCCCGGCAGCACGGCCCGCGTGCACAGGAACGCGCCGGTCGCGTTGACCTCGTGTTGTGCCTGCCAGTCCGCCAGCGAGGTGCGGGCCAGTGGCGCGCTCGTCGAGATGCCCGCGTTGTTGACCAGCACGTCGACCGGGCCGAGCCCGGCGAAGAAGGCGGTCACCGCGGCTTCGTCGGTCACGTCGCAGTCGGCGCGGCCCGGGGCGAGGACTTCGTCACCGGCGTCGGCGAACCGCGCGGCGATGGCGGCGCCGATGCCGCGGGTGCCGCCGGTGACCACCACGAGCCTGCTCATCGGGCCTCCGTTCGCAGCGCGCGGCGATCGAGCTTGCCGTTGGCCGTGCGCGGCAGCGTGTCCACAAAAACGATCTCGCGCGGGTACTTGTGCCCGGCCAGGCGCGCACGCGCGTACTCGCGCAGCTCATCCTCGGTGACGGTCCCGTTCCGCACCACGAATGCGCGGACCCGGGCGAGCCCGTCCTGTTCGTAGCCGAGCGCCGCGCATTCGACCACTTCCGGATGGCCCAGCAGGCAGTTCTCGATCTCGCTCGGCGCCACGAAGATGCCGCCGATCTTGAGCAGGTCGTCGGCACGGCCGTGGTGGGTGAAGAAGCCTTCGGCGTCGCGGCTGAACAGGTCACCGGAGCGCAGTGTGTCACCGTCGAAGGTGCGGGCCGACTTTTCGGTGTCGCCCCAGTACTCGCCGGCGATCGTCGGGCCGGTCACTTCGAGTGTGCCGATTTCCCCGTCCGGCAACGCGGTACCCGATTCGTCGATCACGCGTGCCGAATAGCCGGGCACTTCCCGGCCGAGGCTGCCCCGTTTGGCCGCACCCGGTCTGTTCGACAAAAAGATGTGGTACGCCTCGGAGGACCCGATTCCGTCGACGACCTCGACACCGAAGGTTTCATCCCATTTCCGGTGCACTTCGGCGGGCAGGGCCTCACCGGCCGACGTGCACAACCGCAGGCAGCTGAGATCCTGCTCGGCGGCCGCCGGATGGGCCAGCATCGCGCTCATCATCGTGGGCACGTTGACCAGGATCGTCGGCCGGTGCTCGGCGATCAGGCGGAACAGCAGCTCCGGGGTGGTGCGCTCGGGGAACACGATGCCGGAACCGCCGACCCCGAACGGGAACATCGCGACCAGGTCGCGGGCGTACCCGAAGAACAGCTTGGGCACGCCGAGCACCTTGTCGTCGGCGTTGATGCCGAGGATTTCCTTGGCGTACAACTCGAAACTGCGGATCGGGCTGCGACGGGTGTGCGTGCACGCCTTGGGCGCGCCGGTGCTGCCGGTGGTGAACTTCCAGATCGCCACCTCGTCGTCCGGGGTTTCGACGGGGTCGAGCTGGTCGGAGGCGTCTGCCAGCAACCTGTCCAGTGAATGCTCGCCCGGCCGCAGCTCGTCCTCGCCGACCCCGGCGACCACGAGGTTCCGCGCGCCGGCCTCGCGCAGCGGCCCCAATGTGGTGGCGTCGGCGATCACCACGACCGCCTCGGTGTAGTTCATGAAGTACGCGTAGTCCTTCGGCTGCAGGAAGGTGTAGACCTCGGCGGTGACCGCGGCGATCTTCTGCGCGCCGTACCACGCGGCGACGAAGTCGACACCGTCGTTCAACGCCAGCAGCACCCGTTGTCCACTTCGGATCCCCAGGGTGCGCAGGGCGTTTCCGGCGCGATTGCTCAGCGTGATGAGTTCGGCGTAGGTGACCGTTCGCTCCGGCGTGATCAGCGCCGTTCGCGAACCCTCGTTGCGGTCCAGGAAGTACGAGGTGATGTTCGAGTACATCAGCACGCCCCCTTCGCTTTCGCGCGAATGGTTTCGACGAGCATGGTGGTCAAGGTTTCGAAGGTTTCCGCGCCTTCTGCGGCGGTTGCTTCGGCCGGGGCACCGCAGTAGGCCGCGTTCATGCCCATGTCCCGGAAATCGGACTGACCGGCACGCATCGCCGAGGGCAGGTCGACCGGCACCGCGGGGAGTTCGCGCATGGCCGCGGTGTCGACGAGGTCCGGGCGATCGGCGAGCACCAGCGACGTCTCGTACCGCCCGGCATGGCACGAACCGCTCCGGAATTCGTCGGTGAGCCGCTCCGCGTTGCGGCGGCGCACCAGGTCGAGATAGGCGGCGCCCACCGACTCGGCCGCGCGGCGCAGCGTCGCCACGTGCTCGGGTTCGAAGTGGTTGTTCACGATCACCACGCGGTCCAGGCCCTGCTCGGCGAGTGCCCGGCACACGTCGGTGACCAGCGCGAACAGGGTCTCCGCGGCGATGTGCACCCCGCCGGCGAACCCGCGCGCGAACTGGGTCACGCCGTAGGGGAGCGCGGGCAGGATGAGCGCGCGCACCTCCGGATCACCGTCGAGCCGGCGAGCCGCGCGCTCGCACATGCCCTGCGAGATCAGCGGGTCGGTGCCGAGCGGGGCGTGCGGACCGTGCGGCTCCACGGCGCCGACCGGCAGCAGCAGCACCGGGGTGCGCGAGCCGGACCGCAGGCTGTCGACTTCGGGTGAGGTCAGCTCGGCGAAGTACATCTCAGGCCTCCACGTCGAGCAGGCACAGATCCGCGCGGCCGGCGGCAAGCACGGTGTTGACCTCGTCAGTGCTGGTCAGATGCCCGCCAACAAGCGTTGGCACGGCTGCTTCGGCGCGGATGCGGTCACTGAGCGCGGTGAGGAAGCCCCGCCGGTAGACCGGTCTGGTCTCGGCGACCGTCTGGCCCGCTTCGACGTGGATCATCGACGCGCCCGCCTCCGCGAAGGCACGCGCGTACGCCACGCCGTCCTCGATCGTCGCGCCTCGCGGAGCCCAGTCGGTGACGGTCAGCCGGACGACGAGCGGGCGTTCCTCCGGCCATGCCTCCCGGCACGCGCTGAGGACCTCGAGTGGGAAGCGCAGCCGGTCCTCGGCGGGATTGGTCAGTGGTGAGAGGAAGCTCGCGAGCAGTCTGCCCTGCGCGAAGTCCAGCTCGAGCAGGTCGAACCCGGCGGTCGCCGCCTCCGCGGCCGCCGAGGCGAAGTGATCGCGAATCCGCTTCAGGTCCGCCTCGTCGGCAGCCTTCGGCACCTGGCTCAACGGCCCGTACGACACTGCCGAGGCGGACAGCAGCGGCCAGGCTTCGTCCGGTGGCAACGGCACGTCGACGCCGAACCGCGCGGGCCGGGTCGCGCCCCGGCGACCGGCGTGCGTGAGGCACGCCATCGCCAGCGCGCCCGCCTCGTGCACCGCGTCGACCGGGTAGGAAGCGACGCCGACCTGGGTCTCCGGGGTGATCCGGCCGTCCTCGGACACCGCGATCGGCGCCGTGCGCACCAGCCCGGCACCGCGCGGGTCGCCGGTCACCACGAGCCGGTTCGGGATCAGCGCCTTGCCCAGCTGCAGGGGAGTGAGGAACGGCGGCGGGGCGAACAGCCGGTCCGGCTCGCCCGCGAAGTCGAGGTCGGCCCGCCGGACGAACTCCGGATCGCGCAGTGCCAGGTTCGCGTGGCTGATCCGCCCGCTGCGGGTGAGCAGGTTGACCGCGAACTGCCGGGGCGGCAGGCCGGTGTGGTGCCGGACGCGCTCGAAGTAGCCGGCGCTGTCGGCCGCGGCCTGCTGGAACCGGTCCACCATCGGCCGCCGCTCCAGTTCGTAGTGCACCAGCGCGGCCCGGATCGCGGCCCGGTCGTGGTGGCCGTGCCGCACGAACGCGTTGGCCAGCGAAACTGCGTCCTCCATGGCGAGCTTCGTACCGGAGCCGATGGAGAAGTGCGCGGTGTGCGCGGAGTCGCCGAGCAGCACCACGTTGCCGTCGCTCCACCGCCGGTTCCGGATGCGCGGGAAGCTGAGCCAGGCCGACTTGTTCGACAGCAGGCTGTGCCCCTCGAGGTCGCGGGCGAACAGGTCCTCGCAGAAGGCGATGCTCTCCTCGTCGCTCATCCGGTCCAGCCCGGCGGCCCGCCAGGTCGGTTCCGGGCACTCCACGATGACCGTGCTGGTGTGCTCGTCGAACGGGTAGGAGTGGGTCTGGATCAGGCCGTGCTCGGTCTCGGCGAAGCTGAACCGGAAGGCGTCGAGCACGAGGTCCGTGCCGTACCAGATGTACTTGCAGCCCTGCGGGGTCGAGCGCGTGCCGAAGTCGCGCGAGCGCCGCAGCACGCTGTTCACCCCGTCGGAGGCGACCACCAGATCGGCTTCCGGAAGCTCGGCCGGATCCTCGATGCTGGTCTCGAACCGCAGTACGACGCCCAGTTCGCGGCAGCGTTCCTGCAGGATGGCGAGCAGTTTCTTGCGGGCGATGGCGGAGAAGCCGTGCCCTCGCGAGCGCAGCACCTCGCCCCGGTAGCGGATGTCGATCGCGTCCCAGCGCGCGAAGGTGTCGGTGATCCGCAGGAAGGTGGCGTAGTCGGCGTCGCGCAGTTCGCCGAGCGTCTCCTCGGAGAAGACCACGCCCCAGCCGAAGGTCGCGCCCGGCGCGTTGCGCTCGAAGATCTCGATCTCGTGCGCTGGATCGGCCCGCTTGAGCAGGATCGACAGGTACAGCCCGGCCGGCCCGGCACCCAGTACGCAGACCTTCATGCCAGCACCTCGGCCAGCCGGTCGACCTCGTCCAGGTCGGCGACAGTGGGGAAGAGGATCAGCTCGTCACAACCCTCGGCCGCGTACCCGCGCACGAAGTCCTTGATCGCGCGGGCGCTGGTCAGGTTGGCCGCGGCGATGGTCTCGGCGAACGGGCCGGTGAAGGCGTAGTAGTCGCGCAGGTAGGCGGAGCCGCGGTCCGGGTCGCCGAGCGCGAAGTAGCCCTGGCCCCAAAGCTTCGGCCTGCCGGGACGGCCGAGGTCGTGCCAGGCGGCGCGAGCCCTGGTCGCGGCGGAGGCGAAGGCGCGGGGCGGGCCGCCGCCGTGGGCGAACCCGTCGGCGTAGCGCGCCATCCTGGCGAAGGCCGCGCCGCTGCTGCCGCCGACCAGCAGTTCGATGTCGGTGTTCTCCGTTCGGAGGTGCGCGAGTTGCGCGGACAGGCGTTCGCCTCGGGTGTGGTGGTCGGCCTCGGCGGCGGTGTAGTCGTCGCGCCGGGCCCCGACGCCGAGCCCGAGGGTGAACCGGCCGTCGCTCAGCCGCGCCACCGAATCCGCCTGCTTGGCCAGCATCGCGGCGCTGCGCAGCGGGCCGATGGCGATGTTGGTGGCCAGGCGCACCCGCTCGGTGACCGCGGCCGCCGCGGCCAGCGCAGCGAACGGCTCGACGCTGTCGTAGACCAGCCGATCCAGCACGGCGACGGTGGAGAACGGGCCGTCGTCGGCCCGGCGTGCCCACTCGGCGAGCAGCCGCCCGGTCGCGTCCGGCGTGGTGTTCGGCAGTCCGATTCCGACCTTCATCGAAATCAACCTACACGGCAGCCTGGTGAGGTGTATAGAGTCGGACGGGTGGACCCCGCTGCCTTCGAACCCGCTCCCCAGGAGCTGGTGATGACCCTGCTCGGCGGGTACGTCGAACCGCGGCGCACCCGTCAGGTGTGGTCGGGCGGGCTGGTCGCGCTGCTCGCCGAACTCGGCTTCTCCGAGGGCGCGGCCCGGATCGCGCTGACCCGCGTGGTCCGCCGTGACCTGCTCGAACGGCACAAGGACGGCAGGCGCGTCTACTACCGGCTGACCCAGCGCACGCTGTCCGTGCTGGAAGACGGTGACCGGCGGATCTTCTCTCTCGGGCGCACGACTCCGCGCGCCGGCGACTGGACCGTGCTCTGGCACCAGATCCCGGATGACCGCCGCGTCGCCCGCGAGCGGCTGGTGCGGCGGCTGCGCTTCCTCGGCTTCGGTTCGGTGCAGGACGGCACCTGGCTGGCGGCGCACGATCGTGAGCAGGAGGTGCTGGACCTGCTGCGCGAGCTGGAGGTGACCGCGCACGCCGGGCTCATGCTCGGCAAGCCGTCGACCGGGCTCGACATCGGCGTGTTCGCCGCGCGAGCCTGGGACCTCGACGACCTGGCCGCCCGCTATCGCGCCTTCGTCGCCGAGTTCGAGGGCTACGCCGACGAGCGGGCGCGTGCCGCGCTCGACGACGCGGCCGCGTTCGCCCTGCGCACGCGGCTGCTCCACATCTTCCGGGAGTTCCCGGCCAGGGATCCGGAGCTGCCGGGGGAGATCGTGCCGGCACCGGCCGCGCGCGCCCGGGCGGTGGCGTTGTTCCATGACCTGCAGGCGGCCTTGGCACCCGCCGCGCAACGACACTTCGACGAGGTGACCACCCCATGACCGAGCCGACCGCGAACAACGCGGCCCTGACCTACACCTCGTACCTGGCGCTGGACGAGGTCCTCAATGCGCAGCGCCCCCGCTCCGAGGAGCACGACGAACTGCTGTTCATCGTCATCCACCAGGTCTACGAGCTGTGGTTCAAGCAGATCCTGCACGAGCTGGGCGAGCTGCAGCGGCAGCTGGAGGCGGGCGCGACCGCGCACGCGGTGCGCTCGCTGCGCCGGGTGCTGACCATCTTCAAGGTGATCGTCGCGCAGATCGACGTGCTGGAGACGATGACGCCGAGCCAGTTCACCGGGTTCCGGGCGCGGCTGGACGCCTCGAGCGGCTTCCAGTCGGCGCAGTTCCGCGAGCTGGAGACGGTGCTCGGCCGCCGGGACGACCGCGCGGTGGCCCACCACCCGCCCGGCGAGGCGCGGGACCGGGTCACCGCGGCCATGGCGCGGCCGTCCGTGTTCGACTCGTACGTCAGCTACCTGGCCAAGTGCGGGTACGACGTGCCGTCGGGCCGGGACCTCACCAAGCCGCTGGAGCCGTCGCAGGAGCTGCAGGACGTGCTGCTGAAGGTCTACAAGGACGACGGCGGGCCGTCGACGATCGCCGAGCACCTGGTCGACCTCGATGAAGGGGTGCAGGAATGGCGGTACCGGCACGTGAAGATGGTCGAGCGGACCATCGGCGACAAGACCGGCACCGGTGGTTCCTCGGGGGCGCGCTACCTGCGGGAGACCCTGTTCCGGCCGATGTTCCCGGACCTGTGGGCCGTGCGGAGCCGGCTGTGAACCCGCTCGCCGCGCACTACCGCCGGTTCCGGGTGGACGAGCGGCTGCTGCTCTCGGCGCATTCGCACCAGGCCTGGCCGGACGTCGCGCTGGAGGGGCAGGTCGAGGCCTTCGAGGATGCCGCACTCGAGGTCGACGCGAAGTGGGATCGGGCGTTCGCGAAGGCGGACGAGGTGCGCGCCGCGTTCCGGGGCTGGCTGGGTGATCCGGCGGCCGAGCTGGCGCTCGGGGCGAACACGCACGAGCTGGTGATCCGCCTGCTGTCCGCACTCGACCTGCGATCGCGACCTCGCGTGGTGACCACCGACGGCGAATTCCACACGCTGCGGCGCCAGCTCGCGAGGCTGGCCGAGACGGGGGTCGAGGTGGTGCGGGTGGCGGCCTCACCAGTGGAGTCACTGGCCGGGCGCCTCGCTGCCGAAGTCGACGACCGAACGTGCGCGGTATTCGTCTCTAAGGTGCTGTTCGAGACATCGCGCATCGTATGCGATGTGCAATCTGTGGCTGAACGCTGCGCTTCGCGTGGTGCCGAGCTGGTGGTCGACGCGTACCACGCACTAGGTGCGGTGCCGTTCTCGATGGACGGGCTCGGTGAAGCCTGGATCGTGGGCGGCGGCTACAAGTACCTCCAGTTCGGCGAGGGCAACTGCTTCCTGCGGGTCCCGCCGCACGCCGCCGAGCTGCGGCCGATCGTGACCGGGTGGTTCGCCGAGTTCGGCGCCATCGCCGACGCGCGGCGTCCCGGCGCGGTCGCCTACGCGGCTGGTGCCGACCGGTTCGCAGGCGCCACCTACGACCCGACCAGCCACTACCGGGCCGCCAGGGTGGCCGCCTTCTTTGTCGAGCAGGGGCTGACCGCCGAGCGGCTCCGGGAGATCTCGCTGCGGCAGACCACCCGGCTCGCGGACCGGTTCGACGCGCTGGACCTGCCGCCTTCGCTGATCACCCGCGAGCAGCTGCCCAGAGAGGAGTTCGGCGGGTTCCTCGCGCTGCGGAGTCCGCGGGCCGGGGAGTTCTGCGCCGAACTGGAGAGGCGCGGGGTCCGGACCGACAGCCGCGGCGAATACCTCCGCTTCGGCCCCGCCCCCTACCTGGCCGACGCCCAACTCGACGCCGCCATGGCAGCACTCGGCGAGGTCTGCGCCTAAGCAGGCGAGCCGGACGGTCAAGCCGCTCGCCTGAGCCAGGCAGGTGAGCTGCGCGGCTTAGGTAGGCGGCCGAGCTGAGCGGTGGGTCGGCCGGGACGGGTGGCCGGGCAAGGCGCGGCCGGGCCAGGCAACCGGGCCGGGCGGGGCAACAGGATCGGGCGGCGGGGCCAGGCGACGCATCGGGCGGGAGGGTCAGGCCACGAGGTCAGGCGACGGGCGGCAAGGAGATCCGGTCGCGACCGGAGCGCTTGGCGGTTTGCAGGGCGAGGTGCGCCTCGCCGACGAGTTCGCGTAGGCCGGTGCCCAGGCCGGGGTGGTGCACGCCGACGCCGATGGAGCTGGTCAGCTCCTCGATGACCACCGTATGGCCGATCGCGGATCGCACGGTGACCACGATGGTCCTTATCCTGGTACGTATGTCCCGCGCGACCGAGAGTCCCTGTTCGAGCCGGGTCGCGGGCAGGAGCACGAGGAACTCGTCCCCGTCGTGCCCGCCGAACCGGCCGAGGACGTCGCCGTCGCGCACGGTGTTCCGCAGTGCGAGGGCCACCGAAGTCAGCACCGTGTCCCCGGCGAGATGACCATGCGCGTCGTTGATGGCCTGGAACCGGTCCAGGTCGACCAGCAGCACCACCCCCGGCCGGTGGGCCAGCCCCTGGAGGGCATGCCCGGCCTGGTGGTCCCACTCCCAGCGGCCCGGCAGGCCGGTGAGCCGGTCCATCGCGCGGTAGCCCAGCGGTTCACCGCATTTCTCGCAGCACAGGCCACGATCGGCGGTGCGCACGGCGCCGGGCACGGTGGCAGCGGATCGATCACGTCCGCTTGTACTCACATACAGTGTCCGGCTGCTACCCTCTTTCGCATCAGTCAATCCGGTCACGCTCTGGAGACTAATGGGCGCGGACCGTGGTTTCAACTGATGCGAAGAAAACCAACGGGATGGACTTCTTCCTCAGTCCAAATGTGGAGAGGTGGACACGGTGGATCGGGGTAGCCGGAGCCTGGCGGACAAGCTCAACCACTTGTTCGCCAACCAGACACCGCGCAGCGGCCAGGAATACAGCAACGAGCACGTCGCGGCGACCATCTCGGACCAGGGCGAGGTCAAGATCTCGCAGAGCTACATCTGGCAGCTGCGCAAGGGCAAGAAGGACAACCCGACCTTCAAGCACCTCCAGGCGCTGGCCGGGTTCTTCGGTGTGCCCGCCAGCTACTTCTTCGATGACGCGGTCACCGATAGGGTCGACAGGCAACTGGCGGAGCTGAAGTCCGAGCAGGCGCGCCTCAACGAGATCGCGGGCAGCAGCGACGCGCAGCTGATGGCGATGCGGGCGGGGGAGCTTTCGCCCGAGCGCCGCCGCCTGGTGATGGAGCTGCTCAACGTCGTCTATCGCGAGGAGCAGGCCGCCCGAGCCGACACGGAGGAGTGATCCGGTGCGCGAGCGAGCGTTACGCCGGCAGTGCAGGCAGCTGCTGAACGAACTGGACATCCGCCCGCCGCTGGACGTGACCGAGCTGTGCCGCAAGGTGGGTGAGCGCCGGGGCAAGCCGATCCGGCTGATCGCGCACGCCATCCCGGTACCCGGTCCGTTCGGCGTCTGGATCACCACCCAGTCCGCCGACTACATCCTCTACCAGCAGGAAACCAGTAAGGCCCACCAGGGCCACATCATCCTGCACGAACTCGGCCACATCCTGGCCGGGCACCACAGCGACGAGGGCGACGACGCGCTGCTCGCCGAGCTGTATCCCGACGTGGAGCCCAACGCGCTGCGCGAGCGGTACCCGGATCTGGAGTCCGACGCGGTGCGCCGCGCGCTGCGCCGCACCTCCTACGACACCGAGCACGAGCGCGAGGCGGAGACCGTCGCGACGATCATCCTCGAATGGGCCTCGGTGCTCGACCGGGTCGCGCCGGGTGCGAACGCGCCTTCCGCCCGCCGGATGGAGGCCGCGCTCTCCGACCGGTTGGGGTGGCTGTGAGCGCCGGACTGATCGCCTACGGTGTCGTCGCGGTCGCCGCGCTGACCTGGCTGCTGATCCGGCTGGTCCGCTCGCCCCGCTCGGCCCCGCTGTGGTGCGTGACGATCGCCGTCGGCTGCCTGGCCGTCGCCTACCCGTTCGGCCTGATCGCCGGGGAGAACCAGATTTTCCTCGGCCTGCCGCCGATGGTGTCGCGGCTGATCCAGCACGGAATCCTGCTGGTCGCGGTCAACTGCCTGATCTCGTTCTTCCTCTTCTCCGCGCTGGACCAGCGCGAGGCGCTGCGCAAGACGACGCGATACTTGATCCCGCTGGCCGTCGCCGAGGTGGTGCTGATCGTGGCTGCGGCGATCACGCCGGCGGGGGTGGCCACGAACGACCACTCGGTGACCGGGGTGGCGTTGTTCTTCGTCACCGCCGACGCCTACATGGGGCTCGGCTTCGGCCTCGCGGCGCGCTGGGCGTTCAAGTCCGCGAAGGGCGCCGAGCGCAGTGTGCGGCGCGGGCTGCGGCTGGCCGGGATCGGCATGTCGATGATCGTGATCGCGGACTGCCTGTTCATTCCGGCGGTGATCCTGCGCTGGCTGGGCATGGCCGCCGCGCCGGGTGCCGACGGCACGGCGCAGACCTCGATCGGCTCGATCGGCGCGATGTTCTTCCTGCTGCCCGGCATCGTGATCTTCCTGATCGGCTTCATCTACCCGGCCGCCGCGCGGAAGCTGGCCGCGGCCGGGGTGTGGCTGCACCACCGCCGGATGTACCGGCGCCTCGGCCCGCTGTGGACCGTGCTGCACCAGGAGTTCCCGGAAGACGCGCTCAGCCGCGTGCCGTCCAGCCGCTGGCGCGACGCGCTCAGCGTGACCGGCGTGCACCGCCGCTACTACCGGCGCGTGATCGAATGCCGGGACGGGCTGGTGCGCATCAGCCCCTACCTGGCTGACCTGCGGGAACAGCCGGTGACGCACGAGAACCTCGCGGACAAGCTGAAGGAGGCGCTGCGCACCCGGTCCACCGGCGACCCGGTGCCGAAACAAGCGGTGCCGGTGGCGATGCCCGCGGCCGAAGGGCTGGACGCCGACGTCCGCGAATTGGCTGCCCTCTCGCGCGCATTGCAGGCGAGCCGATGACCCACGCGCTGATCATCGGTGGGGGCATCGCCGGTCCGGTGACCGCGATGGCCCTGCGCAAGGCGGGCATCGAGTCGGTGGTCTACGAGGCCTACCCGACCGGTGCCGACGACGTCGGCGCGTTCCTCACGTTGATGAGCAACGGCCAGGACGCCCTGCGCGCGATCGGCGTGCACGAGCAGGTGGCCGACCAGTCCTTCCCCGCGTCGAAGGTGGAGTTCCTCAGCGGGACCGGCAAGTACCTCGGCGAGGTGCCGCTGCGGCGCGAGGGCGTGCTCGGGCCGCGCACCCTCAAGCGCGCCACGCTCTACCGCGTGCTCCAGGACGAACTGGCCGCGCGCGGAATCCGGATCGAGCACGGCAAGCGGCTCACCGGCGCGCGCAACACCTCCGACGGCGGGGTGGTCGCCACCTTCGCCGACGGCGACCAGGCCAAGGGCGACCTGCTGATCGGCGCCGACGGCATCCACTCGGTCACGCGCACCCTCATCGACGAGACCGCGCCCCGGCCGCGGCACCTCGGCAACACCACCATCTGCGGGTACGCCGAGAACGCGCCGTCGCCGGCTCCGGACGGCAGCTATCGGATGATCTACGGCAAGCGCGCCTTCTTCGGCTACGTCACCGCGCCGAACGGCGAGACCTGGTGGTTCACCAACGCGCCCGGTGCCGAGCTGAGCAAGGCCGACCTCGCCACCATCGATGCCGAGGAGTGGAAGGCCAGGGCGCTGGAGCTGTTCGCCAAGGACAACACGCCTGCCTCGGACATCGTGCGCGCCACCGGGTCCGACGTGACCGCGAGCAACGCGTACCACATCCCGTCCACCCCGGTCTGGCACACGGGCTCGATGGTGATCCTCGGCGACGCCGCGCACGTGGCCGCGCCGAACGCCGGGCAGGGCGCGTCGATGGCCGCCGAGGACGGGGTCACGCTGGCGCGCTGCCTGCGGGACGTGGCGCAGATCGGCGACGCCTTCCGCGCCTACGAGGGACTGCGGCGCGAGCGCGTGGAACGCGTGGTGGCGACCAGCGCCCGCATGGGCGGCACCGCGGTGCCGGGCCCGCTCAAGCGCATGGTGCGCGACGCGGTCCTGCCCCGGGTGCTGAAGAAGGGGCCGCGCAACAACGCCGACTGGCTCACCAAGCACCACATCGATTGGGAGGCTCGCGTCTCCCTCGACGACGCCGTGGCCACCAACTAGGCACCGCGCGCTCTCAGCGCAGGCCGTCCAGCAGCGGGAGCAGCGCGGCGGGGTCCTCGACGTGGGCGTTGTGCCCGAGGCCGGGCAGCACCACCGGGTCCGGCACGAGTTCGCGCAGGTGCTCGGCTTGGCACATCGGGTCGCGCTCGCCCGCGGCCAGCACCACCTTGCCGCCGGCCGCGGCGAGCAGGCCACGCATGTCGGGTGCGCCGACGCTGAACGCACCCTGGTCGAGCGCCACTCGCCAGCCGTCGTCGTCGGGGACCACGCCCGCGCTCACCGCCTCCAGCGGCACCAGCCCGACCAGTCCGGAAACCTTGAGCCAGCGATCCGCCGCCTCCTCCCGGGTGGCGAACACGCGCGCGGGCTTCGCCGCCACCGCGGCCGCCTTCGCCAGGTCGTCCTCGCTCCAGCTGACCTTGATGCCGAGCCCGCACGCGGCCGGGACCGGCGCGCCGAACCAGCCGCTGGCCAGCGTCAGCGCCACCACGCCGCCGAGTGAGTGCCCCACGACGGTCACCTCACCGCTGACCGACTTCGCGATCGCGGCGGCGAGTTCGCCGAAGGAGTAGGAGGCCAGTGGGGCCGAGCGGCCGTGCCCCGGCAGGTCCGGCACCACCCAGTTCCACTCGCGGGGAAGCCGGTCGGTGAGGCCCTGCCACACCTCGCCGGTCGCGCCCAGCCCGTGCAGCAGCAGAAGCGTTCGATCCCCAGTACCACCACGACGCACGAACAGTTCACCGGTCATGCCGGAGATCCTGCCATCGGAGCGCGTCACCGGTCCGCCACTCCGGCGAGTCGCTTGGTCAGCATCATGCGGAAAGCAGGCACCTTCGCCAGCGCAGACAGCACCGCGTTGCGCACCGGCCGCGCCATCGGGCTCGCGGTCGCCAGCCGGGTCAGGCGTCCGGCGAACTTCACCACTTCCTCGGCCTTCGGCCGCTGGGTCGCGGCGTACTCGTCGAGCAGGCTCTCCGTACCGCCCTTGACCACCGCGCCCAGTGCCTCGCCCAGTGCGACCGCGTCCCGCAGGCCGAGGTTCATGCCCTGACCACCGGCCGGGCTGTGCACGTGCGCGGCATCCCCGGCCAGCAGGACGCGGCCGGCGCGGTACCGGTCGGCGACCCGATGATGCACGCGGAACCGCGAGCCCCAGACGACCTCGGCGATCCGCGCGGTGCCGGCTGCGGGGCCTCGCCGGTCGAGCAGGTCCTGCACGAAGGTGAGGTCCGGCTCCTCAGGCGGGTTCGCTACCTCGGCCACGATGCGGAACGAGCCGTCGGGCAGCGGGGCCGAGACCACCATGCCCGCCCCCGAGAAGAACAGCACGACCTCGTCGCCGGGCAGGCCACCGTTGCCGCCGTCTTGCAGCCGCACGTCGGCGAGGGTGAACGTTTCGCCGGCGCTGTCCTTGCCGAAGCCGATGCCGCTGAGCTCGCGCACCGCGCTCCGCATGCCGTCGGCACCGACCACGTACCGCGCGGTGATGCGGTGCTGCCCGTCCACGGTCGCGACCACACCGTTCGCGTTCTGGTCGAGCGCGGTGAGCCGGTGCGGGCGCAGCACCTCGCCGCCGAGTTCGACGAACCGCTCGAGCAGCACGCGCTCGGTGGTCGGCTGCGGAACCATGAACAGCGTCCGGTACGGACTCGGGACCTGGTCGAACTCCAGCGGCACCAGCACGCGGTCGCGGTCGCGGATGGTGAACCGGCCGGCGCGCAGCGACAGCCCGGCGAGCCGGTCCGCGACGCCGAGCCGGTCCAGCGCCTCCATCGTGCGCGGGTGGACCACGGCGGCGCGCGAGGTGTTCGCGCCCTCCGCCTGCTGGTCGAGCACCGTCACCTCGACGCCTTGCTGGGCCAGGCTCACCGCCGTGGCCAGGCCGACCGGACCTGCACCGACCACCAGCACCTCGGTCTGCTCGGGAATCATTTCGGGCCGCCTCTCTCGAAGTCAACAACTGTTGGCCAACGCCTGTTGGCAAAGCTAGTCCGCGTAGTGCTGGCATGTCAACAGGTGTTGGCCTACGGTTGTTGGCATGAACGAAACGGCACGCCGGTCTGACCGGACAAAAGAGGTGATCCTGGCGGCGGCGCGCGAGCGCTTCGCCAAGGACGGTTACGAGCGCGCGACCATCCGGGCGATCGCCGCGGACGCGCGGATCGACCCGTCCATGGTGATGCGCTACTACGGCAACAAGGAGCGCCTGTTCGCCGCGGCCGCCGAGTTCGACCTCCAGCTGCCTGCCCTGACCGAGGTGCCGCGTGCGGAGGTGGGCAAGGCGCTGATCGCACACTTCCTCGACCGCTGGGAGAACGACGACACGCTGAAGCTGCTGCTGCGCTCGGGCGCCACCAATCCGGCCGCCGCCGAGCGCATGCAGCAGATCTTCGCCTCCCAGCTGCTCCCGGTGATCATCATGCTGGAGCCGCCGGACAACCAGTTCGCCGCGCGGGCCGGGCTCATCGCCAGCCAGGTGCTCGGGCTCGCGCTCTGCCGGTACGTGCTGGCGCTGCCGCCGGTGGTGGACATGGACCGCGCGGCGATCATCGCGTGGGTGGGGCCGGTGCTCCGCCGATACCTGGTCGAGCGTGCTTGAACTCTGGTGAAACACCCCCTTGGCGTTGGGGATCTTCCCCCTCTACGGTTCTCGTTGGGACCCTCCGGCCGCGGGAAAGACCTTCCCGGCGGACGTGATCCCGGTTGCAACCGAACCCCGCGCGTGCCACAAGCCACGTGCCGGTGCCAACGAAGGAGTCACCACCGTGACGGACGGTGTATTCGGCCGGGATACCGGTCATGAACAGGTCGTTTTCTGCCATGACAAGGCCAGCGGTCTCAAGGCCATCATCGGCATCTACTCCACCGCACTGGGGCCTGGCCTCGGCGGAACCCGGTTCTACCCCTACCGCACCGAAGCCGAAGCGCTCGACGACGTGCTCGCACTGTCGAAGGGCATGGCCTACAAGAACGCGCTCGCCGGGCTCGACCTCGGCGGCGGCAAGGCCGTCATCATCGGCGACCCGGCCACGGTGAAGTCCGAGGCGCTGCTGCGGGCCTACGGCCGCTTCGTGCAGTCGCTCAACGGCCGCTACATCACCGCCTGCGACGTGGGCACCTACGTGCAGGACATGGACGTCGTCGCCCGCGAGACCCGGTTCGTCACCGGCCGCTCGCCCGAGGACGGCGGTGCCGGTGACTCCTCGGTGCTCACCGCGTTCGGTGTCTTCCAGGGCATGCGCGCCTCGGCCGAGCACCTGTGGGGCAGCCCCGACCTGGCCGGGCGCCGGGTCGGCGTGGCTGGCGTCGGCAAGGTCGGTTACCTGCTGGTCGGGCATCTGATCGAGGCGGGTGCGCGGGTGGTGATCAGCGATGTCTCGGCTGCCGCGATCGAGCGCACCAGGGCCAAGCACCCCGAGGTCGAGGTGGTCGGCAGCGCCGACGAGCTGATCCGGGCCGAACTCGACGTGTTCGCGCCGTGCGCGCTGGGTGGCGCGCTGAACGACGAGACGGTGCCCGAGCTGCGGGCCAAGATCGTCTGCGGCGCGGCGAACAACCAGCTCGCCCACCCCGGCATCGACAAGCTGCTCGACGACCGCGGCATCCTGTTCGCCCCGGACTACCTGGTCAACGCCGGTGGCGTGATCCAGGTCAGCGACGAGCTGCACGGGTTCGACTTCGCCAGGGCCAAGCGCAAGACCGCGCAGATCTTCGACACCACGAAGTCGGTGTTCCAGCTGGCCGAGGCCGAGGGCGTGCCCGCGGCCACCGCGGCCGACCGGCTGGCCGAGCGCCGGATGACCGAGATCGGCGGGCTCCGGGCTATACATCTGGGGTGATCGAAAAGCATTTCGAGGCGGCGGGCGTGCGCGGATGGCTGCACGCCCGCCGTCTTGACACCGGGGCCGAGTGCGGATGGGGTGCCGACGAGCCGGTGGTGCTGGCCTCGGTGGTGAAGGTGCCGCTGGTGCTGGAGTTCGCCCGCCAGGTGGCGGCCGGGCAGCTCGACCCGCGTGACCGCGTGCGCATCGGCGCGCGCGACCGGCTCGGCGGGTCCGGGACCGCGGGGTGCGCGGACGACGTGGAGCTGAGCCTGCGGGACGCGGCCTACTTCGCGATGACGGTCAGCGACAACACCGCGGCCGACGTGCTGTGCGACCGGGTCGGCCTGGACAACGTGCGCTCGCTGGTACGCGAGCTGGGGCTGGCGCGCACGCGGATCGCCGGTGCCCCGCGCGACATCGTGGCGTCGATGATCGAGGACGCGGGCGGCGCCGAGCGGTTCGCCGAGCTGTTCCGCACTTTCTCGGCGGACCGCGTGCTGGCGATGCGCGCGCTCGACCCCGGCTGGACGAACGCGAGCACGCCTCGCGAAATGACCGCGTTGCTCGGCCACCTGTGGACCGACCAGGGGGAGCCCGCGGCCCAGGTGCGGCAGTGGATGGGGCAGCAGGTCTTCTGGAGCCGGCTCGGGGGCGCGTTCCCGCCGGAGGCGCGGGTGTGGGGCAAGACCGGCACGCTGCCGTGCATCCGCAACGAGATCGGCGTGGTCGAGTACCCGGACGGCGCGCGGTTCGCGGTCGCGGTGTTCACCCGGTCGGCGTTGCTGGTGCAGCGGCAGCCCGCGGTCGAGCAGGCGATCGGCGCGGCGGCGGCCGCGGCGGTCGGGAAGCTGCGCGGTCGGGATGGTCAGCAAGGTCGGGGCGATCAGCAGGGCTGGGATGGTCGGGATGGCCAGCACGGTCGCGATGGTTGGGGCGGTTAGCGTCAGGGCGGTCAGCGGGGTCAGCGGGGTCAGCGGGATCAGCAAGGTCAGGGCGGTCAACGTGGTCAACCGGAGCCGTAGACAGGTCGCACGCTGCGTGGGGCCAGCTGGTCAGTCGGCGCCGTAGACCACGTTCCATGGGCGGGGACTCGCCGGATCGTCGTCCGGCTTGGTGGTGGGCGCGTCTTGCCGGAGGGTCGCCGAGGCGACCGCGGCGAAGCCCTTCGCCTCCGGATGGGCGTTGCCGGAGGGCCAGGCGAAGCACAAGCGCCGCATCGGTGGCGGGGTGAGTGGTCGCCACACCACCCTCGGCTCCTTCTGCGCCACCGTGCCCTCGGCCAGGGCCACCCCGTGCCCGGCCAGCACCATGCCGAGCACGAACTCCGGGTTCCGCGCGTGGTGCACGGCCGACGGCCGGAAGCCTTCTTCCCAGCACGCGCGCAGCAGTGCGTCGTAGTAACCGGGTGCCGACGCGCGCGGGAAGAGCACGAGCCCCTGCCCGGCCAGCGCGCCCGGGTCTAGTTCCGCGCGGGCGGCCAGCGGTGAGTCCCGGGGGAGCACTACACCGAGCGGGGTCTCGAGCGCGGGGCCCAGCTCCAGCCCGGTCACGTCCACCGGCAGGTGCAGCAGTCCGGTGTCGAGCTTGCCTTCGGCGAGCAGGCGCAGCTGCTCAGTGGTGGTCAGCTCCTGCAGCTCAACGCGGACGCCGGGCCGGTCGCGGGCGAACGCGGTCAGGAACCCGGCGAGCACCCGGCCCGGCATCTCGGGCGGCACCCCGGCTCGCAGGGCGTCCAGCTCACCGCGCCCGGCCTTGCCGACGAGCGCGGCCGCGCGGTCCCAGCGTGCGATCAGGTCGCGGGCTTCGGCGAGCAGGATCTGCCCCGCCTCAGTCAGTTCGACGTGCCTGCTGTCGCGGTCGAACAGCTTCGCGCCGAGGTCGCGTTCGAGCCGCTGGATGCGCTGGCTCAGCGGTGGCTGGGCGATGCCGAGCCGGTCGGCGGCGCGGCCGAAGTGAAGTTCTTCGGCGACCGCGATGAAGTAGCGCAACGAGCGCAGGGGGTCCACGCTGCGACGATATCGGTTCGCATATCGCGATTCGCGTGTCGTGATCTTGGACAGCGACGCGGCAGGCGTGCTCGGCTGTCGATCATGAGTGATGGACGGACCAGATTCGGCAGGCGCGGCTTTCTCGGGGCTTCGGCCGCGGTGGCGGCTAGCCTGCCCGGCATTCCGGCCGCGGCGGGCAGCCCGAACGCGACCTCGCCCCCGAACCCGCGCCCGCGCCCGAAGGCCGACGTGGCACTGCGCTGGTGGGGCAACAACAGCTGGGAGGTGCGCCTGCCCGGCGGCAAAGTGGTGCTGATCGACCCGTGGCTGACCCGGTTCAAGACGGGCACCTACGCCAAGGCGGGTGCCGACCCGAACACGCGCATCGAGGTGAACCGGGAGCTGATCGACCGCCTGGTGGGCTCCGGCGAACTGCGCGCCGACCACATCCTGGTCACCCACGGCCACTACGACCACATCAGCGACGTGCCCTACCTGGCCGCGAAGACCGGCGCGACGGTGATCGGCACCGAGACGCACCTGAGCCTGCTGCTCGCCCTCGGCGCTCCCGAGGACCAGCTCGCGATCGCCACCGGCGGCGAGTTCCACACCTTCGACGGCTATTCGATCCGCGTGCTCCGCTCTCTGCATTCGGCGAGCGGTGAGAGGGCGAAGGTCGCGTTCGCGGGCACGCGCCCGCTGTCCCGGCGCGACCGGCCGCGGGTGATCAGCGACCTGCTCGAAGGCGGCACCCTGGCCTACCAGGTGCAGAGCGCCTCGGGGTTCGCCGTGCTGAACTTCGGTGGCTCCAACTACGTGGAGGGCGAGCTGGCCGGGTTGCGGCCGGACGTGCTGCTCCTGCCCGCCGGCGGGGATCGGGTGGCCGAGTACGTGCCTCGGCTGCTGCGCACCCTCGGCTTCCCGCCGCACGTGGTGCCGACCCACTGGGACGACTTCGACTTCCCGCTGGACGAGCCCGCCAAGGATTGGGGCGGGCTCGCCAGGCTGCGCGACGCGGTGGCCGCAGCCAGTCCGGGTAGTGCGTTCCGGGTGGTCGACCACCGCGAGGTGTTCACGCCCTGAAGGTTGAGAGCGACACTCCGTTTAGAGAGCAGTGCTCTAAGATAAGAGCACTGCTCTCGAATGTGAGTGGCTGATCTCGAATGTGAGCGGTGCTCTAGCCGCTCTTGCGCCGGAACTCGCGCTTGCCGCCGGCCGGGCCGTGGGCGTTGTGCACCTTCGAACCGCGGTCCTCGTGTGCGGCGCGGGCCTTCGTCTGGGCCTGCTTGCGCTCGAGCGCCTCGCGGAACTTGCGCTTGACGTCGTCCTCCTCGCCGGTTTCCGGCGTGGGTTGCGTGTCAGACATGTGAAACCTCCGAACAACGTCGTGTGTCACCGGCCAGCCTGTCAGTCGTCCGCCTGGTTGGCGAGCGGATTTCGCTGGTTTGCACCCCGTCGGGCTCATAGGTAGTGTCGCGACATGTAGCGACACTACCTATGAAAGCAGCTGGAGGGATCATGGGGAAGCGACGAATCGGCTGGGTGGCGGCCGCGGTGGGCGTGCTGCTGATCACGGCCGTGCCGGCCACCGCGGTCGAGGACCACAAGCCCGGCGACCAGGCCGCCTTCGACAAACTGCACGACCGGCAGGCGCAGGCGTGGGCCGACGAGGACGGCGCGGCCTTCGCCGCCACCTACACCGAAGACGGCGACGTCGTCACCTTCAACGGCGACCACCTGCACAGCCGCGAAGGCATCGCCCGGGGCATGCAGTACTACTTCGACAACTACATCGACGGCAGCCGGATCAAGCGGCTGAGCGAGAAGGTCCGCTACCTCGACCGCAACACCGTGGTGATCATCCGCTCGTCCTGCCTGACCCAGGGCGACGTGCCGGACTGCCGCCCGGACTCGCTGTCCACCAACACCAATCTCCTGGTCCGGCGGCACGGGCAGTGGCTGCAGGAGTCCTTCCAGAACACCCGCTACTTCGAAATCCCCTGATCAGCGGGCCACACCGGCCGGATCGGCAGGCGCAGGGCCGCGGGCGCGCTCGGCGGCACGACCGGGTGCGCCGGCGGCACCGCGCTCAGGCGCCGGTAGGCCGAGCCGAGCGGCGGCCGCGGGTCCTCCTCGCCCTTGTTCGGCCAGAAGGACATCGCGCGCTCGGACTGCGCGGTGATGGTCAGCGACGGGTTCACCCCGAGGTTCGCCGAGATCGTCGAGCCGTCCACCACGTGCAGGCCGGGGTGCCCGTAGAGCCGCTGGTACGGGTCGACCACGCCGGTTTCGCTCGAGTCGCCGATCGCGCAGCCGCCGATGAAGTGCCCGGTGATCGGGATGTTCGCCAGTTCGGTGATCGAGCCCTGCGGCAGCCCGTCGATCTTCTCGGCCACTCGCCGGGTCACCTCGTTGCCCACCGGGATCCACTCCGGACTGGGCAGCCCGTCACCCTGACGGGTGGTCATCCGCCGCCTGCCCAGCAGCCCGCGCCGGGTGTAGGTGGTCACCGAGTTGTCCAGGTTCTGCATCACCAGCAGGCCGATCATCTTCTCCGACCAGCGGCGCGGGTTGTGCAGTTTCAGCAGGTGGCGGCGTTGCCGGACCAGTTCGCGCAGGCCGAGTGCCCAGCGTCGCTTCCCGGTCTCGGCGTCGACCAGCACGGTGGTGAGCAGGCCCATGAAGTTGCTGCCCTTGCCGTAGCGCACCGGCTCGACGTGCGTGTCCTCGTCCGGGTGAATCGACGAGGTGATCGCCACACCGCGGGTGAAGTCGGTGTCGTCGCGCAGCGAGCGCGCGGCGAGCACGGCCTCGGAGTTGGTGCGGGCCAGGTAGCCGAGCCGGGCGGAGATCCGGGGCAGCGAGCGCCGGTCCCGCAGCTTGTGCAGCAGCCGCTGGGTGCCGAGCGCGGCCGCGGAGAAGATCACCTGGTCGGCGTAGAAGGTGCGCCGGGCGAACCCGCCGGTCCGCGTGCTCTTCACCGCGTACCCGCCACCGGGCATGGGGCGCACGTCGACGACCGTGGTGCGCTCGTGCACCTGCGCGCCGGCCTGTTCCGCGAGGTAGAGGTAGTTCTTGACCAGGGTGTTCTTCGCGCCGTGGCGACAGCCGGTCATGCATTCGCCACAGTGGCTGCACCCGCGTCGCGCCGGGCCCGAGCCGCCGAAGAACGGGTCGGGCACCTCTTCCCCGGCACGCTCGCCGAAGAAGACGCCGACCGGGGTAGGCCGGTAGGTGTGCTCGATCCCCATGTCGGCGGCGACCTCGCGCAGCACCCGGTCGGCCGGCGTGGTCGCCGGGTTGTCGGTCACCCCGAGCATGCGCTTGGCCTGGTCGTAGTGCGGGGCCAGCTCGGCCTTCCAGTCGGTGATGTGCGCCCACTGCGGGTCGGCGTAGAACTTGTCCGGGGGCTCGTACAGCGTGTTCGCGTAGACCAGCGAACCACCGCCGACCCCGGCGCCGCTCATCACGAAGGTGTTCTTGAGCAGGGTGAGCCGCTGGATGCCGAAGCAGCCGAGCCGCGGCGCCCACAGGTACTTCCGCAGCCGCCACGAGGTCTTCGCGAATTCGTCGTCGGCGAACCGGCGCCCGGCTTCCAGCACCCCGACGCGGTAGCCCTTCTCGGTCAGCCGCAGCGCCGACACGCTCCCGCCGAAGCCGGAGCCGATCACCAGCACGTCGTAGTAGTCGAAGTCGGACATCAGCCACCCACCGTCCTGAACTCGGAAAGGCGAAGCCGTCGCGTGCGGAGGTGGTACTCCGAGACCAGACCGGGCCAGTTGGTGGAGACCCGGCCGTCGGCCTGGCGGTACCAGCTGGCGCAGCCGGTCCACACGCTGCCGGCCAGGCGCGACTGGATCTCCTCGTCGTACTTCCGCTCCACTTCCGGCCGGACGTCCAGGTAGGACACCGACGGCCGCGACAGGTGCTCGACGGCCTGGCGGATGTAGCGCGCCTGCCGCTCCAGCATGTAGATGATCGAGCCGGCACCGAGATTGGTGTTCGGGCCGTACATCCAGAACAGGTTCGGGAAGCCGGGCACGGTCATGCCCAGGTGCGCGCGGGCGCCCTTGGCCCACACCTCGGCCAGGTCGCGACCGCCGAGCCCACGCACCTTGAGCGGTCCGAGGAAGTCCAATGCGGCGAAGCCGGTGCCATAGATCAAGACGTCGGCCTGGTGCTCCACGCCGTCTTCGGTGCGCACGCCGCGCGGGGTGATCTCGGTGATCGAGCCGGTCTCCACATCGACGTTGGGCGAGGCCAGCGCGGGCAGGTAGTCGTTGGTGAACAGGATCCGCTTGCAGCCCATCGGATAGCTCGGCGTGATCCGCGCGCGCAGGCCGGGGTCCTTGATGTGCCGCCGCCGCAGCTGCTCGGTCCGCAGCTCGAACGGCTTGGTCAGCGCGCCGTGCCCGGTCATCGCGAAGGTGGCGTACTCGGCGAGCAGCCAGATCCGCAGCCTGCCGAGCAACTGGGTGAACGGCAGGTGCCGGAACAGGAAGCGGTGCCAGCGGCGGTAGATGGTGTCGTTCTTGGCCATGATGTAGGGCGGCGTCCGCTGGAACACCGTGACCCGCGCGGCGGCCCGCCGGATCTCCGGCACGAACTGGATCGCGCTCGCACCGGTGCCGATCACCGCGACCCGCTTGCCGGTCAGGTCCACGTCGTGGTCCCAGCGCGCGGAGTGGAAGGCGGGGCCGTCGAAGCTGTCCCGGCCGGGGATGTCCGGCAGGGCGGGGCGGGACAGCTGGCCGGTCGCGGGCACGAAGACGGTCGCCTCGAAGGTCTCGCCGGTGCTCGTCTCCACGGTCCACATGCCGCGCTGCTCGTCGAAGGACGCGCTGGTGACCTCGGTGCCGAAGCGGATGTGGCGGTCGACGCCGTACTCCGCGGCGACGCGCTTGAGGTAGGCGTGGATCTCGGCCTGTCCCGAATAGCGGCGCGGCCAGTCGGGATTGGGGGCGAAGGAGAAGGAGTAGAGCGGGGACGGGATGTCGCAGGCGGCCCCGGGATAGGTGTTCTCGCGCCACACGCCGCCGAGTTCGTCCGCGCGCTCCAGCACGGTGAACTCGTGCAGCCCGGCCCGCTTCAGCTCGATGGCCAGTGCGATGCCGCCGAATCCGCTGCCGGCGATGAGAACGGACGCTGTGCTCATGCCTGACGAAGTTACGTGGCGGTGGCGGGCCGGTGAAGTGCACGAACGGACAGTCGATCGAGATTTCCGGCCAGGGGCGGGGTGGCGCGCGGCCACGCCGCCGATCGATAATTCCGGCCATGGTGGAGTTCGCCGCGCCCGCGGTGCGCGACTGGGACTTTCCGCGGAGCACCGCGAGCGTGCTGCTGATGTCGGTGTTCGCCGCCGAGCACGGCAACCACGAGGTGCTGTCGGGCACCTCGCTCACCCCCGGCCAGGTCCGCGACCCGGAACTGCAGATCGACGCGCGCCAGGAGCTGGCCGTGGTGCGCAACCTGCTGACCGGGCTGGCGCCGGGGCAGGACCCGGACGCCGCGGCGATCGCGCTCGGCGGCCGCTACCACGTGACCACCTTCGGCATCTTCGGCTTCGCCTGCATCAGCAGCCCGACCCTGGCCGACACGATGTCCTTCGCGTTGCGCTACCTGGACCTGAGCTTCACCTTCTGCATCCCGCACGTCGCCGTCGACGGCGGGGAGATCCGGCTGGTGCTGCACGACGAACTGGTCCCGGCCGACGTCGCGCGCTTCCTGGTGCTGCGGGATCTGTCCGCGATCTACACCGTGCTCGGCGACCTGCTGCCGCCGATCACCCTGCGGCGGCTCGGGTTTCGTTTCCCCGCACCGTCCACTGTGGATACTCTGGCGGCCTACCGGGCGGCCTTCGGGGTGCGGCCGTCCTTCGGCGGCCCGGTCAACCTGCTCACGCTCGACGCCGCGTATCTGGATCAGCCGCTGCCGCAGGCGAACGAGCACACCGTGGCCATCTGCGAGGCGCAGTGCCGCGAACTGGTCACCCGGCGCCGCGCGCGCACCGGGATCTCGCACCAGGTCAGGGAACGGCTGATCCGCCTCGGCGGGGCCGACACCGGCATGGACGCCATCGCCCGCGACCTGGCGATGAGCCCCCGCACCCTGCGGCGCCGCCTGACCGAAGCCGGCACCAGCTACCGCGCGCTGGTCGACGAGGTCCGCGAGGCGCTGGCCGAGGAACTGCTGGCCACCGGCGTGCTTTCGGTGGAGGCGGTGGCGGTCCGGCTGGGCTACGCCGAGGCGTCCAGCTTCATCTACGCCTTCAAGCGCTGGAAGGGCGTGACGCCGGCGGCGTACGCCCGTTCACTCGGCCGGACCGGCTGAGCGGGTGGTCCGCCCGCCGCGGAAAACGTAGTGTTGGGGTTCGCCCGTCCAGCCTGGGAGGCCGCCTTGACCAGCAGCCACGACCAGCCGGTGATCGTGGCCGGTACCGACGAGCCCAACCCCTACCTGCTCGGTGTCTACGCGCCGGTGACCACCGAGATCGACAGCGGCGAGCTGCAGGTGATCGGCCGCATCCCGCCCGACCTCAACGGGGTCTACCTGCGCAACGGGCCGAATCCGCGCTACCGCCCGGAAGGCCGCTACCACTGGTTCGACGGGGACGGCATGGTGCACGCGGTGCACCTGGAGAACGGCCGCGCCCGCTACCGCAACCGGTGGATCCGCACCAAGGCCTTTGCCGCCGAGTCCGAAGCCGGTCGCGCGTTGTGGACCGGAGTGATGGAAAGCCCGAAGGGCAACCCGTTCGGCAACCACCACGGGCTCGGCCTCAAGGACGCGGCCAACACCGACGTGATCTTCCACCGCGGCAAGGTGCTGGCCACCTGGTACCTGTGCGGCAGCCCGTACGGGATCGACCCGCTGTCGCTGGAAACCCTTGGCGCGGAAGACTTCCTGGGCACGCTGGTGGGCGACATGATGGCCCACCCCAAGGTCGACGAGCACACCGGCGAGCTGTTCTGGTTCGACTACGGCCCGACGCCGCCGTACCTGCGTTACGGCGTGGTCGGTGCGGACGGGCGGGTGGCGCACACCACCGAGGTCGCGTTGCCGGGGCCGCGGTTGCCGCACGACATGGCGATCACCGCGAACCACGCGGTGCTGATGGACCTGCCGTTGCTCCAGGATCCCGAGGCGGCGCGGCACGGCCGTCACAAGTTGGTCTTCGACCGCTCGCTGCCCGCGCGGTTCGGCGTGCTGCCGCGGTACGGCACCGGTGATCAGGTGCGCTGGTTCGAGGCTTCGCCCTGCTACATCTACCACGTGGTCAACTCGTGGGAGGTCGGCGAGGAGATCGTGCTCGACGTCTGCCGGGTGAGCAGACCTCAGCCGCGTGCCGACGCGCGCACCCCGCTGGCGAAGATGCTGTCCTACCTCCGCCTTGACGCGCAGCTGCACCGCTACCGCTTCAACCTGCGCACCGGCGCGGTCAGCGAGTCGCCGATGGACGACGCGAACACCGAGTTCCCCAGCGTGGACTCGCGCAAGGTGGGCAGGCTGAGCCGGTACGCCTACCACGTGAGCATCTCGCCGGAGTCCACGCTGCTGTTCGACGGCCTGGTCCGCTACGACAACGCGACCGGGGTGAAGGCGGAGCACCGGTTCGGGCCGGGCCGCTGGGGCAGCGAGGCGCCGTTCGCGCCGCGCGACGGCGCCACCGTGGAGGGCGACGGCTACCTGGTCACCTTCGTGCAGGACGAACGCGAGGGACTGTCCGAATTGGACATCTTCGACGCGGGTGATCTGGCCGCCGGTCCGGTGGCGCGAGTGCTGCTGCCGCAACGGGTTCCGCTGGGTTTCCACGCCACCTGGGTACGGGCTGATCAACTCGGTTTCAACTGAGGGGAACCGCTGTGGCGGACGCGGCGTCGATACTGGTGCACATCGCGCTACTGCCGGTGTGCGACCGGTCGACGACGCGGCGTCCGCGATCCGGCACGCTCTTACCCGGGGGGAGAGCGAATCGGAGGGCGCCGCGCCGTTGCGGGCGGTGAGCGAGCAACCGCAGACCGAAACAGCTTGTTGATGCTCGCCCAATCCGGCATGATCCACTTGACGATTACCGGGCGATCGTGATTGGACGGGCATCGGAAGATGATCACCGAATGTCTCGCTGAACAGGCAGAACAACAACATTTGGCACTCTGTCAAGCGTGGTCATCCGATGAGCATTAAGCTTCCTGGAATGGCTGGAGCCCCAGAGAGTCCTTCGCCGCTGCCGGGCCAGCAGCGGCCCCGGTCCCGGTTCGCGGCTGGCCTGCCCGCGGTCACCGCGGAGCGGATCGTCGACGCGGCGCTGCGGCTGACCGTGGAACGCGGCCTCGACAGCTGGACGCTGCGGCAGCTGGCCTCGGCGGTGGAGGCCTACCCGGCCGTCATCTACCACCACGTCGGTGACCGGGAGTCCGTGGTGCGCGCGGTGATCGAGCGGGTGGGCGAGGAGATCCCGCTGCCCGACGCGAACCTGCACTGGCGGGACTTCTACTGGCAGCTGCTCGCCGACCTGCGTGTGGTGCTGCGCCGGTACCCGGGCGTGGCCAGGCGGTTCTCGCTGTACGGGCCGCTGATCCCGTCGATCAAGCCGCTGATCGACCGCGGGGTGCGGGTGCTGCAGCGCGACGGTTTCGGCGAGGAGAGCGTGACCGCGTACAACCTGCTGCTCGGCACGGCCGCCGCGCTGGTGTCCAAGGAGGACGACCACCTGGCGCAGCCGCTGATCAAGCCGGACAGCCCCGAGGTCTACGCCGAGGCGCGCGACCGCGAGGACCTGCCGGGACTGGCGGCGCTGGGGCGGAACGTCTACGAGCGGGTGAAGGATCCGGAGCGGCTGGCCGCGCACTTCACCGAGTTCTACGAGTACTCGGTGCAGATCGCGATCGACGGCCTGGAGCGGCGCCTCACCCGGATCCACCCGTAGCTCAGCCCTCGCCGCCGGGGCGGTAGCCGCGCTCTTCGCGCGGGAAGTAGCCGTCGGGCGGGCCGGCGCGGTGGCGGCCGGGGCCGTCGCCGAACTCGCGGGCGATGCCGGGCCTGCCGTCGCGGGGGCCGTCGTGGTCGAGCGCGGTGATCAGGCCGACCACTCCGCCGCCGACCAGCACCCCGGCCAGGCCGACCGCCACCAGCCCGGTCGCCCGGTGCCGCACGACCCGCCGGAACCGCCCGGGCGCCTTCACCGGCGCCCACCCCGGCGGCGGTGCCTGATGCCCCGCGGGTCCCGCTTGGTGAGCGGCGGTCTGCTCGGCAGTCGGCTGCCCGGCCGCGGCCTGAGCCGCGGTGGGCTGCTCGACGCCCGGCTGTCCGGTGCCCGGCTGGTGGGGTGCGGCCTGCTGGTGAGCTGCGGTTTGCTCCGCAGTGGGCTGCCCGGCCGCCGGTGTCGCGGCGTCGGGCTGTGGGGTCGCGGCGGGTGGTGGGGTGGGGTGCTCGACCGTGGGCTGGTCGGCGCCCGGCTCCGGTGGCTGCTCGTTCTTCTCGCTCATCGTTTGCTCCCGTGGTGACAGCGGGTCTTCCCGCTGCCGTCGAGCATGGACCGGGTTTCTGTGGCGGCCCTGATGTGAAGCTGTTCATCAGCTGTGTGCGGATATTTGCAGAGGCCTGTCCCATAATTGCGGCTATGAAACGTCGGATCGCGGAAGTCGCGAAGCAGGTGGGGGTCAGCGAGGCCACGGTGAGCCGGGTGCTCAACGGCAGGCCGGGAGTCGCCGAGAGCACGAGGACCGCCGTGCTCACCGCGCTCGACGTGCTCGGGTACGAACGGCCGACCCAGCTGCGCGGCGAGCGGGCGCGGCTGGTCGGGCTGGTGCTGCCGGAACTGCAGAACCCCATCTTCCCGGCACTGGCCGAGGTGATGGGCAACGCGCTCGCCCAGCAGGGCTTCACCCCGGTGCTCTGCACCCGCACCGCCGGCGGCGTGTCCGAAGCGGACTACGTCGACCTCCTCCTCCAGCAGCAGGTCTCCGGCGTCGCCTTCGCCGGCGGGCAGTACGCGCAGGCCGACGCCGTGCACACGCACTACCACCGGCTCGTCGAACGCGGCCTGCCCACCGTGCTGCTCAACGCCGCCGTCGGCGAACTCGGCATGCCGCAGGTCTCCTGCGACGACGCGATGGCGGTCGAGCAGGCCATCGGGCACATGCTCTCCCTCGGCCACGAGCGCATCGGCCTGCTGCTCGGCCCGGCCGACCACATGCCGTCCCGCCGCAAACTCGAGGCCTTCCGCGCCTGCCTGGACGAGGCCGGCCTCGGCGTCGATCCGGAAGCCGTCGCGCACGGCATGTTCTCGCTGGAAGGCGGGCACGCCGGCGCCGTGCGGCTGCTCAACCGCGGGGTCACCGCCATTCTCTGCGCCAGCGACCCCCTCGCCCTCGGCGCCATCCGCGCCGCCCGGCGGCACGGGCTGGCCGTGCCGGACGACATCTCGGTGGTCGGCTACGACGACTCGGCGCTGATGCAGTGCGTCGACCCGCCGCTGACCACGATCCGCCAGCCGATCGAGGCGATGGGCCGCGCGGTGGTGGAGCTGCTGGTCAAGAAGATCAACGGCGGCCAGGTGCCCGCCGAGGAACTGCTGTTCGCCCCGGAGCTGGTGGTCCGCAGCTCCACCGGGAGGGTGCCGGGCTGATCACTCGCCGTAAGTTTGTTTCATAATTCCAAAACTCTGTCAGCTTCTTGCGAAACTCGGCTTCACACTTTAGAGTGACTGCCGTCACAAGAGGCTGGCCGAGAAGAGGCGTCCATGAAGAGTCCGCGCTCCCGCAGAGTCCTGGTTCCCCTCGCCGCGATCGGGTTGCTGGCCGCGGTGCCCGCCTGCTCGGGCGGCTCGGGGGAGGAGCGCTCGGCCGACGGCAAGCTCAAGGTCTCGATCAACGGCCAGCCGCCGCAGACGCAGGCCTTCGAGCGGATGATCTTCGACCAGGACGTGGCCGAGTTCGAGGCCGGCCACCCGGACATCGACCTCGAACCGCACGAGGGCTTCATGGAGGTCGAGTCCTTCTCGGCGAAGCTGGCCGGCGGGCAGCTCGAGGACGTCTACTACGTCTACTTCACCGACCCGGCGCAGATCATCGCCCGCCGCCAGGCCGCCGACATCACCGAAGCGGTCAAGGAGCTGCCGCACGTCGACCAGCTCCAGCCGCAGCTGCTGGACGTCTTCCGCGACGGCTCCGGCAAGCTCTACGGCCTGCCCACCGCGAACTACTCGATGGGCCTGGTCTACAGCCGCCCGCTGTTCACCAAGGCCGGGCTCGACCCGGACAACCCGCCGCGCACCTGGGCCGAAGTCCGCGCAGCCGCCGACAAGATCGCCGCGCTGGGCGACGGCGTGGTCGGGTACGCCGACTTCAGCAAGGGCAACCAGGGCGGCTGGCACCTGACCGCCTGGCTCAACTCACTCGGCGGCCAGATCGCCCGCAAGGAGGGTGACGGCTGGAAGGCCGACTTCAACAACGAACTCGGCCGCACCGCGCTCGACCACCTCAAGCAGATGCGCTGGACCGACGACTCGATGGGCAGCAAGCAGCTGCTCCAGGACGCCGACGCGCAGCGCATGATGGGCGCCGGCCAGCTCGGCATGTACCTGGCCGCGCCGGACAACATCCCGACGCTGGTCAAGCAGTTCAACGGCAAGTACGAGGACTACGGCCTGGCGCCGGTGCCCGAGGGCAAGGGCACGCTGATCGGCGGCGAGGGCTACATGGTCAATCCGAAGGCGTCGCCGGAGAAGATCAAGGCCGGGCTGACCTGGATCCAGTGGAAGTACCTCAACCCGGACCGGTTCGACTCCTTCACCAAGCGCTACGCCGACGGCAAGCAGCCGGTCGGGCTGCCCGCGCTGCCGAACCCGGACATCTGGACCGGCGCCCTGCGCGACCAGCAGGAAGCGGCCAAGGCGAAGTACGCCAACGTGCCCGCGCAGAACTACGCCGCCTACCTCAACGCCGCGACCACCATCAAGGGCCACCTCGAACCGCCGAGCGCGCAGCAGGTGTACGCCACGCTCGACACGGTGATGCAGGCGGTGCTGACCGATCCGGCGGCGGATCCCGCGGCTCTGCTCAGCGCCGCGGAGGCGAAGGTCAACGCCACTCTCGCCCAGGTCAGGTGAGCGTCTCGGCCAGGCGGCGCCGCAGGCTCGCCGAGAACGTCACGGCCTATGGCCTGCTGAGCGCCGCTCTGGTCGTCTTCGCGGTGTTCTCCTGGTTCCCGATCGTGCGCGGGGTGGTGCTCAGCTTCCAGCAGGTGAACTTCGTCGACGACCCGGAGTGGGTGGGCCTGGCGAACTTCGAACTGCTCTTCGCCGACCCGCTGTTCGGCGTGGCCTGGCGCAACACCCTGCTGTTCACCGGGCTGGCGCTGGTCTTCGGCTTCGCCATCCCGTTCGTCACCGCGGTGCTGCTCAACGAACTGCGGCACGCGCGGGCGTACTTCCGGCTGGTGGTCTACCTGCCGGTGATGCTGCCGCCGGTGGTCACCGCACTGCTGTGGAAGTGGTTCTACGACCCGGGGCCCGGCCTGTTCAACGAGGGCCTGCGCGCGGCCGGGCTGCCCGATTCGGCCTGGCTCGACTCCGGCGACACCGCGATGCTCTCCCTGGTCCTGGTCTCGACCTGGGCGAACATGGGCAGCACCACGCTGATCTACCTGGCCGCGCTGCAGACCATTCCCGGTGACCTGTACGAGGCCGCCGAGCTGGACGGCGCCGGGATCTGGCGGCGGCTGTGGCACGTGACCGTGCCGCAGACCCGGTTCGTGCTGCTGGTGCTGTTGCTGCTGCAGGTGGTGGCGACCATGCAGGTGTTCACCGAGCCGTTCGTGATGACCGGCGGCGGTCCTGACGATTCCACCGTCACCGTGCTCCTGCTGCTCTACCGGTACGCGTTCGTCTACAACGACTTCGGTTCGGCGAGCGCGCTGAGCCTGCTGCTGTTCGTCGCGCTCGGGGTGTTCTCGGCCGCGTACGTCCGGCTCACGAGGAGGAGTGCGGAATGAAGGGCGCACCCGGACCGCGCACGCTGGTCTCCCCGTCGCAACTGCGCAGCACCCGCGGCAAGATCGTCTACTGGGTGCTTTTCTCGCTGGTGCTGGTGGCCTTCACGCTGGCCTTCCTGTTCCCGCTGTACTGGGCGGTGACCGGGGCGATGAAAACGCCGGACGAACTCGCGCGCGTTCCGCCGACGCTGGTGCCCGAGCAATGGCACCCGGAGACCTTCGCCCAGGCCTGGGACGAACTGGACCTGGGCAAGTACTTCCTGAACACGATCGTGGTGGCGGGCGGGGCCTGGCTGCTGCAGCTCGCGGTCGCGGTGCCCGCCGCGTTCGCGCTGTCGAAACTGCGGCCGGTGCTCGGCGGCGCGGTGCTCGGGCTGATGCTCGCCACGCTGATGCTGCCCGCGTCGGCGCTGCTGGTGCCGACCTATCTGACCGTGTCCGACGTGCCGCTGATCGGGGTCAACCTGCTCAGCACCCCGGCCGCGATCTGGCTGCCCGCCGCCGCCAGCGCGTTCAACATCTACCTGCTCAAGCGGTTCTTCGACCAGATCCCGGACGAGCTGATCGAGGCGGCCACCATCGACGGCGCCGGACCGGTGCGGATCCTGCTCCGCGTCGTGCTGCCGATCTCGCGCCCGGTGCTCGCGGTGGTCTCGATCTTCGCCGTGGTCGCGGCGTGGAAGGACTTCATCTGGCCGCTGCTGGTGTTGCAGGACCCCGGCACGCAGACGTTGTCCGTGCTGTTGCAGCGGGTCGCGCCGGATCTCCGGCTGGACCTGCTGGTCGCCGGGCTGGTGCTGGCCAGCCTGCCGATGGTGGGGCTGTTCCTGGTCTTCCAGAAGCAGATCCTCGCCGGACTGACCGCGGGCAGCCTCAAGGGCTGACCCGCCACAACACCAGAAAGGTGCTGCAGTGAGCGAATCCCCACGGAGTCCGCAGTGGTGGCGTCAGGCGGCGATCTACCAGGTCTACCTGCGGAGCTTCGCCGACGGCGACGGTGACGGCATCGGCGACCTCGCCGGGGTGCGGGCCCGGCTGGGCTATCTCGCGGACCTCGGTGTGGACGCCATCTGGTTCACCCCGTGGTACCCGTCCCCGATGGACGACGGCGGTTACGACGTCGCCGACTTCCGCGACATCGAGCCGACCTTCGGCACGCTCGCCGACGCCGAGAGCGTGCTCGACGAGGCCCGCGCGCTCGGCCTCAAGGTGATCATCGACATCGTGCCGAACCACTGCTCGGACACGCACCGGTGGTTCACCGCGGCACTCGAGGCCGGACCGGGTTCGCCGGAGCGGCAGCGGTTCTGGTTCCGCGACGGCCGCGGTCCCGATGGTGCCGAGCCGCCCAACAACTGGCGCTCGCGCTTCGGTGGTCCGGCCTGGACACGGGTGGTCGAACCGGACGGCTCGCCCGGCCAGTGGTACCTGCACCTGTACAGCTCGCGGCAGCCGGACCTGAACTGGGAGAGCGAGGAGGTGCGCGCCGAGTTCGAGGACATCCTGCGGTTCTGGTTCGACCGCGGCGTCGACGGCTTCCGCATCGACGTGGCCGACGGCCTGGTCAAGGACCCGGACCTGCCGGACGTGGAGCCCGGTGACGAGACCCCGTTCTCCGACCAGGAGGGCGTGCACGAGATCTACCGCGCCTGGCGGCGGATCGCGCGCGGCTACCCGGCCGAGCGCCTGCTGGTGGGGGAGATGTGGCTGCCCGACCTGCGGCGGTCGGCGCGGTACCTGCGCGAGGACGAGATGCACGCCGCGTTCAACTTCGACTTCCTTGTCTGCCCGTGGGACGCCGGGCGCTTCCGCGAGGTGATCGACCGGACGCTGGAGTCGCACGACGAGGTCGGCGCGCCACCGTCGTGGGTGCTGTCGAACCACGACGTGACCCGCCCGGTCACGCGGTACGGCCGGGCCGGGGACACCGGGTTCAGCTTCGCCGACCGCTTGCACGGCACGCCGGTGGACCGCGAGCTGGGCACCCGGCGGGCGCGGGCGGCGGCGCTGCTGGCGATGTCGCTGCCCGGCGGGATCTACGTCTACCAGGGCGAGGAACTGGGGTTGTGGGAGATCGAGGACATTCCCGGTGAGCTGCGCCAGGATCCGGTGTGGGAGCGCAGTGATCACGCCGATCCCGGCCGCGACGGGTGCCGGGTGCCGATGCCGTGGTCGGGTAGGCGGCCGCCGTTCGGGTTCAGCCAGGACGACGCGGAGAAGGAGCCATGGCTGCCGCAGCCGGCGGAATGGGCTTCCTACACCGCCGAGGCGCAGGCGATGGACCCCGGTTCGGTGCTTTCGCTGTACCGGTCCGGCTTGCGCTTGCGGAAACTGGCGGAGGGTGAGCTGCACTGGCTCGACCAGGCACCGGATGTGCTCGCCTTCCGGCGTGGTTCGTTCGCCTGCCTGCTGAACTTCTCCGCCGAGCCGATTTCCCTGCCGGAACACCGTGAAGTGCTGCTGTCCAGTTCTCCGCTGGAGGACGGGCACCTGCCCGCGGACACCGCGGTGTGGCTGCGCCTGACGGGAGGAGAACGGTGAGGATTCTGCTCGCGGTGGCCATGGCGCTGGCCGTGCTCACCCCGCCCGCGACCGCCGAACCTGTTGCCCTGTCGGAAAAGACGCACATCTTCTACTATCCGTGGTACGGGAACCCGGCGGTCAGCGGGTCCTACCGGCACTGGCCGCAGGGCGGGCACCAGCCGCCGCAGGACATCGGCGCGGACCTCTACCCGACGCTGGGCCCGTACGACTCCGGTGACTTCTCCGGCGCGGTGGACCAGCACATGGCGTGGATCCAGCGCGCGGGCGTGGGCACGCTGGTCTACAGCTGGTGGGGTCGCGGGTCCTATGAGGACAGTCTGGCGCCCGGCGTGCTGGCGGCCGCGGCGAAGTACGGCCTGAAGGTGGCCTGGCACCTGGAACCGTACGGCGGCCGGACCGCTCAGTCCACTGTGGACGACGTTGCCTACATCAACGAGCGCTACGGTTCGAGCCCGGCCTTCTACCGGGACGCCGCGCACGGCGACCGGCCCGCGTTCTACGTGTTCGACAGCCTGTCGATCGCCGACTGGTCACCGATCGAACCGTTGCGGGCGAACAACATCGTGCTCGCGCAGACCACCGATCTGAGCCGGGTGACGCACTTCGGCGGCATCTACACCTACGACGTGCTCGCCACGATGAACCCGGTGGGCTGGCAGGGGATCGCCGACTACGCCAGGGCGAACGGCCTGGTCTGGGCGCCGTCGATCGGCCCGGGTTACGTCGACGACCGGGCCGTGCCCGGCAACACCACACCGACACTGGCCCGCGAGGACGGCCGGACCTACGACACGCAGTGGTCGACGGTCCTGGACCCGGCGAACGGCGGTGAGCCGGACTGGGTGTCGATCACCTCGTTCAACGAATGGCACGAGGGCTCGACGCTGGAACCGGCCAGCTCCACCCCGCCGTCCGGCTTCGGTTACCAGGACTACGAAGGCGCCTACGGCAAGGTCGGCGCCGAGGCGGAAACGGCCTACCTGGACCGGACCCGCCACTGGACCAGCCAGTTCTGAGCGGCTTCTGGAAAAGGCGCAGCCCCGGTGCCGTGAAGCCACCTTCACGGCACCGGGCCCGGAACCTAGGCGCCGGGGCAGACGATCTTCGGCTGCGGGTTGTACCGGACGTTGCGCGGCTCCCGCTTGACCTCGCGGCCCGTAGCGGCGTCGCGCAGGACGCGGGTGTCGCTGACGGTGAAGCCCTGCGCACCGGCACTGGGCTGGCAGTTCTCCGCCGGGCCCGGCTTCTCCTGCGGTTCGGTGAAGTTGTGCCGCTCACCCGGCACCGACTCCACGTTGTACCGCTTGGTGCCCCACAGCTTCACCGTGATCGACGACGGGGTCCAGATGGTCTGGATGGCCACGCCGGTCTCGCTGTCGTTGGTGAACTTCAGGTCGATCACGCTGCCACCGGCGTGGTTCTGGAACACCGTCGCCTCGCGCGCCGGCGGGTACCGGCTGATGTAGTAGCTGTGCTCCTTGTGCCCCGCGTCCTTCATGCCCGCGAAGTAGTAGGCGTTGTACAGCGTGGTGGCGAACTGCGAGATGCCACCGCCGACCTCGCGGCCCGGCGCGCCGTCGGAGATCACGCCCGCTTCGACGTAACCCTGCGCCTTCGTACGCGGGCCGGTGAACCCGTTGAGGCTGAAGGTTTCACCCGGCTTGACGATGGCGCCGGTGACCTTCTCCGCGACCACGCGGATGTTCACGCCCGAGTCCGCCGCGAAGCCCTTCGTGGTGAACTCGCCGATCACCTCGTTGATGCCGAGCTTGTTCGCCTCTTCGGTGGTCACCTTGGCCGGCTTGTTCTCGTAGACCGCCTTGACCTCGCGGACCTGCGGCTGCTTGAGCACCTCGGGCAGCGGCACCAGGGTCGGCTCCCAGTTGATCTTCTTGCCGTCCTCGGACGGGTGCACCGCGGGCTTGCCGCCCTCGAAGACGATCTCCGCGTCGCGCCCCTCCTTCTCGGTGGAGGCGAGCTGCGGACCGGCCGCTTCGGCGAACTTGCCGTTGTCGACCTTCGGCACCAGCGCGCCGTCCTCGGCCACCTCGAAGGTGATCGTCTTGCCGATGGCCTCCGGCGCCACCTTGGCGTCCTTGCCCTCGCCCTTGACCGTCACCGGCCCGGACACCGCGGGCTTGGCGAACTGCTCCAGCGCCGCCCGCACGCTCTCCGGCGAGGACTTCACCGGGGTCAGCCCCACCGGCAGCTCCAGCACCTGGCCCGACGCCCACTGCGAGAGCAGCAGCTGTGACGCGGCGGGCACGTCCAGTGACTGGCCCTGCTTCGGGTCCACCGGAACCGGCGTCGCGCCGTCGAAGGTGATCGTGCCCTCGACCGGGCCGCGGTCCACCTGGCCGCGCAGGCCCTCCATCGCGGTGGCGAGGGTGCCCTGGTCGGCGTTGGTGGCCAGGCCGGTCTCGCGGGTGGTGAAGAACGAGGCGATGCGGGCGAACGGGTTCAGCGGCTGCTCGCCGGCGCGGTCCAGGGTGGCCGACCAGTCCAGGTTCAGCCCGGTGGCGCGCGGGTCGAGGGTGTGCTCGACGTCGCCGGCGCGGACCCGGACCGGCTGGTTCAGCCGCGGCTCCAGCTGACCGCGCAGCTCCTGCTCGGCGTTCTCCCGGCTCATGCCGCCGACGTCGACGCCGGCCACGGTCACCCCACGCGGCACGTCACCGGAGTTGATCAGCAGGTCGGCGCCGTAGAGCACGACGAACGCGCCGAGCACGGCCCCGGCGATCAGCCCGCCGCGCTTGAGCTTGCGCTTGCGCTCGGAGCCGTCGTCCTCGGGGGGTACCTGGTGCACGAAGGCGGTCTGCGTGCCGAACACGTCGGTCTGCTCGGGGTCGTTGAGCTTGCCGGAGACCGCGGGGAACACGTCGGTCTCCTCGGACCGGGAACCGGGCCACTGACTGTCTTGCGGCAAGACTTCGCTCCTGTTCGCGATGGCGCCGTCGGAAACTGGGCGTCCACCACAAGATACGTGGGTCCAATATCATGACTTCGCCTCACCCTGGTGTGGGATTGGCACGATCGTTCCGGCAGCACGCGCGGTTCCGGCAGAATCACCGCATGGAACCCTCCCGGGCACTGCGAGACATCGCCTACGAACTGGAGAAGCGCGGCGAGCCGACCTACCGGGTCCGCGCCTTCCGCAACGCGGCTTCGGTGGTGGACAAGCTCACCCCGGAACGGCTGGCCGAACTGGCCCGTACCGGCAGGCTGACCGCGCTCAAGGGCATCGGCGCCGCCACCGCGTCGGTGATCGAGGACGTGCTGGCCGGGAACGTGCCCGAGTACCTGCGCAAGGTCGAGGCGGAAGAGGCGCCGGAGCTGCCGGACGGCGGCGAGCTGCTGCCCGCGCTTCGTGGTGACTGTCACACGCATTCGGACTGGTCCGACGGCGGCAGCCCGATCGCCGAGATGGCCGAGGCGGCGAGGGAACTGGGCCACGAGTGGATGGTGCTGACCGATCACTCACCGCGGTTGACCGTGGCGAACGGGTTGTCCGCGGAGCGGCTGGCCCAGCAGCTCGTGGTCATCGCCGAGCTGAACAAGGAACTGGCGCCGTTCCGCATCCTCTCCGGCATCGAGGTGGACATCCTGCTCGACGGCGCGCTCGACCAGGACGAGGACCTGCTGTGGGAGCTGGACTTCGTGGTCGCCAGCGTGCACTCCGAACTGCGGATGCCGCGCAAGGAGATGACCGCGCGCATGTTGGAGGCGGTGTCGAATCCGCGGGTCAACGTGCTGGGGCACTGCACCGGCCGCAAGGTCGCCGGGCGCAACCGGCCCGAGTCGGAGTTCGACGCGGACAAGGTGTTCGAAGCCTGCCGCGACAACGGGGTCGCGGTCGAGATCAACTCGCGCGTGGACCGACTGGACCCGCCGAAACGCCTGCTCAAGCAAGCGGTCGAGATCGGCTGCGAATTCGCCATCGACAGCGACGCGCACGCACCGGGTCAACTGGCTTGGAAGGCGCACGGTTGCGCACGCGCGCTGGAGTGCGGAGTCGGCGTCGATCAGGTCGTCAACACGCGTACCGCGGACGACCTGCTGGCCTGGCGCCAGCCTCGCGGCTAGGACCGTCCGGCGAACATCCGCATCACCTCGGTGAGCACGCCGACCGGGATGCTCGGGTCGATCGCGCGCTGCACGCCGAGGCCGATGCCCAGGCTGAGCAGCGCGGTCGCGCAGTCCTCGGCCGGCATCGGCAGCTTGATGCCGTACTCCTCGGTGTGCTTGGCCAGCACACCGGTGATGGTGTCGCGGATGGCCTTGTCGCGGATCGCCAGCTCGTCACGCAGGCGCGGATCGCGGCGCACGTTGGTGGCGAACTCCACCTCCAGCGCGGTCCACGCCTGGTCGCCGATGCTGCGCTCGGCCCAGCGCTGGAACGCCTCGAACATCGCGTCCAGCTCGGTGACCCCGTCGAGCGAGGCGGAGAGCTGCTCGGCCTGCTCGGCGTGGATCGCGTCGAGCACGGCCAGGCACAGCTCGTCCTTGTTGCGGAAGTTCGAGTAGACCGCGCCCTTGGAGTACCCGGCCTCGTCGGCCACCTTCTCCAGTGAGGTCGCGGTGTACCCCTCGCGCAGGAACAGGTCTTTCGCGCCGGCGATCAGCTGCTCGCGGGTGCGGGCCTGGCTTTCCGCGCGGGTGAGTCGGGGCATGGGGATCAGCCTAGGCGCTGTCCTGCGAGTCACGCTCGCGGTCTTCGCGCCCAGGCGGCCCTGGCGGCACGGCGGCTTCGGCCGAGTACGGCCAGTACGAGGCCGAAGCCGCCGCACCGCCAGGAACCACCTGGATCACGAAGCCCATCGAGCAGACTCGCAGGACAGCGCCTAGGTGCTCGCCGTGGGGTGGACCGGGATTTCCGATTCAGCCTACCGGCGGTATTGAGATACCGAGAGTCTTCGAATAGTCTCCGCCGTCATGAGCCACTTCGAGGTACTGGTCGTCGGCGCGGGTGCGTCCGGCATCGGCGCGGCGATCAGGCTGCGCCAGGCCGGCGTGCGCGATTTCGCCGTGCTGGAGAAGGCGGCCGAGATCGGCGGCACCTGGCGGGACAACACCTATCCCGGGTGCGCCTGCGATGTGCCGTCGGCGCTGTACTCGTTCTCCTTCGCGCCCAATCCGGAGTGGACGCGCGCGTTCGCCAAGCAGCCGGAGATCCGCGCCTACCTGCGCGACACCGCCGAGAAGTACGGCGTGACCGAGCATCTCCGCTTCGGCGCCGAGGTGCTGCGGGCGCGGTGGAACGCGGACGAACACCACTGGGGGCTCGAAACCACGGCCGGTCCGATGACCGCGCGGGTGCTGATCGCCGGGACCGGGCCGTGGCACGAGCCGCTGATTCCCGACATCCCCGGCCTCGCGACCTTTCCCGGCGAGGTTTTCCACTCCTCGCGGTGGAACCACGACTACGACCTGACCGGCAAGCGCGTCGCGGTGGTCGGCACGGGCGCCTCCGCGGTGCAGTTCGTGCCGGAGATCCAGCCGGAAGTCGCGCGCCTGCACCTGTTCCAGCGCACCGCGCAGTGGGTGCTGCCCAAACCGGACCACTACGTGCCCAAGGCCGAACGCTGGCTGATGCGCCGGTTCCCACGTGCCCAGCGCGCCCTGCGCCGCGCCGAATACGCGGGGATGGAAGCGCTCGGCATCGGCTTCCGCCACCCGTGGATCCTGCGGCAGGTGCAGCGGGCCGGCCTGCTGCACCTGCGCGCCACCGTGCGGGATCCGGTGCTGCGCAAGGCGTTGACCCCGGACTACACGCTCGGCTGCAAGCGGCTGCTGATGTCGAACTCGTACTACCCGGCGCTGACGAAGTCCAATGTGGACGTTCACGCCACAGCGGTGCGCGAGGTCCGCGGTGCCACCGTGACCGGCGCCGACGGTTCCTCGGCCGAAGTGGACGCGATCATTCTCGGCACCGGCTTCCACATCCTCGACATGCCGGTGGCGGACAAGGTGTTCGACGGCGCCGGCCGCAGCCTGGCCGACCACTGGAAGGGCAGCCCGCGGGCCTATCTCGGCACCACGGTGACCGGTTTCCCGAACCTGTTCCTGCTGCTCGGCCCGAGCCTGGGCACCGGGCACACCTCGGCGTTCATGATCCTGGAGGCCCAGCTCGCCTACACGATCGACGCGGTGCGGCGGATCCGGTCGCGCGGCTGGAGCGCGGTCGACGTGCTGCCGCGCGCCCAGGCCGCGTTCAACAACGAGGTGCAGGCCGCGCTGCCGGGCACGGTCTACAACTCCGGCGGCTGCGCCAGCTACTACCTCGACGAGAACGGGCGCAACAGTTTCAGCTGGCCGTGGTCGACCGCGCGGATGCGGGCGCGGATCAGGGAGTTCGACCCGTCGGAGTACAAGATCAGTTCCGCACCACCCGGAACACGATCCCCGCGTCGACCAGGCGCTTCACCAGCGCGTCACCCATCGCCACAGCCGTGGTGAGCTGGCCGGACACCGCGGGCAGGTCGTCCAGTGCCAGGCACATCGCGGACTCGCCGAGCATCTTGGCGGTCTCGTCGTAACCGGGGTCGCCGCCGGCCACCTCGGTGACCACCCGCCGGCCGCCGCCGCTGCCGTGGAATCGGATCTTGAACCACGACCGCGCCCGCTTCTCCTCGTCCGGCCCACCACCGGGATTGGCCAGCTTGATCAGTGCCTTGCGCGTGGGCGGCAGTTGCGCCAGCGCGAACATCGCGCCAAGGCCGAGCCCGCCGGCGACCACGGTCGGCAGCCGCTTCACCGACATGAACTGGCGGTAGGTGAAGTCGGGCCCGTACTCGTCGAGTTCGGCCGCCGAACGGGCGACGATCTGCGGGTCGATGGTCGTCATCGGCACCGCCCACCGGCCGCTTTCCGCGTCGCGGTGCGGAGTTCCGATCACCGTGCGAGCACGCCTGCCGGTCGGGCGCCGCTCGGCCTCGGCGCGCTTCTTCGCGATCTGCGTCATCTCGAACAGCCGGGAGAACACGGTGATCGCGGAGGCGAAGGTGCCACCGGAGAACATCGCCCCCGCGCGGACGTACCCGCTCAGCTCGATTTCCGCGTCCCGCGGCAGCTTCCGCACGGTGTACAGCGCGCCGAGGTCGTAGGGGATCGAGTCGAACCCGCACGAGTGCACCAGCCGCGCCCCGGTCTCGCGCGCCCGGCGGTCGTACCGCAGGTACATGCGGTCGACGAACTCCGGTTCCCCGGTCAGGTCGGCGTAGGCGGTGCCGTGCTCGGCGCACGCGGCGACCAGCGGCTCGCCGTAGGTCAGGTACGGGCCGACCGTGGTGGCCACCACGCGGCTGGACGCGGCCACCTCGGCGAGTGAGGCGGCGTCGCCGATTTCGGCGTGCAGCAAGGGCATCTCCGCCCAGCGCGGATCGATCGCGGCGAGCTTGCCGCGGACGGCCTCCAGCTTCTGGCGGTTGCGCCCGGCCAGTGCGAGGCGGAAGCCGGCCGGCGCGTGCCTGGCCAGGTACTCGGCGGTCAGCGCCCCGGTGAAACCGGTGGCGCCGAAGAGGGTCACGTCGTGCCGGCGATCCATCGGATCCCTTTCAGTCGTGTTCGGACAGCAGTCGCAGGGTTCGTTCGCTGACCGCGACCGGCTGGTCGGGGTCGAGCACGATGCCCTCGGTGCGCAGCGCGCCGTCGACCGCGCTCCACAGCAGTACGGTGAGGTACTCGGTCAGGCTCTCCCGGCTCATCGTGCGGCGTTCCAGCCACCACTCGGTGGCGGCCTCGACCGCTCCGACGATGCCGTGCGCCCACACCTCGGCGCCACCGCTGTCCGCCTTCCTGGCGCGCAGCTCGTCGGTGAAGATCGTCGCGATCACCGCCGCGAGCACCTTCTTGTCCTCGGCCACCGGGTCGGCGCCGTCGCCGAGTTCGAGCCGCCGCCGCGCGCCGAGGAAGCGGAACACCTGCGGGTGCTCGTCGACCAGGCCCAGATAGGCCTCAAGCGCCTGGCGGACGCGCTGGTGGATCGGCGCCGGCTCGGTCAGCGCGGGCTCCAGCCGTTCCCACAGCATGCGCGAGGTGCGGTCGACGATCGCGCCGAACAACTCGGCCTTGTCCGCGAAATGCCGGTACAGCCGGGGTTTCGACACACCGGCGGCCGCGGCGATCTCGGCCATGCCCGCGCGCGGGCCGTGCTCGGCCAGTGCCGCGAAGGCCGCGTCGACGAACTCCGCCCGGCGAGCCACCCGATGGGCTCGCCAGCGCTCCGACCGGCCGTCGACCCGGTTGACACCCTCCGGCATGCCTTGGATAGTACTTCAGGTAACAGGTACCGGCAGTACCCCATAAACGGATCCGGTCGAAGGAGCAGGGCATGCGCCAGTTCGCGGGCAAGGTCGCGGTGATCACCGGTGCGGGCTCGGGCATCGGCCGCGCGCTCGCGCTGAACCTGGCCGCCCGCGGCGCCCGGCTCGCGGTGTCCGATGTGGACAGCACGCGCGCGGCGGAAACCGCGGCGCTGTGCGAGAAGGCCGGTGCCGAAGCGCGGTCCTACGTGCTCGACGTGGCCGACCGCCAGGCCGTGCTCGAGCACGCCGACGCGGTGCGCGCCGACTTCGACCGGGTGAACCTGGTGGTGAACAACGCCGGGGTGGCGCTGATGGCGGACTTCGCCTCGATGCGCTGGGAAGACCTCGACTGGATCGTCGGGATCAACTTCTGGGGCGTGGTGCACGGCAGCAAGGCGTTCCTGCCGCACCTGATCGAGTCCGGCGACGGCTACCTGGTCAACATCTCCAGCGTGTTCGGCCTGATCGCGGTGCCGACCCAGTCGGCGTACAACGCGACGAAGTTCGCCGTGCGCGGGGTGACCGAGGCGCTGCGCCAGGAAATGCGCATCGCCCGGCACCCGGTCGGGGTGAGCTGCGTGCACCCCGGCGGCATCAAGACCAACATCGCCCGCGACGCGCGCGGCGTTCCGGACGGCGACGCCGAGGGTGCCGCGAAACGGTTCGACCGCATCGCGGGCACCACACCGGAATCAGCCGCGCGCATCATTCTTCGCGGGGTGCGGCGCGAGCAGGCGAAGATCCTGGTCGGTCCGGATGCCTACCTGCTCGACGCCATGCCCAGGGTGCTGGGATCGGCCTACCAGCGCATCGTCAGCGCGGTGGCCAAGCGCACCGTCTGAGCGGTCACCACGGCTGGTTGACCCACAGCTCCCAGCGCGGCGGGTTGCCCATCACGAAGCAGCGGAAGGTCAGTCCCGGCTTGGTGAACTGCAGCCGCTGCCCGGCCAGCTGGCAGGACAACTCGTTGGGATGGGTGGAATCCCAGTTCGACGGGCTCATCGGCGCCAGCACCGGTGGTGCCTGCCCGGCCGAGGCCACCGGTGCGGTGACGAACAGCCCGGCCACGGCGGACACGGCCGCGGCGGTGAGACCCAATCTGCGAACGGTGTTCTTCATCTTGTCGACCCCCAGTCGGTTGAACGGCCGAAAGTAGCCCGTTCGTCCCGATCGGGCCACCGGTTTGGCGGAACGCGGGCTTGTCCGCGCTCGCCGCCGCGTGCTGGAGTTGAGGTGCCGAAAGCGTTGGCCGCTGACTGATCGGATCAATCTGCCGGTTTGTTGGCTCCTCCTCTAGAACTGACCCCATGCCGTGCGGTATACATCGGATGTCTGCTCGAGGAAGGAAGACCTGTGCAGTTGCTGCGCCTCGGTGAGCCCGGAGTCGAACGGCCCTTTGTCCGGTCGGCCGGAGGAGTTCTGTACGACTTGAGTCCGCTCACCGCCGACATCGACGGCGCCTTCCTGGCGGCGGACGGCCTTTCCCGCGCCCGCGCCGCGGTCGAAGCGGGAGAGCTGCCCTCGGCAAGCGAGTCCGGTCAGCGGATCGGCCCGCCCATCGCCCGTCCCGGCAAGGTGGTCTGCGTCGGGCTGAACTACCGGCGTCACGCCGAGGAGACCGGCTCGCCGATCCCGGACGAACCGGTCCTGTTCATGAAGGCGCCGGACGTGGTGGTCGGACCACACGACCCGGTGCTGATCCCGCGCGGTTCCACGGCCACCGACTGGGAGGTCGAGCTGGGCGTGGTGATCGGCCGCACCGCGCGGTACCTGGACAGCCCGGACGACGCGCTCGCGCACGTGGCCGGGTACGCGATTTCCCACGACGTCACCGAACGCGCCTACCAGTTCGAGCGCGGCGGCACCTGGGACAAGGGCAAGTCGTGTGAGAACTTCAACCCGCTCGGGCCGTGGCTGGTGCCCGCCGACGACCTGGGCGACCCACAGGACCTCGCGCTCTCGCTGACCGTCAACGGCGTGGTGCGCCAGCAGTCCACCACCAAGGACATGATCTTCACCGTGGCCGAGGTGGTGCACTACATCAGCCAGTTCATGGTGCTGCGGCCCGGCGACCTGATCAACACCGGCACCCCGGAGGGCGTCGCGCTCGGGCAGCCGGAGCCGAAACCGTACCTGCGCGCCGGGGACGTGGTGGAGCTGGAGATCGCGGGGCTGGGCACACAACGGCAAACCCTGGAGTCGGCCTGATGGCGCGGATCACCGGGATGGAAGTGCTGGACGTGCGGTTCCCCACCTCGCGGGAACTGGACGGCTCGGACGCGATGAACCCGGATCCGGACTATTCGGCGGCCTACGTGGTGCTGCACACCGACGGCGGCCCCGACGGCTACGGCCTGACCTTCACCATCGGCCGCGGCAACGACGTGCAGGCCGCGGCGATCCAGTCGCTCGAAGGGCACGTGGTCGGCAAGCCGGTGCCCGAGACGGCGAGCGAGCTGGCCGCGCTGTCGGCCGCGCTGGTCGGCGATTCGCAGCTGCGCTGGCTCGGCCCGGAGAAGGGCGTGGCGCACATGGCGCTCGGCGCGGTGGTCAACGCCGCGTGGGACCTGGCTTCCCGGCGCGCGGGCCGTCCACTGTGGAGGTTCCTGGCGGAGATGAGCCCGGAGGAGATCGCCGGGCTGGTCGACTACCGCTACCTCACCGACGCGCTCACCGAGCAGGAGGCGCTGGAGCTGTTGCGCGCCGCCGAACCGGGCCGGGCGCAGCGCACGGAACACCTGCTGGCCAACGGATACCGCGCCTACACCACCTCACCGGGCTGGCTCGGTTACTCCGACGCGAAGCTCGTCCGGTTGGCCAGGCAGGCGGTGGACGACGGCTTCGACATGATCAAGCTGAAGGTCGGCGGTGATCTCGAGGACGACATCCGGCGGATGAAACTGGCCAGGGAGGCCGTCGGCGACGGCGTGCGCATCGCCGTCGACGCCAACCAGCGCTGGGACGTCGACGCCGCGGTGCGCTGGATGGGCGCGCTGGCCCCGTTCGACCCGTACTGGATCGAGGAACCCACCTCACCGGACGACATCCTCGGGCACCAGGCGATCGCCGAGCGCATCGCGCCGATCCGGGTGGCCACCGGTGAGCACGTGCAGAACCGCGTGGTGTTCAAGCAACTGTTGCAGGCCCGGGCGATCTCGGTGCTGCAACTGGACGCGAGCCGGGTCGGCGGGGTCAACGAGAACGTGGCGATCCTGTTGCTGGCGGCCAAGTTCGGCGTGCCGGTCTGCCCGCACGCCGGCGGGGTGGGGCTGTGCGAGCTGGTCCGGCACCTGGCCATGTTCGACTTCGTGGCGGTCTCCGGCACCGAGGCCGACCGGTCCATCGAATGGGTCGACCACCTGCACGAGCACTTCACCGATCCGGCACGGGTCCGGAACGGCCGCTACCTGGCGCCGGTGGAGCCGGGCTTCTCCGCCCGGATGCACGACGCCACCCTGCGGCGGTTCCGGTTCCCCGACGGTCCCGAATGGACGGAGAACGCATGACTGACTTCGACGGCCGCGTCGCCGTGGTGACCGGCGGCGCTTCGGGCATCGGCGCGGCGACCGCCGCCCTGCTGGCTTCGCGCGGGGCGAAGGTCGCGGTGCTCGACCTCAACCCCGGTGACGAGGGTTTCCGTTGCGACGTAAGCGATGACTCGCAGGTACGGGCCGCGATCGAAGCGGTCGCCGAGCGGCACGGCGGCATCGACGTGCTGGTCAACAACGCCGGGATCGGCGCGCAGGGCGACATCGCCGCCAACGACGACGACGAATGGCACCGGGTGCTCGACGTCAACGTGGTCGGCATGGCCAGGGTGAGCCGCGCCGCGCTGCCGCACCTGCGCCGGTCCGACGCGGCGGTCATCGTCAACACCTGCTCGATCGCGGCCTGGCAGGGCCTGCCGAACCGCGCGCTGTACTCGGCGAGCAAGGGCGCGGTGCTGGCGCTGACCCTGGCGATGGCCACCGACCACCTGCCGGACCGGATCCGGGTCAACTGTGTCTGCCCGGGCACGGCCGACACCCCGTGGGTGGGCAGGCTGCTCGACGCGGCGGCGGACCCGGCGGCCGAACGCGCCGCGCTCGCCGCGCGGCAGCCGATGGGCAGGCTGGTCACCGCCGACGAGGTGGCCGGCGCCATCGCCTATCTCGCGAGCCCGGCGGCGGCCTCGACCACCGGTACGGCGCTGGCCGTGGACGGCGGCATGTACGGACTCCGGCCCCGTGGGCCGGTCAACTGACTTTGTTCGCCTGGCATCAAGGAGGATGCGGTGTCGAAGAACCTGATCAGGGCGGCGGCCGCGGTGCTCTTGCTGACCGTGAGCGCTTGTGGCTCCACAAAGGATAGTGCCGCTCCGGCGGGCGGTGGCGGGCAGGGCGGCACGGTCGGCGCCACGGTGCCGCTGCTGACCTCGCCGTTCTGGCAGGCTTACAACAACTACGTGCCGCAGATGGCCGCCGGTGAAGGCGTCGAGATCCTGCCGACGGTCAACGCCAACAGCGATCCGACCAAGCTCATCACCGATCTGAACAACCTGCTCAACCAGGGCGTCAAGGGGCTGGTGGTGACGCCGCTGGACTCCGCGGCCGTGGTCGCCGGACTGGAGCAGGCCGAGCGCAAGGGCGTGCCGGTGGTCGCGGTGGACGTGGCGCCCGAGGGCGGCAAGGTGGCCATCGTTGTCCGCGCGGACAACAAGGCCTACGGCGTCAAGGCGTGCGAGCACATCGGCGGAAAGGTCAAGGAGGGCAAGGTCGTCCAGATCATGGGTGATCTCGCCTCGGTGAACGGGCGCGAGCGCTCGGAAGCCTTCCGCGACTGCGTGAAGACCAAGTTCCCGGCGTTGCAGGTGCTCGAGGTCCCGGCGGAGTGGAAGGCGGACAAGGCCGCCTCCGGCCTGGAGGGCGTGCTCACCTCGAACCCGGACGTCAAGGCGGTGTACATGCAGGCGGGCGGGACCTATCTGGCGCCGACCGTGCAGGCGTTGCAGCGCAAGAACCTCTTCTTCCCGGTCGGCGACCCGAAGCACGTGGTGCTGGTCAGCAACGACGGAATTCCGCAGGAGCTGGAAGCGATCCGCAAGGGGGAGCTGGACGCCACGGTCTCCCAGCCCGCCGACGACTACGCCAAGTACGGCCTGCACTACGTGAAGCGGGCGATGGCCGGTGAGGTGTTCAAGCCGGGCCCGACCGATCACGGCAGCGTGATCGTGGAAACCCGGCCCGGCATCCTGGAGGACCAGCTGCCCGCGCCCGTGGTGACCAAGGACAACGTGGACGACCAGGGCCTGTGGGGCAACCAGCTGTGAACGCCCCGGTCGCGAGCGTGCTGGGCGTCGGCAAGCGGTACGGGCCGACGACCGCGCTGCACGACGTCAGCCTGACCGTGCGGCCAGGCGAGTCGCACGCGCTGGTCGGCCGCAACGGGGCGGGCAAGTCCACCCTGGTCTCCATCCTCACCGGACTGTCCAAACCGGACACCGGAAGGGTGGAGTTCGGCGGTGCCCCGGCGCCGCCGGTGGCCGACCGCGAGGCGTGGCGGACCAGGGTCGCCTGCGTGTACCAGCACTCCACGGTCATCCCGCACCTGACCGTGGCGGAGAACCTGTTCCTCAACCGGCAGCCGACCGGCCGGTTCGTGATCAGCTGGTCGAAGCTGCGTCGGCAGGCGGCGGACCTGCTGGAGTCGTGGCGGGTCTCGGTCGATCCGGACCTGACCGCCGGTGAGCTTTCGGTGGAGGACCGCCAGCTGGTGGAGATCGCGCGCGCGTTGTCATACGGCGCCAGGTTCATCGTGCTCGACGAGCCGACCGCGCAACTGGACAGCCAGGCGATCGACCGGCTCTTCGCGCGCATGCGCGAGTTGCAGGACGGCGGGGTGACCTTCCTGTTCATCTCGCACCACCTGCAGGAGGTGCACGAGGTCTGCCAGGCGGTCACCGTGCTGCGCGACGCGCGCCACGTGCTCACCGCCCCGGTCGACCAGATCGGCCGCGCCGAGCTGGTCGACGCGATGACCGGGGAGAAAGGCGGCCTTTCGGTCGCCGACGGCGCCGCGCGCGAACCGTTGCCGGATGACACCGAACTCGCGCTCGAAGTCGAGGGCTTGACCGGGGATTCGTTCGAGGACGTGTCCTTCGGCCTGCGGCGCGGTGAAGTGCTCGGCCTGACCGGGAGCAACGCCAGCGGCAAGCACCAGGTCGCCGAAACGATCTACGGGCTGCGCGTCCCGGCCGCCGGTTCGGTGCGGGTGGCCGGGCGGCCGCTGCCCGCCGGTGACGTCAGCGCCGCGCTGGCGGCCGGGATCGGTTGTGTACCGAGGGATCGCCACCAACAGGGCCTGGTGCTCGGGCTGTCCGTCGCGGACAACGCCACGATGACCGTGCTCGACCGGCTCGGCCGCGCGGGCGCCGCACCGCCCGCCGTGCGCCGGTCGCGCACCGAACAGTCCATTTCGGACTATGGCGTGGTGGCGGCCGGACCGGACCAGCCGGTGTCCGACCTGTCCGGTGGCAACCAGCAGAAGGTGGTGCTGGCCAGGGCGATGGCCACCGATCCCGAACTGCTGGTGCTGATCAATCCGACCGCCGGGGTGGACGTGAAGTCGAAGGAGGCGCTGCTCGCGGTGGTCGACCGCGTGCGTGCCGACGGCAAGGCGGTGCTGATCGTCAGCGACGAGCTGGACGACCTGCGGCCGAGCGACCGGGTGCTGGTGCTGCGTGCCGGCCGGCTGGTCGCCGAGCACCAGGCGGGCTGGTCCGACGGCGAACTGGTGGCCGACATCGAAGGGGTGCAGCGATGACCGACACGGCGACCAGGCAGCAGGCCACCGCGGCGGCCGCGCCACGGCGGCGGCAGCTGCCAAGGCTGCGTGAACTCGCCCTGCTGCCCGCGCTCGGGGCGCTGCTGGTGGTCGGCGGGCTGGTCAACGACCGGTTCCTCACCACGGACAACCTGATCAGCATTCTCGGCGCTTCGGCGGCACTGGCGCTGGTGGTGCTCGGCGAATCCTTGGTGCTGATCTCCGGCAAGTTCGACCTGTCGCTGGAATCCACCGTGGGCATCGCGCCGGTGCTCGGCGCGATGCTGGTGATCCCGGCGCTGGCCGCCGGTTTCGGCACCGAGCTGCCCACGCCGGTCGGCCTGCTGGTGATCGTGCTGGTCGGGGCCGCGATCGGCACGTTCAACGGGTTCCTGATCATCAAGCTCCAGCTCCACGCGTTCATCGTGACGCTGGCGATGCTGATCGTGCTGCGTGGTGTGCTGGTCGGGCTGACCGAGGGCAAGACCCTGTTCGAGATGCCGGACGCGTTCTTCGCGCTGGCCACCGAGACGTTCCTGGGGCTGCCCGCGTCGGTGTGGCTGGCCGCCGCTGCCTACGCGATCACCGGCTTCGTGCTGCGGTACCACCGGGTCGGCCGTGCGCTGTACGCGATCGGCGGCAACCGCGAGGCCGCGCGGGCCGCGGGCATCCGGGTCGACCGGATCTCCTGGCTGGTCTTCGTGGTGGCCGGGGTGCTCGCCTCGCTCGGCGGCCTGGTGATGACCGGGTACGTCGGCGCGATCAACGCCAACCAGGGCGACGGCATGATCTTCACCGTGTTCGCCGCCGCGGTGATCGGCGGCATCTCCCTCGACGGCGGCCGGGGCACCATGTTCGGCGCGCTGACCGGGGTGCTGCTGCTCGCGGTGGTGGAGAACATGCTGACGCTGGCGCAGGTGCCCTCGTTCTGGATCCAGGCGCTCTACGGCGGCATCATCCTGATCGCGCTGATGATCGCGCGCTTCACCGGCGGGAAACCCCAGACGTGAGGCGGCTTCGGCCGGATCCCCCGGCGGCGCATGCGGTTACGGCTCGGCCGACCTGCCCGGCGGGGCGAGCCGCCGCGGCGGTCCAGCGGGCTCAGACGGGGTGCTCGGCGGTGCCCAGCGCGTTGCGCAGCCACTGCTCCACCCCGGCCACGTGCACGGTGGCCCACGAGCGCGCGAGCTCCGGTTCGCGGGCGGCGATGGCCTCGTAGATGGCGGTGTGCTGCTCCCTGGTCTTCGCGACCGCGCCCTCCTGGGTGAGGCCGCGCCAGATCCGGGCGCGGGTGGTCGGCCCGGACAGGCTGTCCAGCAGCGAGCACAGCACCGGATTGCCGGAGCCGTCGGCGATCTTCCGGTGGAAGGCGAGGTCGTTGGCCACCAGCGCCTCCACCGTCGGCGCGTCCTCCAGCTCGTCGAGCAGCCTCCGCAGCTCGGTGATGTCGGCCTCGGCCATGTGCTGCGCGGCCAGCGCGGTCGCGGCGGGTTCCAGGATCCGGCGCACGGCGAGGAAGTCGAGCACGGTGTCGTCGCGGTGGAAGTCGACCACGAAGGTCATCGCGTCCAGCAGCAGGTTCGGCTCGAGGCTGGTCACGTACGTGCCGTCGCCCTGGCGGACGTCGAGCACGCGGATCAGGCACAGCGCCTTGACCGCCTCGCGCAGCGAACTGCGGGACAGGCCGAGGCGCTGGGCGAGTTCGGCCTCCTTCGGCAGCCGGTCGCCAGGGGCCAGCTCGCCGGAGATGATCATGCCCTTGATCTTGTCGATGGCCTCGTCGGTGACCGGCATGGCGCCCCTCGCTCCGTGCAAACCTCGGATGTTTCGCTGCCCAGATAACCACGACAGGAGGCGGACGATGGCGGTACCCCACCACCCCCAGCGCGTCGCGTTGCACACCAGGTTGAAGCCGGGCATGGAAGCCGAGTACGACCGCGTGCACGCGGTGATCCCGCCCGAGCTGAACGCCGCGCTGCGTGCCGCCGGGGTGCGCTCGTGGCGGATCTGGCGCGACGGCCTCGATTTGTTCCACGTGGTGGAAACCGACGACTACGCCGCGATGAGGAACGCGCTGCGCGAGCACCCGGCGAACGTGGCGTGGCAGGAGCGGATGGCCGCGCTGCTCGCCGTCGAGGACGACTACTCCGGCCGGGACTCGGGCCTCGGCCTGGTGTGGGAGCTGCCGTGAAGCTCGGCAGGTGGGGGCTCGGCTGCGCCCAGCTCGGCAATCTCTACACCGCGATCACCGACTCGGCCGCCGCCGCGACCGTCGAACGGGCCTGGGGAGAAGGCGTCCGCTACTTCGACACCGCGCCGCACTACGGACTCGGGCTGTCGGAACGGCGGCTCGGCAGCGCGCTGTCCGGGTTGCCGCGACACGAGTTCGTGGTGTCCACCAAGGTCGGCCGCCTGCTGGTGCCCGACCCCGCCGGCGTCGGCCGTCGCGACGACCAAGGCTTCGATGTGCCCGCCGCGTACCGCCGGGTCTGGGACTTCAGCCGGGACGGGGTGCTGCGGTCGCTGGAGGCGAGCCTGTCCCGGCTCGGCCTCGATCGGGTGGACATCGTCTATGTGCACGATCCGGACGCGCACTTCGCGGCCGCGCTGGACGAGGCGCTGCCCGCCCTGGCCGAGCTGCGGGACCAGGGCGTGATCGGCGCGGTCGGCGTCGGCATGAACCAGGTGGAGATGCCCGCCGAGTTCGTCCGGCGCGCGGACGTGGACGTGGTGCTGGTGGCCGGCCGGTACACCCTGCTCGACCAGCCCGCGCTGGACGAGCTGCTGCCGTTGTGCCGTGACCGCGGGGTGGCGGTGGTCGCGGCGGGGGTGTTCAACGGCGGCATCCTGGCCACGCCGTCGCCGGGCCGGATGTACGACTACGCCGAGGCTCCGCCGGAGCGGGTCGCCACGGCGGAGCGGATCGCGGCGATCTGCGCGCGACACGGAGTTGAACTGCCGCAGGCCGCGATCGCGCTGCCCGCGGGGCACCCCGCGGTGGCCTCGGTACTGCTGGGCGCGCAATCCCCGGCGCAGGTCAGCGCCAATCTCGCCAGGGCCCGGCGACCGGTCCCGGCGGCATTGTGGGCCGAGCTGACCGAGGCCGGATTGCTCCGTCCGGACGCGGGCTCGCGGGCGGAGGTGTAGCAATCGGGGGAAGTGGGTAACACGCCGTCAGCGACCCAGCTTGATGGCGGAGGTGATCTTCATGGCGGACACGTCTCGGCTCCCCGAGCCCGTCGCGGAGACTTGGGAGTGGCAGCGCAAGGGGAATTGCCGGAACTTCGACAGTTCGATGTTCTTCCACCCGGACGGGGAGCGCGGGTTCGCCCGTGCCGACCGGGTGGCCAGGGCGAAGCAGATCTGTCAGAGCTGCCCGGTGATCGTGGAGTGCAGGCACCACGCGCTGACGGTGGAGGAACCGTTCGGTGTGTGGGGTGGGCTCGACGAGAGCGAGCGGCGGGAGGCGATCGCCCGGCGGCGGCAACTCCCCGTGGCCTGAGCGGGCCACGGGGGAGTCACTCCATCGCCGCCGCCAGCACGGTGTAGGGCGGGATCCAGCCTCGGTCCAGCAGGAGCTTGTGCAGCTCCGTAACGGCTTCCGGGGAACCGTCGGCAAGCTTTCGGGCCACCGCCACGAGAGCAGTATCGAATTCGCCGGCCACGGATCCCGCCTCTTCCGTGCCCTCGTCCGCCGGTTGCTTGAGCATCGCCTCGAGCTGGTGGGTCTCCGCCTTCGCGGCGAGCTGGACGAGCAGGTTCGCCACCCGGTGCAGTTTCACGTTGTGCTGCTGCGACAACCGGATCAGCAGGCGGAAGGCCTGCTGCGGGGTGCAGCGGTGCGCCACCACGAGCACGCCCATCGCCTGTTCGATGGTGGCGCGGCTGCGCAGGGCACGGCGGAGCCCGTCGAGTTCCGCTTGGAGTTCTTTCACCCGGCGCTGCAGGTCCCCGGCGCCGTGGTCTTCGGTAGCCACCACTTCGCGGTGCCCGCCCCGGCTCAGTGCGTGGGGAAACGTCGGCGGTGCGGTGTCCTGGGCATGGAGTCTCCCCTCGGTCGGCAGGCGTGCTGGCTGACGAGGTGACGTGCGGCTGGGGTTCAGCGGGAGCACGGCACGCAGCGTCTCGCTGCGGCTGCTTGCTCAACCGCTTACGGGGTCCACTTTAAAGATCCCCGCGTCCGGGCCGGAATCGGGGTCCGGCCAGGCGGACTAGTCCGTGATTCTCGTGCAACTGGATGAGGACAACCACGGCGTGGTGTCGCAGGGTGTTCGGGTGAATCCGGTGCGTGCATTTCTTGTCGATGATCAGGAGCTGTTGGCGGAGGCGCTGGCGGCGAAGTTGTCCGCGGTGGGTGGCCTGCTGGTGGTCGGCCGCAGCTCGACCACGGACCCGGGCCTGGTCGATGCGGTGGCCCGGTCGCGCCCGCACGTGATCACGGTGGACATCCAGCCGGTCGGACCGGCCACGGCCAACCTGCTGGGTCGTCTCGGCGCGGCCGCCCCCGACGCCAGGATCGTGGTGCTGACGGGTTCTCACGACCCGGTCCAGGCGGTGGTCGCGGCCCGCTGGGGCGCGACGGCGTGGGTGGGGAAGGACAGTTCGACGGAGCACCTGGTCGCGGTGCTGCACGGGGTGTGCGGTGGCAAGGCGTACTTTTCGCCGGACCTGCTGGGTTTCGTCCTGGCCGAGTTGCGGGCGGACGTGCAGCGGGTGCGTGACTCGAACGGGCCGTTGGATGTGCTGTCCGCGCGGGAGCGGGATGTGCTGCTGGGGATAGTGGAGGGGAAGCGGGGGAGCCAGATCGCGGCGGAGCTGTTCCTGTCGGTGAACACGGTGCGCACGCACACGCACAATATTTTCAGCAAGCTCAAGGTGCACAGCCGCCTGGAAGCCGCCTCATTGGCGCGCGCGGCGGGCATGCAGCCCCGCATCCATTCGGGCCTGCGGAAGGGCCCGGTTCCGTGAGATGCCCGACGCCCGACCGGGTGACGAGGCGCTGAACTGGGTTTTCCCTTGGGTGACGGGGGCGGCACTTTGGTGGAACGCTCCCTTCACCAGGGTCTGACTGCTAGCGTGTTGGGCTGAACACAAGCGGTCGCCGGGGACGGGTCTTCAGGGAGGGCAAGGGCAGCTATGGCTGAGGGCTTCCAGGCAGACGAGGCGTCTGACGCCGAAAAAGGGCAGGGCCCGCCACAAGCGCCTCCCGCGGCGGGGGATGCGGGTAACAGCTTCCTCAGTCAGGCGCTTACCGCCTTGGATCCGATGGACAAGGCTTCGGTCGAGAGGTTCAACGCCGATGCGCAGAGGATCAAGGACCTCGCTCAAGCCGGACCTGCCGGGGGCGGGTTCGCTATCGAGCCTGGCGCCGGGCAGCGGTTCATCGCGGCAATCACCAAGTACGTGGATGAGACGTGGCCTGGCATGGAACGAGATGTTTTCCGCTTGGCCACTCATCCTGAGATCGGAACAGGCGACTATGCCAAAGAGGTTGCCGACCATGATCTGAGGGTCATGGAAGGGGATCCGCAGTCGTTGATACCCAACCTTGATCTCCTGGCCACAGGGTTACGTGACCTGCGAGAAGGTATCGAGGTCGCCATGCAGTCTTACAATGAAAAAGACGAACAGAGCAGTCTCGCGTTCAAGGCGGTCGATCTCGGGTGATTCGCAAATCCTACGTTTTGGTCGGTATCACTCTGCTGGCCACATTGTCGGCTTGCTCGGAGAAGAGCAACGGGCAAGCCTTGCCGACCAGCGATAGTGGCACCTCCGCAGTGCCGAGCTCGGGATCGAATCCGCCGGTCGATGGGGCCGACGTCTTCGGTGGCATCAAGGCGTGTGAGGTCCTTGATAAGGCCCTCGAAGGGAAAGGCTTCAAGCCTGGCTATGTGCAGAATGCCGGTAGTCACAACGGTTGCGCCTCCGAGAAGACCAGTTTCGCAGTGGCCTTGGACCTAGACGACAAACAGGGACTCGGTGACTTGCGCAGCGATCCGGCACGAACCTACGATGCGCGACTGAACGGGCGCAGCGCCAAGCAAGTAAAAGGGCGCGATGAAGAGGACGGCGGCACCTGTGAGATATTTTTCGAGGTAGCGGAGAAGGCCCGAACTGGGGTCACGGTAGTCCTTGGAACCGGTGGGTCAACCGACGAAGCGTGTCAAGAAGCCGGGAAACTTGCTGAGGCAGTCGAACCTCTGCTGCCGAAAGCTTGAAAAGGGGATTGTAATGGCCGAGGGGACGACGGGGCCAGCTTACGAAGCCGACGTGTACACGAAGGCGTACACCGACGCTGGCGGCGGCCAGGGCAACATCTTCGCCGAGCCGACCGCAATGCATGACGCGCAGGCGACGGCCGAGGCGTACTCGATCGCGCGTGGTCAGGCCCTCATGCGTGATCAGACCTTCCGCGAAGGTCTTTCCACTTCGAGCCAGGAGTATCTGGCCCGCGACCACCAGGCGCTCTACGACATGGCCCATTCGGGGAACGGCAGCGCGATCGACGAGCAGGGGCGCATTCTGGCTCGAACGAGGGACGCGCTCAAGACGCTCAGCGACGACCTAACCTCAGCCGTCAACAATGAGCAGGCTCTTTGGCAGGGTGAAGGCGCAGCTCAGGTTCATGGGTTCGTGAAGCAGAGTGCGGAATGGGTGGACAGCACGGCCCACGGCGTAGACCTCGCGTCGAATCGGTATTCGCAGCAGTCGGCGGCGGTGGTCAATGCGCAGAACTCGATGCCCGAGCCGGTGCCCTTCAACCAGGCCGAAGAGATGGCCAAGGCCCAGCAGGCCTTCCAGAGCGGCGGCTTCGCCTCCAACATGCAGGGTGTCAAGGCGCTCGAGGAGATGAGCGCCAAGCAGGAAGCCTCCCAGGCCGCCCACCAGCAGGCCGCGCAGGTCATGCACAACATGGACAACACCCTCTACGAGACCGGCTCCACCCAACCCTCGTTCGCGGCGCCGCCGACGCTCGGGGGTGGCCAGCCCAGCACGCCGATCTCCGGACCGTCGGTGGTCGGCGGCGGCACGCCCGGGCCGACCGGTGGGCTGCCCGGCGGCGGCTACGTCGGCTCCGGGCCCGGCTCCGCCCCCGGGTACACCCCCGGCGGGCCCGCGCCCATCAGCACGGCCAACACGCCTCCGGGCGGCGGCTTCAAGGGGACCACCCCGCCCGCCATCGCGGGCCAGGTCGGCGGGGGCAATCTCGGCGGCCTCGGCTCCGAGAAGAACCGCGCGCCCAAACCCACCGGCGGCATGAAGTTCGGCAACCCCGGCGCCGGTGCGCGGGTGTCCGGCGGCGGCACCTACACCCCGCCCAAGGGCTCGGCCGGGGCGGCCGGGCGGCTCGGCGGCACGCCCGCGGGCGGGATGCCGAAAACAGGTGGCGAGCAGGCGGCCGGTGCGGGCAAGTCCTCCGGTTCCGGCGGCGTGCCGCCCAAGGAAGGCACCATGCGCGGCGGTGCCGCCGCCGCGGCCTCCACCGCGAGTGGCAAGCCGGGCGCCGGGATGGGTGGCGCGCCCGCCGGTGCCGGCCGGGGCAAGGAAGAGGACAAGGACAAAAAGCGCCCCGACTACCTGCAGGGCGAGGACCCCGACGAGTTGTTCGACGCCAAGCCCGCCGAGGGCCTCGACGGCGCCAAGCCGGTGCCGCCGGTCATCGGCTCCTGATCCGAGAGGCCCGAGAGTCCGCCGTGCCGATGGAATTCTGGCTGCCCACAAAAGTGATCGACGTGCTCGGTGAGCGCTTCGGCACCGCGCTGGTCCCGCCGCCGTTCGAGGTGCCCTACGCCGGTTCGACCACCGGCGAACGGCAGCGCGTCCGCGAGGACGCCTGGCGCGCGCTGCGCGAGGCCCGCCTGGCCAAGGGCGACAAGCTGGACCCGGACGTGGAGAACCTGCTCCGCGTCTGGTACCGGCCCGAGGTGCTCATCACCGGCCGCCTCACCCAGCAGGAGGGCCAGCGCGACATCCGCTACCGGGCCGTCTCCGAGCACCTGGCCGGGGTGCTCAGCGGCCAGGTCGGCGACCAGATCTCCTTCGAGGCCTGCCACGCCGACGACCTGGTCTCCGGCCTGCTGCGCTACCTGCCGCGCCTGAACCCGGTGAACCTGCGCCCGATCGCGGTGACCGAGCAGGCCAAGCGCGTGAAACCGGTCGAAGAGGACGAGATCGACCCGCACGAGCTGATCGACGCCTACGGGGAGGCCGAACCGCCCGAACACCGCGCCGTGCAGGCCTTCTTCAGCTGGCCGATCGGCCGGTTCGGGGTGTTCGACCTGTGGGTGCGCGGCCGCGACGGCAGGCTGGAGGCGATGGGCGGGGTGCAGTTGTTCGACACCGAGGGCGGCCGGTTCGTGATCATCGGGGAGAAGCTCTCCGACGGCTCGAAGCGCCGCCACTTCGTACCGTCGGACGGCGGCCACCTCCGGCGCTGGATCCACGAGCGGATCGCCGGCGCCCGCTGAGCTCTGTCCACAAAGGACAGGCCAGTAAGTGCTTCCCAAAGTGGTGCCCGACCTGGCAAAATCGCCATCCCCGCTGTTCAGCGCCGAGGACGGGGTGGTATGGACAACCCGGAGCGAGTACTCCCGGCCGCCGAACTGCACGCGCTGGCCGCGGACATCCTCGAAGTGGCGGGCACCCCGCCGGCGCACGCGGCGATCGTGGCCGGTTCACTGGTCCGGTCCAACCTGCTCGGCCACGACGCTCTCGGGGTGCGGCGGCTGCTGAACTACGTCCCGCAGGTCCGCTCGGGCGAGATCGATCCGCGGGCGCGCCCGAAGGCGGAAGTGGTGCGGCCCGGCGCGGTGGTGGTGCACGGGCACCGCGCCTTCGGGCAGCTCGCCGCCGGGCACGCGGTGCGTGAGCTGAGCGTGCTCACCGTCGACCACGGCAGCGGCGTGGCGGCCATCCGCGACGGCAACGACGTGGGCAGGCTCGGCGAATACGTCGGAGCGCTGGCCGACACCGGACTGGTCGCCTTCGCCTTCGGCAACAACGAGCGCGCCCCGCTGGCGTGGGCGCTGCCGCGCGCCACCGGCAGGCAGCCACTGGTTTTCGACGGTGCCGCGCTGCCCGGCGCCGAAATTTTCGCCACCCTGGTGGGTGGTTTGCTCTCCGGGCACGGCCTGCGTGGTTTTCCCGGCTACGACGGCGATTCCGGTACCGTGCTGGTGGCGGTCGACATCGCCGCCTTCCTCAACCCGGGAACTTTCCGGGAACAGGCGGAATCGTTCTGTGAGAGCCTTTCCACAGCGCCCGGTGAGCCGGAGGAGCTGATCCGCCGCCGCCGTGTCGCGGAAGGGGTGCCGATCCCGGGTCCGGACCTGGCCCGGCTCAGGGCACTTTCGTCGGGATGGAACGGATAGGTGACACGATGGCCGTGCCGCGGCTGAGCCGGAGGACGCTGGGTGAGCGACGGCCGGAGCTGCTCGACAGCGTGCAGGGCGAGGACATCGGCGCGGGCATCCTGCACCTGGGCATCGGCGCCTTCCACCGCGCGCACCAGGCGGTGCTGACCGAGCAGGCGCTGCTCGTCGAGCCGGGCGACTGGGCGATCCGCGGGGTCAGCTACCGCGGGCCCGGCGCGGCGGACGCGCTGAACCCGCAGGACGGTCTGTACACAGTGGTCGAACGCGGGGCCAACGAACGCTTCCGCATGGTCGGCGCGGTGCGCGACGTGCTCTACCAGCGGCCGGACGAAGTGCGCGCCATGCTGGCCTCGAGCGAATGCCGGATCGTCACGATCACCGTGACCGAGGCCGGTTACCGCCACGACCCGGCGACGAACCGGCTCCGGCGCGACGATCCGGAGCTGACCGCGGACCTGGCCGGTCGCACTCCGCGAACGGTGATCGGCCAGCTCGTCGATGGCTTGCGGGCGCGGCGTTCCCGTGGCGAGGACGCGCCGATCACCGTGCTCTCCTGCGACAACCTGCTCGACAACGGCAAGCTCGTGGCCGGACTTGCGCGGGATTTCTGCGCGCTGGCCGGAAATCCCGCACTGGCCGACTGGATCGACGGCCACGTCGCCTTTCCGTCCACTGTGGTCGACCAGATCGTACCGGCCCCCACCGGCGACTGCCTGCGTGAGGTCGAGGCGCGGCTCGGGCTCAGCGATCACGCCGCGGTGGCCGGGGAGGCTTACCGGCAATGGGTGATCGAGGAGTTCGACGGCCCGCGACCGGCGTGGGACCGGGTCGGCGCCCGGTTCGTGCCGGACATCGCCGCCGCGCAGGCACGAAAACTGAGGCTGGTCAACGGAACGCATTCCGCGATCGCCTATCTCGGCCTGCTCGCCGAGCTGGAGACCACCGCGGAACTGGTGCGCGAGGAGGACTTCGCCGAGTACATCCAGGCGCTCGTGCGCGCGGAAACGGGGCCCAGCCTGGGAAACGGGGACGGCGAGGAAGCAGAACGGATCGTGCGGCGCCTCGCCACGCCACGGATCGACCACCGGCTCAGGCAGATCGCCGGGCAGGGTGCGCGCAAACTGCCGCAGCGCCTGCTCGAACCCGCGCGTGACCTGCTCGCCGCCGGTCGCGAGCCACGGCTGATCTGCCTCGGCATCGCCGGCTGGATCAGTTTCCTGCGTGGTGCCAAGGAGACCGGCGCGCTCGACGAGGACAGCCGGGAACTTGCCGCCGCGCCGGACGTCGACCGGCTGCTCGGCGCATGGCGGGGTTGCCCGGAGGACCTCCGGGAGTCGAAGATCTTCCGTGACCTGATCGCCGAGGCACTGGACGGACTGCGGTCGGACGGCGTGCGGCGGACCGTGCGCCGGGCGGTGGCGGAAAGGAACTAGAGCGTGCGGCTCAACGGAACGGTGGCCGTGGTGACCGGCGGTGGCACCGGGATCGGCCGGGCGACGGCGCTGGCACTGGCGGAAGCCGGGGCGAGTGGCGTGGTGGTCAACTACTCGCGCTCGGCCGAAGATGCCGAGCAGACCGTGGCTGAGCTGGCCGAGCGAGGCTGCGACGCGGTGGCCGAACAAGCCGACGTCGCCGACGACGACCAGGTTCGCGCGCTGGCCGGGCGGGTGCTCGACCGGTTCGGCCGGGTCGACGTGCTGATCAACAACGCCGGTACCACTTTCCGCGTGCCGCACGCCGATCTCGACTCGCTCACCGACCAGGTGTGGCACCAGGTGCTCGACGTGAACCTGCTCGGCCCGTTCCACTGCGTGCGCGCGTTCGCCCCCGCGCTGACCGAAGCCCGCGGCGCGGTGGTCAACGTCGCCTCGATCGCGGGATACCGGGCGGGTGGTTCTTCGGTGGCCTACGGCGTCAGCAAGGCCGCGCTGTTGCAGTTGACCCGCAACCTCGCGGTGAGCCTGGCGCCGCACGTCCGGGTGAACGCGATCGCGCCAGGCACGGTCGCCACCCGCTGGCAGACCGGCCTGCACGGCGCCGAAGCCTTCGAGGAACGCGCCAGGGCGGAGCGGGAAGTCGTGCCGCTGCGGGAGATCTCCGGTCCGGAGCACGTGGCGCAGGCGGTGCTGGGGGTGCTGATGATGGACCTGGTGACCGGTGAGGCGGTCATCGTCGACGGCGGCAAGCACGTGCTCTATTGACGAGCGCTGACCAGCCGTTGGTAGGTGGCCTTCGGTGTCAAGTCCGCGTAAAAGGATTTCATGACCCTTCGCCGAGCACGTGCCGCAGCCGTGTCCACCACCGTTCTCGCCGCCGTGCTCGCCATCGCCACGCCGGCGCAGGCGGGGCCGGGCGAGCAGCCGAACCCGCCGAGCTGGGGCCTGGACCGGATCGACCAGCGGACCGGGTTCGACCAGCTGTACCGGTACGAAACGCGCGCCGAGACGGTGACCGCGTACGTGATCGACACCGGCGTGAGCCCGATCCAGGACCTCGCCGGGCAGGTGCTGGCGGGCAAGGACTTCATCGACGGCGACACCAACCCGGCCGACGGCAACGGCCACGGCACGCACCTGGCCGCGATCATCGGCGGCGAGAAGTACGGCGTGGCCAAGGACGTGAAGATCGTTCCGGTGCGGGTGCTGGACAACAACGGCAGCGGCACGGTGTCGAACGTGGTGGCCGGGATCGACTGGGTGCGGCAGAACGCGGTGCAGCCCGCGGTGGCGGTGCTCGGCGTGGGTGGCGCGCCGAACACCACGATCGACAACGCGGTGCGCGGCCTGGCCGCGGTGGTGCCGGTGGCCGTGCCGGCCGGTGGGTCGGCCAGCGACGCGGGCAACTTCTCACCCGCGCGGGTGCCCGAAGTGCTCACCGTGGCCTCGTCGGACCAGCAGGACCGGGCAGCCGGATCGTCGAACCACGGCGCGTCGGTGGACCTGTACGCACCCGGTGTATCGATTCCGTCGCCCACGGCTGACGGTGGCGTACGGGTGCTTTCGGGCACGTCCACGGCTGCCGCGCACGTGACCGGCGCGGCCGCGCTCTACCGGGCCCTGCACCCCGGCGCGACAGCTCCGCAGGCGGCTCAGGCAGTGGTCGACGCGGCCACGAAGGACAAGCTGACCGGGGTCCCGGCGGGGACGCCGAATCGCCTGCTCTACACACTCACGCCCGGATAACCCGCGCAACCCGAACGGTGAATGATGTCCATCACCTGGACTTCAACTCCCGGTCTGCGGGACTAACACGGTAACGTGCCTGGACCGACCTACCGATCCGTAAACAGGAAGGACCGGGGCATGTTCCGCAAGGTGCTCGTCGCCAACCGCGGTGAGATCGCGATCCGGGCGTTCCGGGCCGGCTACGAACTCGGCGCCGGTACCGTCGCCGTCTTCCCGCACGAGGACCGCAACTCGCTGCACCGGCTCAAGGCCGACGAAGCGCATGAGATCGGCGAGCCGGGGCACCCCGTGCGCGCCTACCTCTCCGTCGAGGAGATCGTGCGCGCCGCGAAGAAGGCCGGCGCCGACGCGGTCTACCCCGGGTACGGCTTCCTGTCGGAGAACCCGGATCTGGCGCGGGCCTGTGAGGAAGCGGGCATCACCTTCGTCGGGCCGAGCGCGGACATCCTCGAGCTGACCGGCAACAAGGCACGCGCGGTGGCCGCCGCGCGCGAGGCCGGGGTGCCCGTGCTCGGTTCCTCCGAGCCGTCCTCGGACATCGACGCCCTGGTGGCGGCCGCCGAGGAGCTGGGCTTCCCGGTGTTCGTCAAGGCCGTCGCCGGTGGTGGCGGCCGCGGCATGCGCCGCGTCGAGGACCCGGCCACGCTCCGCGAGTCGATCGAGGCGGCGGCCAGGGAGGCCGAGTCGGCCTTCGGCGACCCGACCGTGTTCCTGGAGAAGGCGGTCGTCGAGCCGCGGCACATCGAGGTGCAGATCCTCGCCGACGGCGAGGGCAACGTGGTGCACCTCTACGAGCGCGACTGCTCGGTGCAGCGGCGGCACCAGAAGGTGGTCGAGCTGGCCCCGGCGCCGAACCTGCCGTCCGAACTGCGGGACCGGATCTGCGCGGACGCGGTCAACTTCGCCAAGAAGATCGGCTACCGCAACGCCGGCACCGTCGAGTTCCTGCTCGACCGCGAAGGCAAGCACGTGTTCATCGAGATGAACCCGCGCATCCAGGTCGAGCACACGGTCACCGAGGAGGTCACCGACGTCGACCTGGTGCAGTCGCAGCTGCGCATCGCGGCCGGGGAGACGCTGGCCGACCTAGGCCTGTCCCAGGACAAGATCTACCTGCGCGGGGCCGCGCTCCAGTGCCGGATCACCACCGAGGATCCGGCCAACGGCTTCCGCCCGGACACCGGCATGATCAGCGCCTACCGCTCTCCCGGCGGCTCGGGCATCCGGCTCGACGGCGGCACCGCCTTCGCCGGGACCGAGATCAGCGCGCACTTCGACTCGCTGCTGGTGAAGCTGAGCTGCCGCGGGCGCGACTTCAAGACCGCGGTCGGCCGCGCCCGCCGCGCGGTGGCCGAGTTCCGCATCCGCGGGGTGGCCACGAACATCCCGTTCCTGCAGGCGGTGCTCGACGACGAGGACTTCCGGCAGGGCCGCGTCACCACCTCGTTCATCGACGAGCGCCCGCACCTGCTGACCGCGCGGCACTCCGCCGACCGCGGTACCCGGCTGCTCACCTACCTGGCCGATGTCACGGTGAACAAGCCGAACGGCGAGCGGCCGCGGTCGATCAACCCGTCGCAGAAGCTGCCCGCGCTGCCCGAACACGACCCGGCGCCCGGGTCGAAGCAGAAGCTGGTCGAGCTGGGCCCGGCCGGGTTCGCCCGCTGGCTGCGGGAGTCGCCGAACATCGGCGTCACCGACACCACCTTCCGCGACGCGCACCAGTCGCTGCTGGCCACCCGCGTGCGGTCGAAGGACCTGCTGGCGGTGGCCCCGGTGGTCGCGCGCACCCTGCCCGAACTGCTTTCGCTGGAGTGCTGGGGCGGCGCCACCTACGACGTCGCGCTGCGGTTCCTCGCCGAGGACCCGTGGGAGCGGCTGGCCGCGTTGCGCGAGGCGGTACCGAACATCTGCCTCCAGATGCTGCTGCGCGGGCGGAACACGGTCGGTTACACGCCCTACCCGACCGAGGTGACCAACGCGTTCGTGCAGGAGGCCTCGGCCACCGGCATCGACATCTTCCGCATCTTCGACGCGCTCAACGACGTCGAGCAGATGCGGCCCGCGATCGAGGCGGTGCGCGAAACCCCGTCCGTGGCGGAGGTCGCGCTCTGCTACACCTCGGACCTCTCCGACCCGTCGGAGAAGCTGTACACATTGGACTACTACCTCAAGCTGGCGGAGCAGATCGTCGGCGCGGGCGCGCACATCCTGGCCATCAAGGACATGGCCGGGCTGCTGCGGGCACCGGCCGCGGCCAAGCTGGTCACCGCGCTGCGCAAGGAATTCGACCTGCCGGTGCACATCCACACGCACGACACCCCCGGCGGTCAGCTGGCCACCTACCTGGCCGCGATCAACGCGGGGGCGGACGCGGTGGACGGCGCGGTGGCGTCGATGGCGGGCACCACGTCGCAGCCGTCGCTGTCCGCGCTGGTCGCCGCGACCGACTACTCGGCGCGTCCGACCGGCCTCGACCTGGGGGCGATCGGGGACCTGGAGCCGTACTGGGAGGCCGTGCGCAAGGTCTACGCGCCGTTCGAGGCCGGGCTCGCCTCGCCGACCGGCCGGGTCTACCACCACGAGATCCCCGGTGGCCAGCTGTCCAACCTGCGCACCCAGGCGGTCGCGCTGGGCCTCGGCGACCGCTTCGAGGACATCGAGGTGATGTACGCCGCGGCCGACAAGATCCTCGGTCACCTGGTCAAGGTCACCCCGTCCTCGAAGGTGGTCGGTGACCTGGCGCTGCACCTGGTCGGCGCCGGGGTCTCGCCGGCCGACTTCGAGGCGGACCCGAGCAAGTTCGACATCCCGGACTCGGTGATCGGCTTCCTGCGCGGTGAGCTGGGCGACCCGCCCGGCGGCTGGCCGGAACCGTTCCGCACCAAGGCGCTGGAGGGCCGCGCCGAGGCCAAGCCGGTGGCCGAACTGTCCGAAGAGGACCGCGAGCAGCTGGCGAAGGAACCGCGCCGCACGCTCAACCGGCTGCTGTTCCCCGGGCCCACCAAGGAGTTCGAGAACCACCGCGCGGCCTACGGCGACACCAGCGTGCTGCCGAGCAAGGACTTCTTCTACGGCCTGCGGCCGGGCGAGGAGTACCAGGTCGACCTGGAGCCGGGCGTGCGGCTGCTGATCGAGCTGGAGGCCATCGGCGAGGCCGACGAGCGCGGCATGCGCACGGTGATGTCCAGCCTGAACGGGCAGATCCGGCCGATCCAGGTCCGCGACACGTCGATCGCCTCGGACATCCCTGCCACCGAGAAGGCCGACAAGGGCAATCCGAAGCACGTCGCCGCGCCGTTCGCCGGGGTGGTCACGCTGTCGGTGAGCGAGGGCGACGAGGTGGCCGCCGGCGCGACCGTGGCGACCATCGAGGCGATGAAGATGGAGGCCGCGATCACCGCGCCCAGCGGTGGCAAGGTCGGCAGGCTGGCGATCACCTCGGTGCAGCAGGTGGAAGGCGGCGACCTGCTCGTCGTGCTGGACTGACCGGACCCGCCAGGTGACGACCACGGCGCGCCCGCTGGGCTCCTGGCTGCTCGGCTCGGCCGACCAGCGGGACACCGTCCTGCGGGTGCGCCTGAACCTGCTGCTGATCACCTCCATCGTGCTGGCGAACGTGATCGGCGCGGTGGTGGTGATCGCGCTGGTGGTACTGGTCATTCCGGGCCCCAGCGTGTTCTCCCCGGACCTGGTGTTCTGGCAGGCCGTGGTGCTGCCGGTGTACGTCGGACTGTCCCTGCTGGTCGGGGTGGTCTGGGGGCGCAGGCGCGCGGTGCGGACGCTGAGCTGGGTGTTCGAGGGCCGCACACCCAGTCAGCGTGAGCGGCGCGCGGCCCTGAGCGTGCCGATCCGGCTGGCCCGCGTGCAGGCGGTCTTCTGGATCGGTGCGCTGCTGCTGTTCACCACGGTGACCGCGATCGAACTGCCCGGCGCGGCGTTCAAGGTCGGCTTCACGGTGGCCTTCGGCGGCATCGTGGTCTGCGCGAACTCCTATCTGCTCAGCGAGTTCTCGTTGCGCCCGGTGGCCGCGCGGGTGCTCTCCACCGGGCCGCCGATGCGCCGCCGGGTGACCGCCGGGATCACCGTGCGGATGCTGCTGGCGTGGCTGCTCGGGACCGGGCTGCCGGTGCTCGGGCTGATGCTGGTGGCGGTGTTCGCGCTGATCCGCGAGGACGTCACGAGTACCCAGCTGTCGGTGGCGATCCTGGTGCTCGGCGCGGTGATCGGGGTGTTCGGCTTCCTGCTGGTCACGCTGACCGCGCGGGCCACCGCGGCGCCGGTGCGGACGGTGCGCGCCGCGCTGGCCAGGGTGGAGAAGGGGCAGCTGGACACCGAGGTCACCGTGTTCGACGGCACCGAGCTGGGGCAGTTGCAGTCCGGGTTCAACCGGATGGTCGGCGGTCTGCGTGAACGCGAGCGCATCCGGGACCTGTTCGGCAGGCACGTCGGCCACGAGGTCGCCGCCGAGGCACTGGAGCGTCAGGCCGGGCTGGGTGGCGAGGTGCGCGAGGTGGCGGTGCTCTTCGTCGACGTCATCGGCTCGACCACGCTCGCCGCCACCCGGCCGCCCGGTGAGGTGGTCGACCTGCTCAACCGGTTCTTCGCGGTGGTCGTCTCGGCGGTCCACGCGCACGACGGTTTCGTGAACAAGTTCGAGGGTGACGCGGCACTGGCCGTTTTCGGCGCGCCGGCGGACCAGCCGGACTCGCCGGGGCAGGCACTGGCCGCCGCGCGGGAGATGGCCGGTCGCCTGACTGCAGAGGTGCCCGAGTGCCAGGCGGGCATCGGGGTCGCGGCCGGGCAGGCGGTGGCGGGCAACATCGGGCACGAGAGCCGGTTCGAGTACACGGTGATCGGCGACCCGGTGAACGAGGCGGCGCGCTTGACCGAACTGGCCAAGTCGGTGCCGGGGCGGGTGGTCGCCTCGATGGCCGCGGTGGAGGCCGCGGCGGAGGCGGAAGCCGCCTGCTGGCACCAGATCGACGAGACAGTCCTACGAGGCCGAACCGAGCCGACGAGGATTGCCGCACCCCGCTGAGGTGGTGTGGCCGGACCGCGCCGACCAGGGTTGCCGCGGCCTCGCGGAGGCGGGCTGGTGTGAGTGGAGCAGAAATGCCGCGCCCCACCCAGCTGGTGGCGGTTACCTTGGCGGCGTGCGCATTCACGTTGTTCCCCAGACCCAGGGCGCGCTGACCCCGCGCGCCGACCAGCTCGCGGACGGGGCGCGGGCGCTCGGGGCACTGGCCGCCGAGGTGCTTGGTGTGCTCGCCACGGAGGTTCCCGTCGACCCGCCCGCCGATCCTTCCGACCCGTCCGCCGATTCCGCCAAAGTGGACGGGATCGCCAATCGTGCCGCGCTGGTGCGTAATCGCGCCGGGCAGCTCGCCGCGTTGGAGGCGCCCGAGGCCAAGGTGCTCACCATCGGCGGTGACTGCGCGGTCGAACTGGCGCCGATCGGCGTGGCCCGCTTCCGCCACGGCGCCGGGCTCGGCGTGGCCTACTTCGACGCGCACCCCGATCTCAACACCGCCGAGACCTCCCCGTCGGGTGCCTACCACGGCATGGTCCTGCGCTCGCTGTTCGGCGAGGGCGACCCCGAGTTCGCCGCCTCGCCCGTGCTGGAACCCGGCCGCGCGGTCCTGGTCGGCACCCGCTCGATCGACCCGGCCGAGCAGGAAGCCATCGACCGCGGACTGGCCACCCTCGCCCCGGCCGCCGGCCTCCCCGCGCGCCTGCGCGAGAGCGGCGCCGAGTCCGTCTACCTGCACCTCGATCTCGACGTGCTCGACCCGGCCGAGTTCGACGGGCTCAACTACCCCGAGCCCGACGGCCTGAGCGTGCCCGAACTGGTCGACGCGATCCGTTCGCTCGGCGAGTTCGAGGTGGTCGGCGCGGCGATCACCGAATGCGTCACCGCCGACCGGGACGAACTGCGCAAGCTGGTCCCGGTCCTGGAAGCGATCGGTGAGGTGCTGGTCAGGCCTTCTGCCCCACGCTGAACAGCATGGTGGCGATCTCCGAATCGGGCAGGCACAGCAGCGAACCGAGCGCGCGGTCGTCGAAGGCGGAGATCGCGCAGCAGGCCAGCCCCAGCGCGGTGCCGATGGTGTAGAGGTTCTGCACCGCCACCCCGGCGTCCACGTGCAGCGTGCGGTAGTGCCGCAGCGGGTACTGGGTGAAGGCCACGTCCAGCCGCGCGGTCAGCGCGATGCTCACCGGCGCGTTGGAGGCGAACTCCGGCTGGAGGAAGACCTCGGTCAGCCGCTCGGTCGGGTCGCCGGCGCCGATCTCGATCAGCTGGTGCGAGACCGACTCGTAGCGGTAGATGCCGGGGGGCACCCCGTCGGCCTGGCGGACCAGCAGGTAGGCCCGCAGGCAGAGCAGGCCACCGGCGCTGGGCGCCATGCCGAGCGGGTGCTTGTCCACTCCCTGTGCCTGCACGAACCGCTGCACACCGAGCGCGAAGCGCAGCAGCGCGCTGAGCGCGGCCATGTCGAGCGGCCGGTCGGCGAACTTGGCCGCGGACCGGCGTTGCACCAGCGTGCCGACCAGGTCCGCCCGGGGCGGCTCGAGGTCGGGCAACGGGATCCGGTGCCCGTTCGGCTGCACGGGCCGGTCACGGGTGTCCTCGGACTGCCCGTTCAGCATCGCGTGCACGGCCTTCGCCGAGGAGAGCGCGTCCGCCATTCGCCCAACATAGTCGATTGCACCCGTTCGGCCGTACGCCAGACGATCTTTGGCCCAAGTTTCACGGACCGTGGTGTCACTTCGGTGGCCGCGTGGTGTGAAAGCCGCCCGCGGGGCCGCTGACCTGCCGGTAATTGTCAGTCGGCGACAGCGGGTCGCGGTGATTTTGTCACCCGGATGACAAGAAATCGGTTTCTTCTGCGGGAGGTGACACGTTTGGGGTTACTTTTCCGATGTGCTCGACGTCACCCCGCAGTGCGTCGACGCCCCGGCGGGGGCGCGCGGTGGGGAACGAGCGGAGCAAAGGAGCTGCGATGACGGTCGAGCGCGGGCTGAACTCGGTGGAAACCCGCCCGGTACTTCCCCGGCGGCTGGCCGAGATCCTGCGCCCGGAACTACCGACGCTCGGCGGGCAGATCGTCGAAGAGATACGCACTGTCATTCCCGAGTACGGCCGTCCGCTCGACGGCCCGTACGGCCGTTCCATCCGCGCCGGGGTGGACTGCGCGATGTCGCTGTTCGTCGACCAGATCGCCGATCCCGGTTCGATCAAGGAGGAACTGCTCGACGTCCACCGCAAGCTCGGCCAGCTCGAGATGCGCGAGGGCCGCAGCCTGGACACGCTGCAGGCCGCCTACCGGGTCGGGGCCAGGGTCGCCTGGCGCCGGATCATGCTCGTCGGGCGGCGCGCGGGGCTGTCGTCGGCGGTGATGTCGGAGCTGGCCGACGCGATGTTCGCGTTCATGGACGAGCTGGCCTCGATCGCGCTGGACGGGTACCTGGAGGCCAAGGCCTGCTCGGCGGGCGCGCTGGAGACCTGGCGACGGCGGCTCCTGCAGCTGATCCTGGAACGCCCGCAGCCGCCACGCGAGGCCATCGCCGAACTGGCCCAGCTCACCGGCTGGATGCTGCCCGCGAAGTTGTTCGCGGTGGCCGTGCGCACGCCCGGCGGGGTGTCGAGACGGATGCCGTCGCTGGACGAGGACGTGCTCGCCGAACTGGACGCGCCCGAGCCGCTGCTGCTGGTGCCCGGCGAGCCGGTCGACGCCCGGCTTTCGGCGATCCAGAACGCCCTGCCCGGCTACCGGCTCTCGGCCGGCCCGGCGGTCCCGCTCGAAGCGGCCGCGGACTCGCTGCGCTGGGCCCGTCGCGCGCTGGCGCTGACCGGTGAGGGCCTGCTCCCGGCGCGACGGCTGATCCGGGCCGAGGAACACCTGGCCACCGTGCTGCTGCACTCCGACGAAGGCCTGATCGCGCAACTGCGTGAACGGCACTTCGCGCCGCTGCGGGGCATGACCGACAAACAGCGCGGCAGGCTCACCGAGACGTTGCGGGCCTGGCTCGACGCGCAGGGCAACGTGCTGGAGATCGCCGAGCGGCTCAAGGTGCACCCGCAGACCGTGCGGTACCGGATGCGCCAGCTGCAGGCCACCTTCGGCGCCAGCCTGGACGACCCGGACGCCCGCTTCGAAATGGAACTCATCCTCCGCAGCGAGCCGAGGCCGGGCCTGCCCCGGGACACCCGCGAGACCGGCGACGGCCCGAACGGCTCGTGGGCGCGTTATCGCCTGGCCGAGGTGATGCCCGTCCCGCGCACCGCGCAGAACGCCCCGGCCACGCCGCCGCCGGGCACGCCCCGCACCCGCCGCTCACCGGCCTGAGCCCGCAGGCCTAGGTCGCGCGGATCCCGTCGAAGACGTCGTTCACCAGGGTGAGCAGGGTCTTCGTGAGCAGCGTGTGCACCTGCTCGCGGGTCAGCGCGCCGCGCACCAGCCACTCCCGCCCCGCCGCCTTGACCATGCCGCCGTACGCCCGCACCAGTGCGTTCAGCTCGCTGTGGTGTGGATCGTCGGCGGTGATGTCGACCGCTTCGAGCACCCTGTCCGCGGATTCGCGGTCCGCCTCCTCGAGGATCTGCTCGACCGCCAGGTCCCGCCCGATGCCCTCGGGCGCGATCGCGGCCAGCCACAGGTTCTCCTGCCGCCCGACCATGTCGAGGAACCACGACACCGCCGCGTCGACGCGCTGCTCCAGCGTGCCTTCCGGCAGGATCTCCACGGCGAAGTGCGGCACCGTCAGCGCCCGCCGGATCACCGCCAGGTACAGCTCCCGCTTGGTGCCGAAATAGTGGTTGATCAAGCCCCTGGCCACGCCCGCCTCGGCTGCGATGTCCGAAGTGGACACTTCGGCGTACGGTCGCTGGCCGAACAGCTCCGCCGCGCAGTCGAAGATCTGTTCCTTCCTGGCGTCCGGTTCCAGTCTTCGCCACTTCGGTGCGGGCTCGGTGCTCATGTCCGGCATTTTCGCACGAACCGCCCGCGCTTACCCGCGGCACAACCCTGCTACCGCCCGGTAACGCCCACCATTTCAGTCCGGCAGCACCACCGGCGCGATTTCGTCGAAGAGGTCACCGGGGCCGGGGTTGTCCGGATCGGTGTGCCCGCCGAAGTGGTGCAGCACGCCCCACACGGCGTTCAACGCGGTCTGCACCGCGCCCTCGGCCCAGCCCGCCGTCCACGACACGTCGTCGCCGGCCAGGAACAACCCCCGGTAGCGCTCCGGCAGCCGGTCCTGCATGAAATGGGTGAACAGCCGTTCCTGATAGCGGTAGTGGCCGGGCAGGTTCGCCTTGAACGCGCCCATGAAATGCGGTTCGGCCTCCCACGACACGGTCACCGGATCGCCGATGATGTGCCGCCGCACGTCCACGCCCGGGTAGATTTCCCGCAGCGATTGCAGCATCACCTCCACCCGTTCGGTGGCCGAGAGCGGCAGCCACTTCAGCGAATCGTCGGCCCAGGTGTAGGAAAGGCAGATCACCGCTGGCGAATCCGGCCCGGAGTCGAGCAGGTAGGTGCCGCGGGTCATCCGGTCGGTGAGCGTCATGCTCATCGTGTCGCGCCCGGTGACCGGATCGGGGTCGCGCCAGAACGGCCGGTCCACCGGCACGAAGACCTTCGAGGACTCCATGTAGTGCGTGCGCTCGATCGCGGTCCAGTGGTCGATCGGGAACAGCGACTCGTCGCAGGAGATCTTCGCCAGCAGCATCCAGCTCTGCGCGGTGAACACCGCCGCCGGGAACGTGCGGATGCTCCCGCGCGTGTCGGTCACGGTGATGTTGTTGGGCGCCGTCCGGTGCAGCCGCGCGACGCCGGGCCGTGGGGCGCCGCCGTGCAGTGAGCGCAGGCTGGTCCCGGCGGGCCAGTGCGCCATCCGCGCCGGGACGCGGTCCCACAACCGCAGCGGCAGTTGCTGGCTGCCGCCGACGATGCTCCGGTGCTCGTCGTCGGCACCGGTGTAGACCACTCGGAGGATTTCCAGGATGGAGTTCGGGAAGTCGGTGTCCCAGCCGCCGGTGCCGAACCCGACCTGCCCGAAGATCTCCCGGTGGCGGAAGGAGGCGAAGGCGGGGGAGTCGCAGAGGAAGCCGTAGAACGTCTGGTTGTCCAGTTTCGGCACCAGCTCGTTCCAGATGTCCTTGATGCGCTTGACATCGCGGCGCCGGATCGCGTCCTGCATCTCGCCGAACGCGGCGTGGTGGTCGAGCGTGGCGTGCCAGGCGGCGGAAACCTCACCGAAGACGTCCGGCAGGTCGGCGGGTGAGGTGGCGTAGTGCGTCCGCCCCTTGAGGTCCACCACCGTGCTCGGCGTGCCCGGCGCCAGCGGGTTCGGGAATTCCCTGGTGCTCAGGCCGACCTTGTCGATGTAGTGGAACAGGGAGGTCGACGACGGCGGGAACCGCATCGCGCCCATCTCGGCGACCACATCGGACGGACAGCCGTCGAACCCGACCGTGCGCAGCCGCCCGCCGAGCTGGTCGGCTTCGTAGACCACCGGGCGCAGGCCCAGCTTCATCAGCTCGTAGGCGGTGACCAGCCCGGACAGCCCACCGCCGATCACCGCCACCTCGCGGCCGTGGTGCTCGGGCGGCACCGAACCGAGTCCGGCGGGGTGGGCCAGGTAGTCGTCGTAGGCGAAGGGGAAGTCCGGCCCGAACATCGTGATCGGCCCGCCCGGGGGTTCCGGGGTGTGGATCGCGGTGGGCACGGCGGAGGTCATGCTTCTGGCTCCCTTTCGGACAACTCGAGCTTTTTGTACAGTTCCGGTCGCCGGTCGGCCAAGTGCGTGTTCTCCCGGCGGGACGCGGTCAGCCGCGCCGGGTCGACCGTGGCCCGCAGCAGTTCCTCGCCGGATCCGGCGCGCGCGAGTTCGGTGCCGTCCGGCGCCATCACCACGCTGCGGCCGCAGTAGTCCAGTTCGCCTTCGACGTCGCATCGGTTGGCGTAGGCCAGGAACACCTGGCTCTCGTAGGCGCGGGCGGGTACCACCACGTCGGCGACGATCTCGAAGGGGCGCATCAACGCGGTCGGCACCACGAGCAGTTCGGTCCCGGCCAGCGCGTGCGCCCGCACCATTTCGGGGAATTCGACGTCGTAGCAGATGAGCAGGCCGACGGTCAGTTCACCGAGCCTGGCCTGCACCACCGCCCGGTCGCCGGGGGAGAAGTGCGCTTTGTCGAGATCGCCGAACAGGTGCGTTTTCCGGTAGTTGGCCAGCGTCCGGCCGTTCGCGTCGATCAGCTGGACGCTGTTGTGGACGGTCCCGAGGTCGCGTTCCGGGTAGCCGTAGGCGATCGCGATCCGGTGCTCGCGGCAGAGGGCCGCGACCCGGTGGGCGGTGGGGCCGTCGGCCTGCTCGGCGAGATCCTCGGCGGCCTCACCGATGTTGTACCCGGTGGTCGCCATTTCCGGGCAGATCAACAGATCGGCGCCATTCGCGCGTGCCGCCGCGTCGGCCAGCGCGGACAGGAAGTCCGCGCCCCCGGCCGGTCCCTGGAACACCGCGACGATCATGAGCTCGCCAGTTTCGAGCGGCGGATGCCGTAGGCGAAGTACAGCACCAGGCCGAACAGCATCCAGCCGGCGAAGGTGAGCCAGGTGGCGACGTCGAGGCTGAACATCATGTACGCGCAGCAGAGCACGCCCAGCAGCGGCGTGACCGGGGAGAGCGGAACGCGGAAGGTGCGTGGCATCTCCGGGCGACTGCGGCGCAGCACCAGCACGGCCACGTTGACCAGGCCGAACGCGAAGAGCGTGCCGATGCTGGTCGCGTCGGCCAGGTTGCCGAGCGGGACGAACGCGGCCAGCGCGGCGACAAAACCGGACACCACCAGCGTGTTGATCCGCGGGCTGCCGGTTTTGGCGTCCACCTTGGACAGTGCTCGCGGGACGAGCCCGTCGCGCGACATGGCGAACAGGATGCGCGTCTGTCCATACAGGACCGTGAGCACCACGCTGGAGATGGCCACCAGCGCGCCGGCGGCCAGCAGCGCGGCCCAGAGCTTGTTGCCCAGCACGGTGGTCACCACGTGGGACAGCGCGGCCTCGGAGCCTTCGAACCCGGTCCAGTTCAGCGCGCCGACCGCGGCGAGCGCGACCAGGCAGTAGAGCAGGGTGACGATGCCGAGGGAGAGCAGGATGGCGCGCGGCAGGTCCCGCTGCGGGTTCTTCGCCTCCTCGCCCGCGGTCGACGCGGCGTCGAAACCGATGTAGGAGAAGAACAACTTCGCCGCGCCCGCGCTCATCCCGGCCAGGCCGAGCGGCAGGAACGGGCTGAAGTTCCCGGCTTCCACCGCGCTGAAGGCGATGAAGCAGAACAGCACCAGGGTGGCCACCTTGACCACGACCATCACCGCGTTCGCCCGCGCGCTCTCCTTCGCCCCGGCCAGCAGCAGCACCATCGCCAGCAGCACGATCACGATCGCGGGCAGGTTGACCACACCGCCGTCGCCGGGCGGGCTGCTCAGCGCGGCGGGAATCGTCACGCCGAGGGTGAGGTCGAGCAGTTCGTTGATGTACTGCCCCCAGCCGACGGCGACCGACGCCACCGAGACGCCGTATTCCAGCACCAGGCACCAGCCGCAGACCCAGGCGACCAGCTCGCCGAGGGTGGCGTAGGCGTAGGTGTAGGACGAACCGGACAGCGGGATCATTCCGGCCAGCTCGGCGTAGGACAGCGCGGAGAACAACGCGGTGATCCCGGCCAGCACGAACGACAGCACCACGGCCGGGCCCGCCACCGGCACGGCCTCGCCGAGGATGACGAAGATCCCGCTGCCCAGTGTCGCGCCGATGCTGAGCATGGTGAGCTGGCTCAGCCCGAGGGTGCGCCGGAGCGTGCCGCCCTCGCCGTGGCCGCCCTCGGCGAGCAGGACGTCCACGGGTTTGCGGCGCACCAGCGCGGCGCGCAACCCTGTGCTGGAATGATCGGATCGCTGGCTCATCGGCCACACGCTATCGGTCGTTCCTGAGCCTCGAAACAGGCGATCATTGTGTGTTCCCCGTCTCAGTCGACGATTCATTGCACTCAAGCCCACATGTGTGACGCTTCATTGCTCCATAAAACGGTTGATCGACAACGAACCCGGCGGCATGCTCGGGCCGGGACAGCCGCGCCGCCGAACAGGGGAACACCGTGCAGATCCGTGAGTTCGCCGAAGCCGACTGGCCGCAGGTGTGGCCGATCGTGCGGGAAGTCGTGCGGAAGGCGGACACCTACACCTACGACCCGGACATGACCGCCGACGAAGCCCACGACGCCTGGATCGAGCGCCCGCCGGCCCGGACCGTCGTCGCCGTGGAAGACGGCCGGGTGCTCGGGACCGCGAAGATGGGCGCCAACCGCGAAGGGCCCGGCGCGCACGTGGCCACCGCGAGCCTGATGGTCGACGCCGCGGTGCGCGGCAAGGGCGTCGGGACCGAGCTGTGCCGGTACGTGCTGGCCTGGGCGAGGGAGCAGGGCTTCGCCGGGATGCAGTTCAACGCCGTGGCGGAGTCGAACACCTCCGCGGTGGAGATCTACCAGCGGCTCGGGTTCGAGATCGTCGGCACCGTGCCCGGCGCGTTCGCGCACCCGGAACTGGGGCGCGTCGGCCTGCACATCATGTACTGCGACTTCGGTGATTCGGGCGATTCCGGCGAGGTCACCGCCAGGCCGCACCCCAGTGCCGCACCGGCGGATCTCCCAGCAGACCCGCCGCGGTGAGAATGCGGACGGCCTCCGGACCGACCCTGGCCACCTGCGAACCGCTCGACCGGACCTGCGCCATCGTGTCGTAGCGCCGCGGTGCCGGTCCCGCGTGGTGCGACCACCAGGCGACGGTGGCACAGGTGGCTTCACACAACGCGCGGCGCGCGATCGGGCCACCGGGGCGGGGCGGTGTGTACGTCGCCGTCATCAGCAGGCCGTCCACCAGTGCCGATGCCTTGCTCAGCGTGGGCTCGATGCCCTCGGGCGGCGCGGGCAGCGCGCGCGAGTGCGCGTAGTCCTCGGGGGTGGCGTGCGCGGTGGTCATCTGTCCCCTTCCCGACGTGTGCGTCGGAAGTGGGACGCGCCCGCCACGAAAGCGTGACGGCATCAGCCTTGTGGCGCTGGCCACCCCTAGCGAGTGTTTGCGTGGCGGCGCGGGTAACCGATTCATCACGGTGAAGCTGTCCTCACGAGAAGACACCTGAGAACCCGCGCCGGTGCAAGCTGGCGGCCCGCAGCAAGCGGCTCCGCCGCTTGTAAACACTGCTTAGCGGTACACGGTGTCCAGCCAGGCTTGTAGTGCCTTGCCGCTGCTTTCGGCGTTCGCGTCGCGGGAGAACAGGTGCAGGCTCACCCCGACCGGGCCGCCCCAGGTGTTGCGGCCGAAGACGCGGTACAGCGCGTCGTCGGTGCGCAGCCCGAGGAACCACTCGTTGAGGTGGTCGACCACGGCGGTCCGCGGTTCGCCCGCCAATCCCACTTCCAGCTTGTCCCCGGTTTCGCGAACACCCAGCGCCTTCAGCAACCGGGTGAACCCGTCCGGGGCCATCGAAGCCTCCGGCGCGTCGGCGGCGACGTAGGTGGCCGCGCGACCGGGGAAGTGGGTGACGTACTGCCCGAGCGTGTGCAGGTAGAAGTCGGTGTGCTTGCTGGCGCCGTCGTATTCGGTGTCCCAGTCCGCGTCGGCGAGCATGCCGCTGTGCACGAACCGCAGCACCGTGCTGCCCGCGCGGCCTTCGATCACCCATTCCAGCGCGTTGAACGAGCCGTCCGGTTGCTCTGCGCGCAGGGCGTACCGCCGCGGCGGGGACCAGTCGAGCACCTGGTGGTCGTCGAGCAGCCGGTAGCCTTCCGCGCTCTCGTCGGACTCGGTCGGGAACATCCAGCCAGGCGTGCCCGCGGTGATCGCCGCCCACACCTGCTCTGGCGTAGCCGGGAGTGCGACCTGGCGATTGATCTCGAACTCGCGGGGCATTCGGCCACCGTCCCACCGAAAGAAAAACTTGTCAACACGCTCCGGTCGATCCCGGCGGCCCCGGTTCGACGCCTTCCCGAAAGCGCCAGAACGCCGGACACGGAGGTCGACACCATGCGGTTCATGATCCTGATGAAGTCGGACGAACGGACCGAAGCCGGGGAGGCCGTCGGTGAAGCCGACCTGGCCGCGATGTACAGCTACAACGAGGCACTGGTGAAGGCGGGCGTGCTGCTCGGCGGCGAGGGGCTGCACTCCAGTTCGCGCGGCACCAGGGTCACGCTCACCGCGGACGAAACGGTGGTGGAGCACGGGCCGTTCCCGCAGCCGCGTGAGCTGGTCGCGGGTTTCTGGTTGATCCAGGTCAAATCGCGCGAAGAGGCGATCGCCTGGGCGCGCCGGTGTCCGGCACCCGGCGACGGCCGGACCGTGCTGGAACTGCGGCAGGTGGTCGAGGCCGAGGACTTCGGCGAGGCGCTCACCCCGGAACTGCGCGAGGCGAACGAGCGGTTGCGGGAAATGACCCTGTCCTGAACGACAGTGGCTCCCCCGGGCGGGGAGAGCCACTGTCCCTTGTGGAGCTACCGGGTGGTCAGGGTGTAGACCGTGCTCCCGGTCGCGCCGTCCGCACTGGTGGCGGTGACGGTGATCGGGTACGTCCCGGCCGGGGCGTTGAGCACGAAGAAGGTCAGCGTGGAGCTGCCGCCGCTCGCGATCGTGGCCGGGTTGAAGAAGGCGAACACACCCGGCGGGGTCCCGGCCGAGAAGGTCAGGTTCCCGCTCCCGCCCGAAGCCTTGATCGTGGTGCTCACCTGGGTGCCGAAGCCACCGGTGCCAGAGGACGGTGAAGCCGAGACGCTGATGTCACCGGCCGGAGCGCCGACCACGAGCGTGACGCCGGCGGTCCGGGTCACCGAAGCGGCCTTGCCGGTGACCGTGATCCGGTAGGTACCGTCCGGTGTGGACGTTCCGGTGGCGATGGTCAGCTCGGCACCTTCCCCGGCGGTCACCGAAGTGGGCGCGAACGTGGCCGTGGCGCCGGACGGCAGCCCGGTGGCCGACAGCGCGACCGATTCGGCCGTGCCCTTCACCAGCTGGGTGCCGACGTCCACCGAACCGGAACCGCCCGGCTCCTCGACGGTGACCGATCCCGGGCTGACCGAGAGCGAGAAGTCGTTCGCGGGCTGCTGGCCACCACCGATGAAACCGGTGTAGAGCAAGCGGTTCGGCGAGCCGGAGCCGGCGTTCTTCACCACCCCCTCGGTCGCGTTCGAGGTAAGTGCCGAGTTGACCTGTTCCGGGGTCGCGGACTTGTTGGCCTGCAAGTACATCGCGGCCGCCCCGGCGCCGTGCGGACTGGCCATCGAAGTGCCCGACATGCCGGTGCCGGCGGTGTCGTTCAGATGGCTCGCCGAGGTGATGTTGCTGCCCGGCGCGAACAGGTCCACGCAGGTGCCGATGTTCGAGAACGACGACCGGTTGTCGCTCGCGTCGGTCGAAGCCACGGTCAGCACCTCGGGGATCTTCGCCGGACCGCGGTCGCACGCGTTGCCGCCGTTGTCGTTGCCCGCCGCGACCACCGTGGCCACCCCGGCCTGGAGCATGCCGCGCATGGCGTCGTCACCGATGCCCGCGGTGTCGAAGGTCATGCTCATGTTGGCGACCGCGGGCTTGGCCGCGTTCTTCGCCACCCACTCGATGCCCTCCAGTGAATCGGAGTCCGGTGCCGAGCCGCCACAGCCGAGCACCTTCACCCCGACCAGCTTGACCTGCTTCGCCACGCCCCAGGTCTTGCCGCCGATGGTGCCGGAGACGTGCGTTCCGTGGCCGTGGCAGTCGTTCGCGTCCGGATCGGTGTCCACGAAGTCGTAGCCGGACTTCGCGCGGCCCTCGAATTCCGTGTGGCTGTACCGGATCCCGCTGTCGAGCACGTAGGCCGTGACGTCGGCGGCGGTGTTGTTGTAGGTGTAGTTCTTGTCCAGCGGCAGGTTTCGCTGGTCGATCCGGTCGACGCCGTAGGTGGCGTTGGGCTGGGTGCCTGCCACGCGAGCGGTGCCGTCCTGGTAGACGGCCTTGACGGCCGGGTCGGCGGCAAGCCGCCTGGCCTGCGCCTCGCTCAGGCCGCGCAGGGCGAAGCCGCGCATCGACACGCTGAAGGTCGACTTGAGGTCGCCACCGTAGCGGCTGGTCAGCGACGTCGCGATGGAGTCCACAGTGGACGTGGAGACGGTGTCCTCGAGTGAGACCACGTAACCACCGGAGACCGGTTCGCTGGCCTGGACCACCGCGCCTTCCGGCGACGAGGCGGCCGAAGTTCCCGGCAGCACGGCCAAGAGTGCTGCCGAGCCGAGGATCCCGAGCAGTGCGCGCATCAGAAGCTCACCCCGAAGGAGTCGATGGAGCCGGTGTCGTGGGCGTAGACGTCCCGCACGAGCGCCGGGGTCGCCATCGAGGTGCCGTGGCCGTTGCAGTCGTGACCGTGCTTCCTGCCCGGCGGCAGCGCGGCTTGATCGATCCGGTCCAGGCCCCAGGCCGGGTGGTCCTGGGGTCTCCCGTCTTTGCGCACGCCGTCTTTCAGGACAACGACCGCCTCGTCGCCCACGGCCCGTGTCCAGGCCCGGTGTTGTGCCCGCATCCACCCACTCCAATCCGCTCTGCCACCCCGGTGGCGGTGGCCGTTGATCAGCGTCAGGCGACTGATCAGCGCGAACAAGCGAGGCGGTGGTCCGTACGGGTACGTAACTAATGCCCGTCGGGCTAAGCTTCCTGAGATCCGGACATCGTGGTCCGGATGATGCTTCCTGGAGTGGTGATGTCGCGGAACGCGGTGCCGGAATCCAGTTCGCCCGTACTGGTCGGCCGGTCGGCTGAGCTGCGCGCGCTGGCCGCCGCGGTGACGCGGCCGCCCGCGGTCGTGCTGCTCGAAGGTGAGGCGGGCATCGGCAAGACGCGCCTGCTCACCGAGTTGCTGCGGCTGCCGGAGGTGGCTGCGCGGCGGCCGCTGGTCGGGTACTGCCAGCCGATGCGCGAGCCGTTCCCGTACGGCGTGGTGCTCGAAGCGCTGCGCGAGGCGGGGGCGCAGCTGGCCACCGCGGAGCTGAGCCCGGTCACCGGCGTGCTGCGGCCGTACCTGCCCGAGCTGGCCGCCTTCCTGCCGGAACCGCCGGAGGCCGCCGATTCGCGGTCCGAGCGGCACCGGATGTTCCGCGCGGTGCGGGAACTGCTGGAGGTGCTCGGACCGGCGGTGCTGGTGGTCGAGGACCTGCACTGGTCCGACGACGGATCGCGCCAGCTGCTGCGCTTTCTCACCGCCGACCTGCCACCCGGGCTGAGCCTGCTGCTGACCTACCGGCGCGAGGAACTGCCCGGCGGCATCACGCTCGGCCGCGCCTTCCGCCCGGCGCCAGGCACGTCGAGCGAGGTCATCGAGCTGACACCGTTCGACGCCGAGGGCGTGCGCCGGCTGACCACGGCGATTCTCGGTGAGAGCGAGGTTTCCCCTGACTTCGCCGCCCTGCTGCACGAGCGGACGGCCGGAATCCCGTTTGTCGTCGAGGAAACGCTGCGCACGCTGCGAGGTGCGGAGGGGGCCGTGTACTCCGACGGCGCCACCGCGAAACGCTTGCTGGACAACGCCGAAGTGCCCGCGCTGCTGCGCGAGGCCATGCTGGAGCGGCTGTCCGGGCTGCCGATCCCGGCGCGGCGGCTCGCGCACGCCGCCGCGGTGCTCGGCATGCCCGCGTCCCGCGAGATGCTCGCCGAGGTTGCCGGGCTGCTGCCCGGCCGTGCCGACGAGGCGCTGACGCGGCTGCTCGACACCCAGGTGCTGCGGGAGAGCGGGCACTGCCGCTACGGCTTCCGGCACACGCTCGCGCAGCAGGCCGTCTACCGCACGCTCGCCGGGCCGGATCGCCAGCTGCTGCACCAGCGCGCGGCCAAGGCGCTGGCCACCGCCGAGCCGCCCCCGCTGGTCCGGCTCGCCGAGCACAGCCGCCGCGGTGGTGACCAGGCGGGCTGGCTGCGTCACGGCGAGGCCGCCGCCGACCGAGCCGCCGAGGTCGGCGACCCGTCCACGGCCACCGGGCTGCTCAAGGAACTGCTCACCGACGGGGTGCTGGCCGACGCCGACGTGGACCGGCTGGCGGTCAAGCTCAGCCGGGTCGCCGTGCTCGGCGTGGCCCAGCAGCACCAGGTGATCGAGGTGCTGGAGGGCCTGCTCACCGACCACCGGCTGGCCGAGGGCAGCCGTGGCCAGGTTCGGCTCAACCTCGGCCTGCTGCTGATCCGCCAGGAGGGCGGGCAGGAGTCGGGCCGCACCGAGATCGAGACCGCCATCCACGAGCTGGGTGAACGCGATCCGCTGGCGCTGCGCGGCATGTCCGCGCTGGCCCAGCCGTTCATCGGCACCACCCCGGTGGCCGAGCACCTGCGCTGGATGTCCAAAGTGGACGGGCTGATCGCGGACGTGACCGATCCGGCGGTGCTGCTCACGCTGATCGCCAGCAACGGCCCGTCCCGGCTGCACATCGGCGATCCCGGCGCCTGGGAGCTGCTGGCCAGGCTGCCCGCGCACACCGAGGCCCGCGCCGAGCAGCAGCAACTGGCCAGGGCGCACTGCAACATCGGCGACGCGTGCGCGTGGACCGGGCACCTGCGCCGGGCGGAAAGCCAGCTGCGCACCGGGATCCGGCTGGCGCACGAATGCGGTGCCTCGTACCTGGTCAGCATCGCCAGCGCCACCCGGATGCACCTGAACTGGCTGACCGGCGACTGGGATTCGGTCAGCGACCGGGCACGGCGGCTGGCCGAGGAGTACCGCGAGCTGAGGCCGGTCGCCGACGAGCTGTCGCTGGTGCTCGGCTCGCTGGCGGTGGCCAAGGGCGAATGGGACCGCGCGGCCAGGTACTTCGCCGACTCCGGGATCGGGCGGGCGGAGAACGCGGTGACCCCGGTGGCACTGGCTGCCCACGGTGGCATGATCCGCACGCTGCTGGCCAAAGAGGACGTGGCGGGCGCCGCCGCGGCCGCCGACGACGGGCTGCGGTTGTTGCGGCGCAAGGGAGTCTGGTCCTGGGCGGGGGAGCTGGTACCACCGGCCGTGATCGCCTACTGCGAGGCGGGCCGCATCGACGCGGCGGACGCGCTGCTCGGCGAGTTCGCCGCCGCCATCGACGGCCTGGACACCCCGATGGCCGACGCGGCACTGGCCGAAGCCCGCGGGGTGGTCGAGGCGCGGCGGGGAGACCAGGCGCGGGCCGTCGAATTCCTCACCGAGGCGCGGGCCGGGTACGCCGCGCTGCCCGCCCCCTACTACGCGGCGCTGGTCGGGGTGCGGCTGCTGGAGCTGTCACCCGCCCCCGACGGGGAACTGGCTGCGCTGGCCGAGGAGTTCACCGCGCTCGGCGCGACCCGGGACGCCGCGCGCTGCCGCCACCTGTTGCGCGTGAGCGGGGTGGTGGCGCCGTCGCGGCGTGGCAGGCGCGGGTACGGCAACGAGCTTTCGCCGCGGGAGCGGGACGTGGCGCGATTGGTGGCGGGTGGTTCGACGAACCGCGAGATCGCCGAAGTGCTGTTCCTGTCCCGGCGGACGGTGGAACAGCACGTGGCGAACGTGCTGCGGAAACTGGATCTCCACTCACGGGCGGACCTGCGGAACTCGGAGTTCGTCGGCTGAAAAACGAAAGGCCGCCCCGGCGGGACGGCCTTTCGTCGGTGCCTACTTCTCGATGGCTTCGATGTAGGCGGATTCGACCTCCAGTGAAACCCGGCCGCGTTCGGAGATCTCGAATCCGTTCTCGCGAGCCCAGGCCCGGATCGCCTGTGCCCTGGCCCGTCTCTCGGAGGTGCCGACCACCGGCCCGGCATTCGGCATCGGCGGTGACCCGCGCTTCTTCCGCCCGCTCACCCGCCGCGCGACCTCGACGAACCGGAACAGCGCGTCACGCAGTTCGTCGGCGTTCTCGGCGGACAGGTCGATCACGTAATCGATGCCGTCGAGGCCGAAATGAACGGTTTCGTCGGCCGGCGACCCGTCGATGTCGTCGGACATCACCACGGAAACTTTTTGTGCCACGTCTTCCGCTCCCAGGACGATTCGGCGCACCCCCTGGTCCGCCATCCTCTTGGCACGATAGACGATCGGTGTACAACTGCGGTATTCGGCTTGCTCAGTCGTGTTTCCCGGCGGCCGATTCCAGCCGTTCGTAGTCCTGATCGGACAGTGAAAGGGTGAGCGCGGCCAGATTTTCCTCCAGATGGCGGCGTGACGAAGTGCCCGGAATGGGCAACATCACCGGTGAGCGCCGCAGCAACCAGGCCAGTGCCACCTGCGCCGGAGTGGCGCCGAGCCCGGCCGCGACCGCGGCCGGCGCCCCGGTGGCGTGGGTGCTCGGCTTGATCGGCAGCCACGGGATGAACGCGATACCACGGCGTTCGCAGTACTCGAGCACTGGTTCAGACCTTCGCTGCTCGAGGTTGTAGAGGTTCTGCACGCTCGCGATCGGGGTGATCGACTCGGCTTCGGCCAGCTGCGCCACGCTCACCTCGGACAGGCCGATGTGCCGGATTTTCCCCTCTTCGCGCAAGCGGGTCAATGCGCCGATCTGGTCGGCCAGCGGAACCGCCGGATCGATCCGGTGCAACTGGTAAAGTTCAATTTGCGGAATTCGCAGCCGCCGCAGGCTCAGTTCGGCCTGCTGCCGGAGGTATTCGGGCCGCCCGAGTGGAATCCAGTCGTCGCCGGGATGGCATTGGCCGCCCTTGGTGGCCACCACCAGTCCGGGCGGATAGGGGTGCAGCGCCTCGGCCAGCAGTTCCTCGTTTCCGCCGAGGTCGTAGGCGTCCGCGGTATCGATGAAGTCGACGCCGAGTTCGACCGCCCGGCGGGCGATCCGGATCGATTCGGCGCGCTCGGCCGCGTTCCGGCCGCGCAGCCGCATGGCGCCGAAGCCGAGCCGGTTCACCGGGAGATCGCCGCCGATGGTGAGGCCGGCGTGCTTGCTCATGGTCATGTGCTCACCCTGGGCGCGCCTGGCTGTTTAGACAAGCGAGTCTTTCTTGGTCGTATCGCGTAGCATCGCTTAAGTGTTGAACCTGGAACGCCTGCGCGTGCTGCGTGCGGTCTCGACCACCGGCTCGGTCAGCGGCGCGGCGGCTCAGTTGCACGTCACCACGTCGGCGGTGTCGCAGCAGCTGGCGCGGCTGGAACGGGAGGTCGGGCAGCGGCTGCTGGAACGCAACGGCCGCGGCATCCGGCTCACCGACGCGGCCGCATTGCTGGCCGCGCACGGTGATCGCCTGCTGGCCCAGGTCGAGCAGGTGGAGGCAGAACTGGCGCGGCACCGGGGCGCGGTCGCCGGTGCGTTGTCGGTCGCGGCCTTCGCCACCGCCGCGCGGGGCTTGCTGCCCGGCGCGCTGCGGGCCCTGCGCGCTGAGCACCCGGCGCTGGGGTTGCGCCTGGATGAGCAGGAGCCACCGGAGGCGATCGCGGGGCTGTGCCGTGGGGATGTCGACGTGGCCGTGGTGCAGGACTGGCCGGAGGCGCCGCTTGTGCTGCCGGAGGGCCTGTCCAGGGAGAACCTGCTCGACGATGTGCTCGACCTCGCGGTGCCGGCCGGGCATGCGCTGGCGTCGCAGGCTTCGGTGACGCTGAAGGAGCTGGCGGCCGAGGAGTGGATCACCTGGACCAGCGGGCAGCTCTGTCACGATTGGCTCGCGCGGACCCTGGACGAGCCGCGGATCGTGCACACCGCTTCGGAGCACTCCACGCAACTCGCCCTGGTTGCCGCGGGCCTTGGCGTCGCCGTCCTGCCCCGACTCGGGCGGGACTACGTTCCAGAAGGTGTGTGCGTGCTCCCGATCAGTCCGCGACCAGCGCGGCGGGTCCACGTACTTTGGCGCACAAGCGCAGCACGGCGTCCTGCGATTCGGGCCGTGGTGGCCGCCCTGCGCACAGCCGCCGCCCAGGTGACTGACTCCTCGGCGGATCTGGCGGCGGCTGCCGGGTAGAGCGTGGTGCCGATCAGCCCGCGGCTCGCGCGGCAGGTTCGGGTGTTGTGGCGCACGAGCGCCGCCCGTCGCCCGGTGATCCGGGTGCGCCCTGCGCACGGCAGCAAACCAGGCGACTTCAGTGCGGTGGTTCGGGCGGCCTGACCGCCTGGCGGCCTGGCAGCCTGGCTGCCTCCGGCAGCAGATCGCGCGGCGGGCTGACCGCGCGGCAGCCCCGCCGGTGGATCCGGGCTCTGACCCTGGCGGCAGGGCGACTGAACCTGGCGGCAGGGCGGCTGAACCCGGCGTCCGGGCTGCTGAACCTGGCGGCAGAGCGTGCGGCCGGTTGCGCGGCGGGTCAGGCGGCGGCGAGAGCGGCGGCTGCCGTCGGGTACAACGGGAGGACTCGGTCCAGGCCGGTGACGGTGAGTGGGCGGCGCACCCGATCGGTGGAGACCACTAGTGCGAACGGGATCTGCAGCGTGGAGTTCGCTTCGATCAGTGCCGAAATCCCCGCGCTGGCCAGGAATTCCACCCCGCTCAGGTTCACCACCAGCGCCGCCGGGGTTTCGGCAACGGCCTGGGCGATCGCCTCCTCCAGCACGGCCGCGGTGGTGGTGTCCAGCTCACCGGTCACCGCCAGTTCCACCACCTCACCGTGCCAGGCGACGGCGATGGTGAGGCCCTCTTCCGCTGTGCACACCCCGGACGGCATCATCCCGCCATCCTGACATCCGACCGCTTCCCGGCACCACCGTTGTCACCCTTGATTGTCCACAAAGGACATGGCAGCCGCGTCGGGGGACTGGGCGCGGCCCTGCTGGAAATGGTCGGTGAAGGCCGCTTCACCCAGCGCGGCGCGGGCCGCGGCGGTGGTTCTGTCCACATCGCCGCGTTCGGCGGCGGGCAGCGGGGTGCCCACCGATTCCCTGGTCGCGTCCGCCGAACCGAGCAGCCGCGCGGCGGCGGCGTGGTCACCGCCCGCCGCGGTCGCGCTCGCCAGGCCCTCCAGTGCCAGCGCGATCGAACGCGGATCACCCGTGGCCCGGGCGGCGGCGAAGCCCTCGCGCTGCCGGTCCAGCGCCAGCTCGACCGCCCCGCGCTGCTCCGCGGCGAAACCCAGCTCGGCCAGGATCAGCGCGGTGCCTAGATCCCCGTCCACCTGACGGCACCATTCGAGCCACTTCTCCAGGTGCACCTCGGCCCGCTCGGGCTGGCCCTGCCGCCGCGCGGAGAGCCCCAGCCCGATTTCGGCGAACTGCTCACCGCGCTTGTGCGAGTGCTGCGCGGACAGCTTCCGCGCGCGCTCGTGGTACTCGTCGGCCTTGGCGAAATCGCCCTTCAGCAGCGCGATCCGCCCGATGCCGGACAGCGTGTACGACACCTCGTTCCACAGCCCCAGTTCCTCGGCGAGCCGCAAAGCGTTGCGGTGCAGGCTTTCCGCACGTTCGTAGTCGCCGAAGACCTCGGCCAGCGAGCTGAGCGTGTCGGTCGACTTCACCTCGCCCCACCGGTCGCCGACCTCGCGGAACAGCTCGATCGCGCGTTCGGAATCGCGCCTGACCCGGTCGAGCCCGCCCTGCGGGCGCGCCTGCATCGCCTGCAGGCTGAGCGCCGCCGCCTCGCCCCAGCGGTCACCGAGCGCCCGGAAACCGGCCAGCGCCCGATCGACCCTGGCGGCCCCGAGGGACAGATCACCCGCGCCGATCAGCGCGAAGCTCAGGAACCACTCGGCACGGGCGCGGCCCAGCGGATCGTCGATCTTCTCGTACAGCGCCAGCACTTCCTCGGCCTTGGCGTGCAGGCCGGGACCTTCACCGATGAGGATGGTGAGCGCCGCACGCCAGGCCATCGCCCGCGCCCACGCGACCTCCGGCGCGGGGGCGTCGATGCCCAGCGCGAGCACGACCGACCGGTGTCCCTCGCGCAACCTGCCGCGCAGGAACCAGTACCAGCCCAGCGCGTTGACCAGGCGGATCGCCAGCTCGGCGTCGCCATCGGACTCCGCGCCCTCCAGCGCCGCGCGGAAGTTGGCGCTTTCGGTGTCGAGCCGGTCGAGCCAGGCGCGCTGGTCGGCCCCGCACAGCTGTTCTTCGGCCCGCTCGGCCAGATCCAGGTAGAACCGGTGGTGCCGCCGCCGCACCCGGTCGTACTCACCGGCTTCGCGCAACCGCTCCACGCAGTACGCCGCCACCGACTCCAGCAGCCGGTACCGCGTGCGGCCACCGACCTCAGCCACCGCGACCAGGGAACGGTCGACCAGCCGCGCCAGCAGGTCCAGCACCTCGACCGGCTTCACGCCCTCGCCCGCGCAGACCGACTCGGCGGCCTCCAGCTCGCAGCCCTCGGTGTGCACGGCCAGCCGCCGCAGCACGATCCGCTCGGCCTCGGTGAGCAACTCCCAGCTCCAGCCGATCATCGCGCGCAGCGTCTGCTGCCGGGCCGGGGCGCCGCGGTGCCCGGTGACCAGCAGGCGGAATCGATCGTCCAACCGGGACAACAGCTCCCGCGCGCCGAGCACGCGGATGCGGCTGGCGGCCAGTTCGAGTGCGAGCGGAATGCCGTCGAGCCGGCGGCAGATCTCCGCCACCGCCTCGCTGTTCTGCTCGGACAGGGTGAAGCCCGGCGCCGCCGCGGCCGCGCGTGTGCGGAACAGTTCGACCGCGCTGGTCAGTTCGAGCGGGCGCACGCCGTGGACGAACTCGCCGGCCAGGCCCAGCGGCTCCTGGCTGGTGGTCAGCACACGCAGGCCCGGCGCTGTCCGCAGCAGCAGGTCCACCAGCTCGGCGACCGGTTCGACCAGGTGCTCGCAGTTGTCCAGCACCAGCAGCAGGTGCTGGTCGCGCAGGGCTTCGGCGAGCTGGTCCGACGGGAGCGGCAGCGCGCCCGACTTCGTGTCCTCGCGCAGGTTGAGCATGCTCGCGGTGACTTCGGCGACCGAGCACGCGGCCTCCGGCGCGCCGTGCGTCCAGTGCCCGGCCAGTTCGACCAGCCACACGCCGTCGGCGAAGTCGCCGACGAGCCGGGACGCGGCTTCGATGGCCAACCTGGTCTTGCCGACCCCGCCCGGACCGGTGAGCGTGACCAGCCTGTTCGCCGCGAGCAGCTGCCGGACCTCGCCGACTTCCTCCTCGCGGCCGATCAGCTCGGTCAGCGGAGCGGGCAGGTTCGTGGTGCGCCGGGTCGACGGGGTGAGTGCGGGATCCTGCCGCAGCATCGACTGGTGCAGCTCGGCCAGTTCGGGGCTCGGATCGAGGCCCAGTTCGTCGGCGAGCCGCTCGCGCAACTCGGCGTACCCGGCCAGCGCCTCGCTCTGCCGTCCCGCGCGGTACAGCGCCAGCAGATGCGCGCGGCGCAACCGCTCCCGCAGCGGGTTCCGCGCGACCAGATCGGTCAGCTCACCGGCCAGCTCGCTGTGCTCGCCGAGGTCGAGCCGGGCTTCGGCCTGTTCCTCCAGCGCCACCAGCCGCTGCTCGTCGAGCCGCTGGACCACCGGCGCGAGGAAGGCGGCGTCGGCGAAATCGGCGAAGGCGGCACCCCGCCACAGCGCCAGCGCCTCGGACAGTTGAGCCGCCCTGGTGCGCGGGTCGGCTGTCTGGCGGGCCTGGTCCACCAGCTGTTCGAACCGGCTGTGATCGACCTCGGACGGCTCGGCCCGCAGCGTGTAGCCCGACGGTCCGGAGACCACCAGCTCCCGCCCGCCCGCCTCGCCCTGCTCCAGCGCGCGCCGCAGCTGCGACACCTTGGTCTGCAGCGCGCCGGTCGGATTCGCCGGTGGCTCGGCGCCCCACAGGTCCTCGACCAGGCGATCCACCGAAACCGGGCGGCCGCGATGGGCGAGCAGATCCGCGAGGAGGGCGCGGACCTTCGCCTCCGGGACCTTCACCGGCCGCTGATCCGCCGTCCACACCTCGAGCGGACCGAGCACACCGAAACGCACGGGAGCCAGCCTAGCCGTGGGGACCGACAGACTGCCGAAAGCGGATCCGGACCGGACCGAAAGCCCCGGCGCGCACGGTGGAACTCGTTGACGGGGGAACCGGAACGAGAAGAGGAACGATGACGGAGAACTCCACCCAGGTGACCTTCGCCGGGCTGGGTGACATGGGCCGGGCGCTGGCCGCGGCGGTGCTGCGCGACGGGTTCACGGCCACGGTGTGGAACCGCACGCCGGGCAAGGCGGGCGAACTGGTCGCCGCCGGAGCACACGAGGCGGCAGGACTGGGCGAGGCCTTCGAGGCGAGTCCGGTGGTGATCCTGTGCGTGGTCGACAACAACGCGGTCGGCGAACTGCTCGACGCGGCCGGTGATCGCCTGCGCGGGCGGACCGTGGTCAACCTGACCAACGGCACCCCTCGGCAGGCCCGTGAGCTGGCGGAACGCGTCACCGCACTGGGCGCGGAGTACGTCGACGGCGGCATCATGGCGGTGCCGCCGGGCATCGGCACCGAGGCCTCGTTCGTGCTCTACGCCGGGCCGGAGGGTGTGGTCGAGGCGCAGCGCGAACTGCTCGCGACCTTCGGCGGGGTGCAGTACGTCGGCGAAGACACCGGCCTGGCTTCGCTGTACGACCTGGCGCTGCTGAGCGGGATGTACGGGATGCACGCGGGCGTGATGCACGCCTATGCGCTGATCGGCTCGGCAGGCATCCCGGCCTCCGGCTTCTCGGCGTTGCTGAATTCGTGGATCCAGGCGATGTCCGGGTTCGTCCAGCAGGCGGCCGATCGGATCGACCGTGACGAGTTCACCAAGGACGTGGTGTCGAACCTGGCCATGCAGGCGCAGGCCTTCCCGAACCTGATCGAAGCCAGCAAGGAGCAGGGGGTGCGGCCGGACCTGATGGAGCCGGTGATGCGCCTGTTCCAGGAGCGCGTGGCGCAGGGACACGGCGATGAAGACGGTGTGGGCGTGATCAAGCTCTTGCAGGCAAAAGCATGAGGGCCGTGGTTACCGGCGGGACGCACGGGATCGGACTCGCCATCGCGAAGGCGGTGCTCGCGCGCGAAGGTCAGGTGCTGGTCACCGGCCGCGACGAGCGCAAGGTCGAGGCGGCCCGCGACGAACTGGGGCCGCGCGCGTTCGTGCTGCGCTCGGACGCGGCGAGCATGGCCGACATCGACGCGCTGGGCAGGGTCGTCGACGACCGGCTCGGCGGGGTGGACGCGCTGTTCGTCAATGCCGGGGTCGCCTACAACCAGTCGTTCGCCGAGACCACCGAAGAGATCTACGACCGGACGTTCGACGTGAACACCAAGGGCGCGTTCTTCACCGTGCGGCGACTGTTGCCGCACCTGTGCGAGAACGGCGCGATCGTGTTCACCACCTCGGTCGCCGACGAAGGCGGGGCGCCGGGCATGGGTGCCTACGCGGGTTCGAAGGCGGCGCTGTGGTCGTTCGCGCAGGTGCTGGCCGCGGAACTGCTGCCGCGGCGGATCCGGGTGAACGCGGTGGCGCCGGGCTTCATCGACACGCCGAGCATGGGCCTGACCGGGGCGAGCACCGAGGAACGCGCGGCGTTCTCGAAGGCGGGCGACCTGGTCACCCCGATGAAGCGGCACGGCACGCCGGAGGAGGTGGCGTCGGCCGCGATGTTCCTGGCGTTCGACGGCACCTTCACCACCGCGGTGAAGCTCCCGGTCGACGGCGGTCTCGGCCGGAAGATCGCGGGCTGAGCGCCGTGAATGTGGCCTTCCCGGCGCTCGGAAACCGTGCCGGGGAAGCCACATTCACGGTACGGGTCACGGCACGATCGAATCGACGTAACCGCCGTCGACGCGGACCGCGGCACCCGTGGTCGCCGAGGCCAGTGGTGAGCTGAGGTAGACCACCATGTTCGCGATCTCCTCCGGCTCGATCAGCCGCTGCAGCAGGGACTGCGGCCGGTGCAGCCGCATGAACTCGCGTTGCGCCTCGTCCCACGGCAGCGAGCGGTCCACCAGCTGGTAGACGAAGTCCTCCACGCCGCCGGTGTGCGTCGGCCCGGCGATCACCGAGTTCACCGTGACGCCGGTGCCAGCCGCCTCCTTCGCGAATCCGCGCGAGACCCCGAGCAGGGCCGTCTTCGAGACGCCGTAGTGGATCATCTCGGCCGGGATCACCAGTGCCGAGTCGCTGGCGATGTTCAGCACGCGCCCCCACCCGCGCCCGGTCATGCCGGGCAGGTAGGCGCGGGTGAGCCGGACCGCGGACAGCACGTTCACCTCGAAGTAGCGCCGCCATTCGTCGTCGCTGATCTCCAGCGGCGCCTCGGTGCCGAAGATGCCGAGGTTGTTGACCAGGACGTCCACTTCGGGCAGCAGCGCGGTCAGTTCCTCCGCGCCCGCCGACGAGGCCACGTCCGCGACGGCGGCCACCGCTTCGCCGCCCGCCGCGCGCACCCCGTCCACCGCTTCGTCCACAGCGGACTTCTTGCGGCCGTTCACCGCGACCCGCGCGCCCGCCCGCGCGAGCCCGGTCGCGATGGCCAGCCCGATGCCCTGGCTGGAACCGGTGACCAGCGCGGTCTTCCCGCTCAGATCCAGTCGCATGGGACTCCTCAGGCCACGTTGAAGGTGTCGGGGTCGGGCCCGGTGCGGTGACCGCGGTCGAGCGTGGCGAGCGCGGTCAGGTCCTCCTCGGCCAGCGTGAAGTCGAACACCGCCAGGTTCTCGCGGATGCGCGCCGGGGTCACCGACTTGGGGATGACCACGTTGCCCAGCTGCAGGTGCCAGCGCAGCACCACCTGCGCCGGGGTGCGGTCGTGCTTGCCCGCCAGCTCGCGCACCACCGGGTCGGCGAGCAGGTCGCCGCCCTTGGCCAGCGGGCTCCACGCCTCGGTGGCGATGCCGTGCTTCTCGTCGTACTCGCGGACTTCGGCCTGCTGCAGGTACGGGTGCACCTCGACCTGGTTGACCGCGGGCACCACCGAGCTGGTGCGCGCCAGCTCGTCCAGGTGGGACGGCTGGAAGTTCGACACGCCGATCGCGCGGACGCGGCCGTCGGCGTACAGCTTCTCCAGCGCCCGCCAGGTCTCGGCGTACAGCCCGCGCTCGGGCGTCGGCCAGTGGATCAGGTACAGGTCGAGGTAGTCGAGCCCGAGCCGCTCCGCGCTGGCGTCGAAGGCACGCAGCGCCTGGTCGTAACCCTGGTCGGAGTTCCACAGCTTGGTGGTGACGAACAGGTCCTCGCGCTTGATGCCCGAATCGGCCAGCGCCTGGCCGACCCCGTGCTCGTTGCCGTACACGGTCGCGGTGTCGATGCTGCGGTACCCGGCTTCGAGCGCGGAGGTCACCGCCGCCGCGGTCTCCGCGTCGGGTACCTGGAACACCCCGTACCCGAGCTGCGGCATGACTACGCCGTTGTTCAGGGTGACGGTGGGAATGCCGGTCATGAAACCTTTCCTTTCCTTCCGTGAGTTCCTCAGTGGACGGTGACGAGCGGGGACCGCTTCCGGTCCAGCATCCCGGACAACAGCGCGACCAGCAGCCCGGAGCCGGCGAGCAGGGCGCCGATCCAGTTGGGCGCGGTGTAACCGAGGCCACCGTCGATGGCCAGGCCGCCCAGCCAGGCCCCACCGGCGTTGCCGAGGTTGAACGCGGCGATGTTCGCCGCCGACGCCAGCGCGGGTGCCTCCCCGGCCTGCGCCATCACCCGCGCCTGCAACGGCGGCACGGTGGCGAACCCCGCGGCGCCGAACAACGCGATGGTGATCGCCGCGGGCACCTGGGCGTGCGCGGTGAACACGAACGCCAGCAGCACCAGCGCGAGCGCGGCGAGAATGACGTACAGGCTGGGCATCAGCGCGCGGTCCGCGGCGCGCCCGCCGAGCAGGTTGCCCGCGACCAGCCCGCCGCCGAACAGCACCAGCAGCCAGGTGACCGCGCCGGAGGAGAAGCCGGCCACCTCGGTCATCATCGGCGCGATGTAGGTGAACGAGGCGAACACCCCGGCGAAGCCGAGTGCGGTCATCGCCAGTGCCAGCCACACCTGCGGCTTGCGGAACACGGCCAGTTCGCGGCGCAATCCACCGCTTTCGACGCGCTCCTGCCGGGGCACCAGCGCGATGATGCCGATCAGGCCGACCACACCCAGCGCGCTGACCGCCCAGAACGTGGAGCGCCAGCCGAGCTGCTGGCCGAGCGCGGTCCCGGCGGGCACACCCAGCACGTTCGCCACGGTCAGCCCGGTGAACATCATCGCGATCGCGCTGGCCTGCCGCGAGGGCGCGACCAGCGAGGCGGCCACCACCGAGCCGACGCCGAAGAAGGCGCCGTGCGACAGCGCGGCCACGATCCGCCCGGTCATCAGCAGGCCGTAGCCGGTGGCCACGGCCGAGACCAGGTTGCCCGCGATGAACAGCACCATCAGCCCGACCAGCACGGTCTTGCGCGGGATCCGCGAGCCGAGCGCGGTGAGCAGCGGCGCGCCGACCACCACCCCGAGCGCGTAACCGGAGATCAGCAGCCCGGCGGCCGGGATGGAGACCCCGAAGTCCGCGGCCACCTCGGGCAGCAGGCCCATGATCACGAACTCGGTGGTGCCGATGCCGAAGGCGCTGATCGCCAGCGCGAACAGGGCGACGGGCATAACAGTCCGATCCTTACGCCGATGGGTATCCTGTGGAGAGCAGATACCGGCTTGAGCAATAGTTGCAGACGCCGGTAATTGCCAACGACGGATACGCTAGCAGGCAACGATCGGGGATGCTCCCCGGAGGAGTGGTGAACCGTGTCACTGCCCGATGACGCCGTAGAAGCACGCGCCCAGGGCTGGCGCACCTTGGCCGCGCTCCACGCGCGCATCGAGGACAAGCTGGAGCGCTCGCTGCAGCGCGAGCACCAGCTGTCGGTCAGCGAGTACACCGTGCTCGACGTGCTGGCCCGGCAGGACGGCTTCCACCTGCGGATGAACCAGCTGTCCACCGCCGTGGTGCTGAGCCAGTCGGCCACCACGCGCCTGGTGAGCAGGCTCGAGGACCGGGGCCTGCTCCAGCGCTACCTGTGCCCGACCGACCGCCGCGGCATCTACACCGAGGTGACGCCCGCCGGGCAGGCGCTGCTCGCCGACGCCCGTCCGACGCACGACCGCACGCTTTCGCAGGCGCTCGCCGAAGCCGAGGAACTGCCCGAGCTGGCGCCGCTGGTCGGCGCGCTGGCCCGGCTCACCGAAGTTTCCTGAGTGCGTTTGCGCTGATCACGACCTACGATCTGGTCGTGGAACTGCCCGTGATGCCGCCGGTCAAGCCGATGCTGGCCAAATCCGTCCGTGACGTGCCGCGCGGGCCAGGGGTGCTGTACGAACCGAAGTGGGACGGCTTCCGCTGCATCGTCTTCCGCGACGGTGACGAGGTCGAACTGGGTTCGCGCAACGACCGGCCGCTCACCCGGTACTTCCCGGAACTGGTCGACCTGCTGCGCGCCGCGTTGCCGCCGCGGTGCGTTGTGGACGGTGAGATCGTCGTGGTCACCGGCGCCGGGCTGGACTTCGACACCCTGCAGAACCGGCTGCACCCGGCGGCGTCCCGCGTGCAGAAGCTGGCGGTGGAGACACCGGCCAGCTTCGTCGCCTTCGACCTGCTCGCGCTCGGCGATCGCGACCTGACCGGCGAGCCGTTCGCCGAGCGCCGCCGCCTGCTGGCGAGCCTGCTCTCCGACGCGCTCTCGCAGATCGTGCTCACCCCGGTCACCGACGATCCGGCGGTCGCCGAGGACTGGTTCACCCGGTTCGAGGGCGCCGGGTTCGACGGCGTGATGGCCAAACCGGGCGACCTGCCGTACGAGCAGGACAAGCGCGTGATGTGGAAGGTCAAGCACGAGCGCACCGCCGACTGCGTGGTCGCCGGGTTCCGCTGGCACAAGGACGGCGAGAGCGTCGGCTCACTGCTGCTCGGCCTCTACGACGAAACCGGGAGACTCCACCACGTCGGCGTGGCCAGCAGTTTCACCGCCGCGCGGCGTCGCGAACTGGTCGACGAACTGGCGCCGCTGCGGGAGAATGCGCTGGCCGAGCACCCGTGGCGCGACTGGGCCGAAGCGCAGGCGCACATGGGCGGCCGGATGCCGGGCGGGGTCAGCCGGTGGACCGGCAAGAAGGACCTGTCGTGGGAACCGCTGCGCGCCGAATGGGTGGCCGAGGTCCGCTACGAGCACGTGCTGGCCGGCCGGTTCCGGCACGGCGGCAGGCTGGTGCGCTTCCGGCCCGACCGTGATCCGCTGTCCTGCACCTACGCCCAGCTCGAAGAGGTCGCGCCGGCCGAGCTGACCGCGTTGTTCGGGGCCCCGGGATGAGCGAGGCGGTGGTGATCGAGACCGATGGCGTCGAGGTGCCGATCACCTCGCCGGACAAGGTCTTCTTCACCGAACGCGGGCAGACCAAGCTCGACCTGGTGCGGTACTACCAGGCCGTGGCGGCTCCGCTGCTGGCCACCATCCAGGGGCGGCCGCTGCTGCTGGAGCGGTACCCGGCCGGGGCGAGCGGCAAGTCGTGGTTCCAGAAACGCGTGCCCAAGTCGGTGCCCCCGTGGCTGCGGACCACGGTGGTGTCCACCCCGAACGGGACCACCAGCGACGCGCTGGTCGCCGCCGACCTCGCGCACATCCTGTGGGCGGTCAATCTCGGCTGTCTCGGGTTCCACGTGTGGCCGTACCACGCGGAAACCCCGGAGGTGACCGACGAACTCCGCATCGACCTGGACCCCTCGCCCGGCGTCGGGTTCGACCAGCTGCGCGAAGCGGCCGGGCTGACCAGGGAGTTGCTGGCCGAGGTGGGCATCGAGGCGCGGCTGAAGACCTCCGGGTCACGCGGGCTGCACGTCTACGTCCGGCTCGAACCGCGGTGGGACGGCTACCAGGTGCGTGCCGGGGCGGTCGCGCTCGCACGCGAACTGGAGCGGCGGTACCCCGAGCGGATCACCGCGAAGTGGTGGAAGGAAGAACGCGGCGCCCGGGTTTTTGTCGACTTCAACCAGAACGCGCCGCACAAGACGGTTTTCGGGGCGTGGTGCGTGCGACCGCGCGTCGGCGCGCAGGTGTCCACGCCGATCCGCTGGGACGAACTCGGCACCGTCACCCCCGACGAACTGACCATCGCGACCGTGCCCGCGCTGGTCGCCGAACGCGGTGATCCGTGGCAGGGCATGAACGAGCGGCCGCAGTCGCTAGAGCCGCTGCTGGAGTGGTCCCGCCGGGATCTGGCCGACGGGCTGATGGACGCGCCGTGGCCGCCGGTCTACCCGAAGCAGCCCAACGAGCCACCGCGTGTGGCCCCGAGCCGCGCCAAACGCCCCTGATCGCCTGGCGCGGCCCAGCGCTCACCTGCTCGCCACCGCGTCCCGGATCCGGGCGGCGGAGGTGCCCAGGCCGGTGGGCGGGAACGAGAAGTCGACCGGCGGGGTGCTGGTGGTGCTGTCTCCGCGGACGCGCTTCAGCTCCGGCTCGGTGTAGCGCACGCACTTGCGGTGCCATTCGAGGATTCCGGACATCCAGTCCTTGAGGTGCTCGGCGTGCCCGATCAGCGCGCGGCGCACCTCGTCGGTGAGGTCCAGTTCGTCGCACATGAGGCCCAGTTCTCCCGCGACGATGTGCTCGAACTCCTCCATGCGCGCCTTCATCAGCTTCGCGACGAACTCGGCGGCCCGGAACCGGTCGACGCCGAGGAAGTTCTCCACCACCAGTACGAGGTTGTGCACCTCGCCCTCGAACTCGATCTCCTTCTGGTACGAGTACAGGTCGTTGGCGAAGCAGGCGTAGTCCTGGGCGGCGGTTTCCAGTTCGTGCATGGTGCGGTGGTGGTAGACCTCCGGCGGCACCTGTACGGGCCTGGCCAGTTTCGCCAGTGCCGCGGTCATGTCCGAGCCGAAGGTCTTGCGCCGCATCTCCACGTAGTCGATCGGGTCCGGGATCCGGTTCTGCGCCTGGTTGTCCACTTCCCACACCCAGCTCGCGGTCATCTCCTCGACGGCCTCGCGGAACTCCTGGCGGTGCGCGTCCGGCATCGGCCCCGCGGTGCGCCGCCAGAGGTCGGCGAGGCCGCGTTCGAGCGCGCTCTCCGCTTCGGGCGTCGGGGCACCGGGTTCGGGCATGAACAGGGAAAGCCGCGCGTTGCAGGCGCGTGCGGTAGCCGGGTCGAGCAGCGGGTAGAGGTCGTCGCCGTAGGTGCCCCAGGTGAGCCAGTCCGAGGACAGGTCGAGCTGCTCGGGCGTGGCGTCGGCGTGGATCATCGCGGCGCAGTGGGCGAGATCGATCCCGCGCATCCGGCGCTCGTCCCACACCGAGGCACCGCCGAGTTCGGAGACCGGGTCGAACATGCCCATCTCCCTGGCCCACGCGGCGGTGTGCTCGCGGGAGTCGGGCAGGTTCGGGCTGGTGTGGATGGGGAACGGCATGTACAGCTCGGGCACCGGCAACGGGCCGACCGGCTGCCGTGGCACGTGCGAGTGCTGGCGGACCCAGGTGCGCGCGCCGGGCGCGAAGACGAGCCTGCTCGCCGAGGTGCCCAGCCCCGTCGGCCCGCCGAGCGGGGAACCTTCGTTCTGGGAGCCGTTCATGTAGCGGCTGGAGCGCTCGTGCCACTCGTGCCCGCCGGCCTGCCAGTCCTGCAACCCCTTGACGTAGGCGGCGACGGCGAGCGCCTCGTGCGGCGGGGTGCCGGTGGCGGCGAGAAGGTCGGGGACTTCGGTGAGCGCGGTGTTCTCGAACTGCTGGAGTCGGGAGGTGAGCAGGTCGTTGACCAGCTCCGCGGCTTCCTGCGTGGAGCAGCCGAAGAACTCCTCGAAGACCAGGACCGCGTTGGAGTTCTCGCCTTCCTCCTGGACCTCGCGCTGGTAGGAGAACAGGTCGTTGCGCAGGTGGACGGCGTCGGAGAAGGTGTCGCGCAGGACCTCCAGCGGCCGGGTGGCGGCGAGCGCGCCCGGCACCTCGGCCGCCACGCACTCGACCAGGTTCGCCGACCACGGCGCCCCGCCGACGCGGCGGCGCATCTGCACGTACTCGATCGGGTTCGCGATGCGCCCGCGGTTGATGTTGTCGAGTTCCCACATGGACTCGACCATCAGGTTGTGCGTGCTGGTGACGAACCGGCGTCGCCAGTCGTCGGACATCTTGGGGATCGTGCGGGCCCAGAGGTCCTTGAGCCCGGCCTCGGCGGGGTTCACCGGTTCGGGCGGGTCGTCGGTCATGAACAGTTCGAGGTGGTCGAGGTGGGCCTTCGCGCCGGTGAGGTCGCGGGAGTACTTGAACTCTTCGAGGAAGTGGTCGTCGAAGAAGAAGACCCAGACGTACCAGTCGGTGATGAGGTCGAGTGCGGGTCCGTCGCAGTCCGGGTGGGTGTAGGCGCACATGAGCGCGTAGTCCATCTTGGCGAGGGCGGGCTCGTCCCAGACCAGGCCGCCGCCGGGGGTGGGCGCGTCGAGCATGCCCATGTCCTTGGCCCACTGCATGCTGTGCGCGCGGGTGCGCTCGAGGTGGGGGTTCAACCTGGCCGGGTACGGCATGTAGAACTCGGGCAGGGTGAAGGCCTGCATATGCGGGTACCTCTGCTCTCTCGATCGGGCCGTTCGGCGCAGCGCGCTGGTACATACCGACGCTGGCATCCGGCGGGAGCGCGGGGCAACGGCCAGGTGAGCGACACCGTCCTCTCCAACGAGTGAATCCCTTACCGCGGAGCGGTCACGACTACTGTCTGGCACACCACGAGCGGAGGGGATCGCCATGCTGAGACGGGTAGCGGACGGGGTTCTGGTCCACCAGAGCGAGTTGCTGCAGAACAACACTGTTGTCGTTCAGGGCCGGCACGGTGTGCTGCTCATCGACCCCGGGATCACCGACGGCGAAATGGCCGACCTCGCGAACGACCTCCGCGAGCTGGGCCAGACCGTGGTGGCGGGCTTCGCGACGCACCCCGATTGGGATCACGCGCTCTGGCACGCCGAGTTCGGTGACGCGCCCCGCTACGGCACGGCCCGCTGCGCGGACTTCCTGCGGGACGTGCTCGCGGACGCGGACTGGAAGGCCCGCGTCGCCGAGGGCCTGCCCCCGGAACTCGCCGACGAGATACCGCTGGACCTGTTCGGCCGCATCACCGGTCTGCCTGCCGGGACGACGCACATCCCTTGGGACGGCCCGAAAATCCGGCTCCTCGAGCATGAGGGGCATGCCCAGGGCCATGCGGCACTGGTGATCGAGGAACGTGGGGTTCTTGTCGCCGGGGACATGCTTTCCGACATCCTGATCCCGTTCCCCGATTTCGGCGCCGGGGACCCGATCGGGGACTACCTCGCCGGGCTGCGTGTGCTCGAAAGCGTGGCCGACGAGGTTGATGCCATCGTCCCCGGCCACGGCTCCGTCGGCGACGACGTGCAGGCGCGGATCGACCTGGATCGGGCTTACGTGCACGCGTTGCGGGACGGCCGTGATCCCGAGGACCCGCGCATCGGGCCCGCTGCCACGTTCGGCCGGGACTGGCTGCCCGCTGTGTATGAAGGGCAACTCCGGCAACTCGCCGGTTCCGGCGGGACGACCGGATAGGCGTCAGTGCGCTCGTGTGTGGCTTTCTGCCAGTGAGAGACCGCGCCGGCGCTCGTCGATGATCGACCAGAATCGGGAGCATCGCACGGGGTCGCCGGCCGGGCATCGCCGACCGTGCTCGAGCGCGCTACGGGCCACTTCGATCCGGTGCTGCTGTTCGGCGAGTTCGGCCAGTTTGTGTTCGATCAGCTCCTGCCTGCCTGGCTGCTCGCCCGCCATGAAGCGCCCGATCTCCGCCAGCGAGAAGCCGATCTCGCGGAAGAAGACGATCACGCTGACGTCCCTGACCGCCGACTCGGCATAGCGCCGCCGTCCCGACGCCCGTGCCGTCGGCCGCACGAGGCCGAGTTCGTCGTAGTAGCGCAGCGCGCTCGTCGGCACGCCGGTGCGTTCGGACAGTTCACCGATGGACAGCGAAGCCGGGGTGTGCTCGGACATTGACTTCAAGGGTACTTGAAGTGCTTGGCTCGCCCCATGAAGATCGAAGAGAGGGCGCTCGGCCGGTTCCTGAAGTGGTGGGGTCCTCGCGGCGGGCTGGCCCAGTTCCACCGGCCGACCGGAACCGTCGGGCACGTCGTCGGCTGGATCATGGGCCGACGCTCGTCGAACGTGGCACGCAACCGTTGGGCGGTGCGGCTGCTGGACGTCCAGCCGACCGAGCGCGTCATCGAACTCGGCTGCGGTCCTGGTGTGGCCATCGCCGCTCTCGCCGCCCGCGCGTCCCGGGGATCGGTCGTGGGCGTCGATCACTCGGCGGTGATGATCCGCCAGGCCCGTCACCGAAACAGGGCCGCCGTACGGGCCGGACGGGTTCGCCTGGTTCACGCACCGGTGGAAAACCTGTCGCTCCGAGAGGGGCCGTTCGATGCCGCGCTCGCCGTCAACACGGTCGGCATGTGGCCCGACCCCACCGCCCGGTTGCGCGAACTCGCCGGGCTGTTGCGGCCTGGCGGGCGCATCGCGGTGGTGTCGCAGCCGCGCTGTCCCGGTGCCACCGCGGCCACCTCGGCGGCGGCTGCCACCGAACTGGCCGGCCAGCTCACCGATGCCGGTTTCGAGCACGTCCGAACCGAAATGCTCGACCTCGACCCACCCGCGGCATGCGTCCTCGGGCGGGTGGCGCCTGCCTCGCCGGCCACACCGACGACAGCCACACGGTAGGTCGGCCCCGACTCGCTCGATTCGCGGTCGCCACCGGAGTGGCCGACGGGGCCACGAGCAGCAGCGCGCGCTGACCACTCCGATCGTCGGCATCCGCGGTGAGGAGCAGATCGCGGTTGATCGATGCCGCGGTGAGACCGGCGAGGCCCCGGGGAAATGAGAAGGGCGGCGCCTTCCGGTGAAGGCGCCGCCCGAGGGAAAGCGTCAGTGGGTGAGGATCACCGGAGCTGCCTGCTGGGCATCGCCGGTGTCCGAGATCGGTGGGGCCGGGGGCTTTCGCGGCAGGAAGAGGGCCGGGACGAAGCAGATCGCCAGCAGCACCAGCGCCCACACGAAGGTGGAGGCGAACGAGTCCGCGGAGAGCACAGCCGCCTGGTCGTGGGTGGCCGGGTTCATCAGCGCCGCGGTCGCGGCGAGCTGGCCCTCGTTCGTCGGCACGCCGAACTTCCCGGCGAGCAGCCCGGCCAGGATGATCGACATCACCGCCGAGCCGATGGCACCGGCGGTCTGCTGCACGATGTTCGCCGCCGACGAGGCGCGTGCCACCTTCTTCGGCGTCAGCGTCTGCAGTGCCGCGGTCATGATCGGCATCATCGTGCAACCCATGCCCATGCCCATCACGAACAACGCGGTCAGCAGTTGCCAGTACGGCGTGGTCGCGCCGACCACGGTGAACATCACCATGCTGCCCACGATCAGCGCCATGCCCGGCAGCACCACCTTGCCCGGGCCGATCTTGTCCGCGAGCCGCCCGGCGACCGGCATGGTGAGCATCGCGCCGATGCCCTGCGGCGCCAGCAGCAGCCCCGCCTGCAGCGCCGATTCCCCGCGCACCAGCAGGAAGTACGTCGGCAGCAGCAGCATGCTGCCGAAGAAGGCGATGCAGAAGAACGTGTTCGTGACCATCGCGACGGTGAACGTGCGGTTCCGGAACAGCGTCAGGTCCACCAGCGGGTTCGGCACCCGCAGCGCGCGCACGATGAACCCGGCGATCAGCGCGATGCCGCCGAGACCGGGCAGCCACACGCTGACCGCGGTGACCCCGCCCGCGGCCGGGATGTCGGAAACGCCGTAGATCAGCGCGGCCAGCCCCGGCGAGAGCATCAGCATGCCGGGGAAGTCGAACTTCTCCGCGGGCTCCGGCTTGTCCGACGGCAGCAGCCGCCACGCCAGCAGCAGCGCGAGAACGCCGATCGGCACGTTGATGTAGAAGATCCAGCGCCAGCTCACCGAGTCGACCAGCCAGCCACCGAGGATCGGGCCGCCGATCGGGCCGAGCAGCATCGGCACGCCGAGCACGGCCATCACCCTGCCGACCCGGTGCGGGCCCGCGGTCCTGGTCAGGATGGTCATGCCGGCCGGCATCAGCATGCCGCCGCCGAGGCCCTGCACCACCCGGAAGGCGATCAGCGACTCGATGTTCCAGGCCAGCCCGGCCAGCATCGAGCCGATCAGGAACAGGGTGATCGCCAGCAGGTACAGGCGCTTGGTGCCGAACCGGTCCGACGCCCAGCCGGTGACCGGGATGACCGTGGCCAGCGCCAGCATGTAGCCGGTGGCGATCCACTGGATGGTGTCCAGCGAGGTCTTGAACTCCAGGGTCAGCGCCTGCAGCGCGACGTTGACCACCGTGGTGTCGAGGATCGCCATGATCGAGCCGAGCACCACGACGGCCGCGACCTTGAGCACCGCGCTGTCGAGCTTGTCGTTGTCCGGGACCGTGTCTTGACCCGGGTTTGTTGTTGTCATTAAAGTCCGTTCGGGCGTGATCGGTTCACCGCGCGGCCACCGCGCGATCGAAGTCGGGAATCCCCGCCGCAGGCCCCCTCGCGGACTGGGGATTACGGTCGCCGATGCTATGGGCGGGCACCGACAGAATGCGACCGGATTAACCACGCCTGTGCGCGCGGTCACGTTTTTGTCCCGCGAAATGCGCGAAATACGCGAATTGTCCGGCGAAACAGGGTCTTTGGGCCATAGCCGGGCCCGCGGGCGCTGCCTACGCTCTCCCGCATCCGGAAGCACGCCCGAGTACGCCAGGGCGCGGGAGAGGGTGACGGCGATGAAGCTGTTCAGGTCCTTCCTCGGCCGGTTCCGCCGGCCGAGGCGCTACGTGGCGGTGTGCCCGGACTGCCACCGCGAGCTGATCACCACGGTGCCCGGTTCACCAGGTGACCGGTAGCTCGTTCACGCTGTAGACCATCGCCGACGGGTTGCGGAACTCCAGTTCCTCCGGCTTCGCCGCCAGCCGGAGGGTCGGGATGCGCCGCACCAGCGTGCCCAGCGCGATCTGCATCTCCACCCTGGCCAGGAACTTGGCGATGCAGCTGTGGATGCCGTAGCCGAAGGCGAACGGGTTGCTGCCGCCACGGGTCAGGTCGAGCCGGTCGGCGTCGGGATAGGTCTCGTCGTCGCGGTCCGCCGACGAGGTCAGCGCGATCACGCCTTCACCGGCGCGCACGGTCTGCCCGGCCAGTTCCACGTCCTCGACCGCCACCCGCGCGACCCCGTGCTGCATGACGTTCTGGTGGCGCAGCAGTTCTTCGACGGCGCTGACGGTGATGTCCGGGTCCTCGCGCAGCAGCTTCATCTGGTCCGGGTTCTGCAGCAGCGCGAGCACGCTCAGCGACAGCGAACTGGCCGTGGTGTCGTATCCGGCCGACAGCAGCATCATGCCGATGACCACGGCCTCGTTGCGGTTCAGCTCGCCCTTGCGGATCTGCTCGCTCGCCAGCCTGCCGAGCACGTCGTCGGTCGGCTTGCGCTCCTTGTCCGCGACCAGCTTGTTCATGTAACCGAACAGCGCCGCGGCCGACGCGTTGCGCGCGGCCGGGCTCGGGTTCGCCTCGACCAGGGTGTTGATCCAGCGGCCGAAGGCGAGCCGGTCGCCGTAGGGCACACCGAGCAGGTCGCAGACCACCATCAGCGGGATGGGCCGGGCGAAGGTGGTGACCAGGTTGACCGGTTTCGGCCCGGCGAGCAGCTTGTCGATGTGCTCGTCGACGATCTGCTGGATCTCCGGGCGCAGCGATTCGGCGCGCTTCTTGGTGAACTGCCCCATGATCATCCGGCGGTACCGGGTGTGCTCCGGCGGGTCGACCGCGACGAAGGCGCCCGGCTGCGGGTCGACCGGGAAGTAGAAGCCCTTGGGAAAGCCGGGCGCGGCCACCTTGGAGCTGAACCGCTCGTCGGAGAGCACCTGCTTGACCTCGGCGTAGCGGCTGACCAGCCAGGCGACCTCTCCGGAGGGCAGGGTGACGCGGACGATCGGTTCTTCCCGGCGCAGCCGCCGGTAGTCCAGCGGGAGGTCCAGCACGTGGTCGGCGTCCCGTGCCATCGGGAACGGGCAGGTCTGCTTCTCTGCGAGCGCTTCGTTCATGCGGCTGGCCCTACTTCTTCCACTCGAACCGGACGTGGGGCGTGATTAACCAACTTCGCCACATTGGTGACTGTAAGGAAACCGATACGCTGTGCATAACCCCCTACGACTCCCCTGTCCGGCGTACTAGGGCAATTGCTAGGAGAGCAGATCGACCGGCGTCGCCGAGGAAGCCGCGTGCAGGCGTGCGTAGGTTCCGTCGGCTTCGAGCAGTTCGGTGTGCGTGCCGCGCTCGATGAGCTGTCCGTTCTCCATCACCACGATCAGGTCCGCGTTGCGCACGGTGGACAGCCGGTGCGCGATGACAAAGCAGGTGCGGCCCGCCCGGAGCGAGCTTGTCGCGCGCTGCACCAGTTCCTCGGTTTTCGTGTCGATGGAACTGGTCGCCTCGTCGAGCACGAGCAGCGACGGCCGGATCAGGAACGCCCTGGCCAGGGTGATCAGCTGCTTCTCACCGGCGCTGACGGTGGAGGTTTCGTCGTCGAGCACGGTGTCGTAGCCGTCGGGAAGGGTGTGCACGAACCGGTCAACGCAGGTGGCCTCCGCCGCCGCGATCACCTCCGCGCGGGTCGCGTCCGGACGGCCGTAGGCGATGTTCTCCGCGATCGTGCCGTGGAACAGCCAGGCGTCCTGCGACACCAGGCCGATCCGGGATCGCAGGTCCTCGCGGTCCATGCTCGCGATGTCCTCGCCGTCGAGCAGGATGCGGCCGCCGTCGAGTTCGTAGAACCGCATGAGCAGGTTGCCGAGCGTGGTCTTGCCCGCGCCGGTCGGCCCGACGATCGCCACCACCTGCCCCGGCTCCGCGATCAGCGACAGGTCCTCGATCAGCGGTTTGCCCGGCAGGTAACGGAAACTGACCCGGTCGAAGACAACCTGCCCGCGCGTCGGGCCTGGACGCACCGGCTCCCGGGCGTCGGGACGCTGCTCCTCGGCGTCGAGCAGCTCGAAGATCCGCTTGGCCGAGGCCAGCCCCGACTGCAGCTGACCGGAGAAGTTCGCCAGGTCGACGATCGGCCTGCTGAACATCTGCGAGTACTGGATGAACGCCTGCACGTCGCCGATGGACAGCGAGCCGCTGGCCACCCGCAGCGCGCCGACCACCGCGACCAGCACGTAGTTGAGATCGGTGACGAAGCGCGCGGCCGGCTCGATCATGCCGGTGATGAACTGCGCGCGGGAGCCGGCGCGGTAGAGCGCCTCGTTGTGCTCGTCGAACTCCCGCTCGGCCAGTTCCCGCCTGCCGAAGCCCTTGACCAGCGAGTGTCCGGTGTAGATCTGCTCGATGTGCGCGTTGAGCGAACCGGTGGTGCCCCACTGCTCGGCGAACCGCGGCTGCGCGCGCTTGCTGATCACCCACGCGATGGCCGCCGCCAGCGGCACGCTGAGCAACACGATCAGTGCCAGCGCCGGCGAGATCACCAGCATCACCGCGAGCACACCGAGAATGGTGAACACCGAGTTGATCAACTGCCCGAGGGTGAGCTGGAAGCTCTGCTGGAGGTTGTCGATGTCGTTGGTGGCGCGGCTGAGCACGTCCCCGCCGGAGTTGCGGTCGAAGTGGCTCATCGGCAGACGGCTCAGCTTCGCGTCGACCTGTGCGCGCAGGTTCCGGACGACGCGTTGAACGATGGTCGCGACCAGGCGCCCGCGCCACAGCATGAACCCGGCGGCGACCAGGTAGATGCCGAGCAGGACCAGCAGGACCACGCCGAGCGCGCCGAAGTCGACGCCTTCACCGGGCACCAGGTCGGTGGTGCTGAACACGTTGGCCAGCGTGTCGCGGCCATCGGCGCGCAGCTGACCGATGACGTCCTCTTTGGACGAACCGGCCGGGTAGCCGGTACTGACCAGCCCGGCGAAGATGAGGTCGGTGGCATAGCCGAGCAGTTTCGGGCCGAGCAGGTTCAGCCCGATCCAGGCCAGGCCCAGCACGACCACGGCGGCGATGAGCATCCGGTGCGGCCGCAGCAGGCCGACGAGGCGGCGGGCGGTCACGCGGAGACCAGTCCCTTGTCCAGCACCACGACCCGGTCGGCGCGCGCCACACTGCTGGCGCGCTGGGTCACCAGCAGCACGGTCGCCTCCGCGAGTTCGGGTTCCAGGTTCTCCCGCAACTCGGCTTCGGTCCGGTGGTCCAGCGCCGAGAAGCAATCGTCGAGCAGGTAGATGTCGGGGCGGCGCAACAGGGTTCTCGCGATGGCGAGCCGTTGCCGTTGCCCACCGGAGACGTTCGTGCCGCCCTGCGTGATCGGCGCGTCCAGCCCACCGTCCATCTGCGACACAAAATCCTTGGCCAGCACCACTTCCAGCGCGCGCCACAGTTCCTCGTCGGTGGCGTCGGGACGGCCGTACCGCAGGTTGCTGGCCACCGTGCCGGAGAACAGGAACGCCCGCTGCGGCACAAAACCGACGGTCCGGGTGAGCGCGTCGGCGTTCTGCTCGCGCACGTCGACCCCATTGACCAGCACCGCGCCACCGGTGACGTCGAACAGGCGCAGCGCCAGGTTCAGCAGGGTGGTCTTGCCGCTGCCGGTGCCGCCGACGATGGCCACCTTCTCCCCGGGCTCGGCGATCAGGTCGATCCCGCGCAACACTGGCTGATCCGCGCCGGGATAGCCGAATTCGGCGGCGCGGAGTTCGAGCCTGCCGCGGCCGTGGGCGGGTACCGGGTAGGCCGCCGGGGTCACGCTCACCTCGGTGTCGAGCACTTCCTGGATGCGCCCGGCGGAGACGATCGCGCGGGGCGCGCTGGTGAACACCATGGTCAGCATCACCACCGACATCACGATCAGGCCGAGGTACCCGAGCAGCGCGGTCATCTCACCGAGCTGCAGCGTGCCGTTGTCGATGCGCCAGCCCGCCAGCCAGACCAGGCCGACGGTGAACACGTTCAGCACGATGATCACCACGGCCGGGATCGCCGCCATCAACCGGCCCACGCGCAGCGAATGCCGGTACATCTGTTCGTTCGCCCCGCCGAAGCGCTCGTGCTCGCGGCGGTCGCGGACGAACGCGCGGACCACGCGCACCCCGGTGATGCGCTCGCGCAGCAGCCGGTTGATCAGGTCGATGCAGCGCTGCATGGCGGTGTAGACCGGGCCCATCCTGGTCAGCATCGCCACGATGGCCACGCCGACCGCGACGATCAGCCCGATCATCACGAAGCCCAGCGGCAGGTCCTGGTTGAACGCCAGCACCAGCCCGCCCACGCACATGATCGGCGCGATCACCGCCACGTCGAAGGTGGTCTGCACCAGGTTCTGCACCTGCTGCGCGTCGTTGACCGTGCGGGTGATCAGCGAGGGCGTGCCGAACCCGCCCACCTCGCGGGCGGAGAAGTCGAGCACCCGGCGGAACACCGCCGAGCGCAGGTCGCGGCCGACCGCGGCGGCGATCCGGGCACCCAGCAGGGCGGCGGCGATCGAGGTGGCGATCTGCGCCACGGCGACGGCCACCATCACCACGCCGGTGCGCCAGATGTAGGGGACGTCGCCCTTGACCACACCGTTGTCGATGATCTCGGCGTTGAACGTGGGCAGCAGCAGGGTGGCCACGGTCTGGCACAACTGCAGCACCAGCAGGGCGGCGATCCGGCGGCGGTAGGGCCGCAGGCGGGGCAGGACACTGGACAGCACAGCACTCTCCGGGTCGGCCGGGCGGAACCACAGTCGAACCCAAACAAACCCACAAAATACCTAGTGTTTGCCGCCGGGGCGGTGCGCGGGGAAATCACTAGTGTTCGCCGGTTGCCGGTCCGCCGGGGGTGGCGCGCGGGGCAGGGTAGCGGCGGCTGGGGAGGCAAGACTCGAACATTCCCTAGTGCCCGCGCGCCTACCGTGCAACCCGCGGCCGGAGTCGAAGAGACGGTGGGCGGAGTCGACCCGAAGTGCTGGCGTAGTGGAGAGGGAGACGATGTCCAGGCGAGCTTTGATCACCGGGATCACCGGGCAGGACGGTTCCTACCTTGCCGAGTACCTGCTGAGCCAGGGGTACCAGGTCTGGGGCCTGATCCGCGGCCAGGCCAACCCGCGCAAGTCCCGGGTCAGCAGGCTGGTCGCCGATCTGTCCTTTGTCGACGGTGACCTGATGGACCAGGGCAGCCTGGTCTCCGCGGTGGACAAGGTGCAGCCGGACGAGGTGTACAACCTCGGTGCCATCTCGTTCGTGCCGATGTCCTGGCAGCAGGCGGAACTGGTCACCGAGATCAACGGCATGGGCGTGCTGCGCGTGCTGGAGGCGATCCGGATGGTCAGCGGGCTGAACAGCTCGCAGCGGGTGGACGTGGGCAAGCAGATCCGCTTCTACCAGGCGTCCTCCTCGGAGATGTTCGGCAAGGCGGCCGAGACCCCGCAGCGTGAGACCACCAGCTTCCACCCGCGCAGCCCGTACGGCGTGGCGAAGGCCTACGGGCACTTCATCACCAAGAACTACCGCGAATCCTTCGGCATGTACGCGGTTTCCGGCATGCTGTTCAACCACGAGTCACCGCGCCGGGGTGCGGAGTTCGTCACCCGCAAGATCACCCTCGCCGTCGCGAAGATCAAGCTGGGCCTGCAGGAGAAGCTCGAACTGGGCAACCTGGACGCGGTGCGCGACTGGGGCTTCGCCGGGGACTACGTGCGCGCGATGCACCTGATGCTGCAGCAGGACGAGCCGGGCGACTACGTGGTCGGCACCGGTGAGATGCACTCGGTGCGTGACGCCGTGCGGATCGCCTTCGACCACGTCGGCCTGGACTGGCGCGACCACGTGGTGATCAATCCGGCGCTGGTGCGCCCGGCCGAGGTGGAGATCCTCTGCGCCGACACCACCAGGGTCAAGGCCGCCCTCGGCTGGGAGCCGTCGGTGGACTTCGCCGAGCTGATGCGGATGATGGTCGACTCCGACCTCGCGCAGGCGTCGCGGGAGCACGAGTACGCCGACCTGCTGCAGGCCGCCAACTGGTGAGCGGTCGCCATCTGTAGGGATTTCCCAGCCATTCCGCCGCGAGACTGCGTACATGGTGGTCTCAGCGCGCGACCAGGTTCGAGCCTTCGCCCGGAGCCCCCGGCCCGGGTGGGCTGTCATGCCGTTCTTGCCCGGCCGTCCGGTTGTCGAGATGGGTTGAGTTGAGATGGACAACGAACAGAAGCTCCGGGACTACCTCAGGCGCGCGAGCGCGGACCTCCGGCGGACGCGGCAGCGGCTGAACGAGATCGAGGCCGCTTCGCAGGAGCCGATCGCCATCGTCGGCATCGGCTGCCGCTACCCCGGTGGTGTGCGCACCCCGGAGCAGCTGTGGGAGATGGTGATCGCCGGGAAGCACGGCATCACCGAGTTCCCGGCCGACCGCGGCTGGAACCCCGAGATGCTGGCGATGTCGAACACCCGGTCCGGCGGTTTCCTGCACGACGCACCGCAGTTCGACGCGGACTTCTTCCGCATCTCACCGCGCGAGGCGCTGTCGATGGACCCGCAGCAGCGCGTGCTGCTCGAGGTCACCTGGGAGGCGTTGGAGCGCGCCGGCATCGACCCGACCTCGCTCAAGGGCACGCAGACCGCGGTTTTTGTCGGCGCGATGGCGCAGGACTACCAGGTCGGCCCCGGCGAGGGCGGCGAGGGCTTCCAGCTGCTCGGCAACTCCAACAGCGTGCTGTCCGGCCGGATCTCCTACACCTACGGCTTTGTCGGCCCGGCGGTCACGGTGGACACCGCGTGCTCGTCCTCGCTGGTGGCGATGCACCTGGCCACGCAGTCGCTGCGCAACGGCGAATGCGAGCTGGCGCTGGCCGGTGGTGCCACGATCATGTCGAGCCCGACCACCATCGTCGAGTTCAGCAGGCAGGGCGGGCTCTCCCCGGACGGGCTGTGCCGGTCGTTCGCCGAGTCGGCCGACGGCACCGGCTGGGCCGAGGGCGCCGGGGTGCTGGTGCTGGAGCGGCTGTCCGACGCGCAGCGCAACGGCCACGAAATCCTCGCCGTGTTACGGGGTTCGGCGGTCAACCAGGACGGCGCGTCGAACGGGCTGACCGCGCCGAACGGGCCGTCGCAGCAGCGGGTGATCCAGCAGGCGCTGATCAACTCGCGGCTGTCCGAGGACCAGATCGACGTGGTCGAGGCACACGGCACCGCCACCACGCTCGGGGACCCGGTCGAAGCGCAGGCGCTGCTGAACACCTATGGGAAACACAGTCGCAATCGGCCGCTGCTGCTGGGGTCGATCAAGTCGAACATCAGCCACACCCAGGCGGCCGCCGGGGTGGCCGGTGTGATCAAGATGGTCATGTCCATGCGGCACGGTGTGCTGCCGAAGTCGCTGGGCATCGACGAGCCGACGTCCCATGTGGACTGGACCGCCGGTGCGGTCGAGCTGATCACCGAGAACACGCCGTGGCCGGAGACCGGTGAGCCCAAGCGCGCGGCGGTTTCCTCGTTCGGCATCAGCGGGACCAACGCACACACCATCATCGAGCAGGCGCCCGAGCTCGTCATCGAGAGCGAAGCCCCGGAGCCGGTCGAGGCTGGTGCGGTGCCGGTGCTGGTTTCCGGCCGGAACGCCGAAGCCCTGCGGGCGCAGGCCGACCGCATTCTGTCCATTTTGGATGATGAAACTTCCGTGCTGGACCTCGCCTTCTCGCTGGCGACCACCCGCGCGAGCTTCGAGCACCGCGCGGTGGTGCCGTCGGCGAACCTGCGTGCCGGACTGACCGCGCTCGCGGCGGGTGAGGCCGCGCCGGGCACGATCACCGGGACCACCCACAGCCGGTCGAAGCTGGCTTTCCTGTTCACCGGCCAGGGTGCGCAACGCCTGGGCATGGGGCGCGAGCTGTACGGCCGCTTCCCGGTGTTCGCGGCGGCGCTGGACGAGGTGCTGGAACACCTCGACGTTCGCGACGTCATGTGGGGCGAGGACGCCGACGCGCTGGACCAGACCGGCAACGCCCAGCCCGCGTTGTTCGCCATCGAGGTGGCGCTGTACCGGCTGGCCGAGTCGTGGGGCCTGAAGCCGGACTTCCTCGCCGGGCACTCGATCGGTGAGATCGCGGCGGCCCACGTCGCTGGCGTTCTGTCCCTTGAGGACGCCGCGAAGCTGGTCGCCGCGCGCGGGAAGCTGATGCAGGCGCTGCCGGCCGGTGGTGCGATGGTCGCGATCCAGGCGACCGAGGACGAGGTTGCACCGCTGGTCACCGAAGGCGCTTCGATCGCGGCGATCAACGGCCCGAATTCCGTGGTCGTCTCTGGTGACGAGGAAGCCGTCGAGGCGATCGTCGCGCGGTTCGAGGGCCGCAAGACCAAGCGGCTCAGCGTTTCGCACGCGTTCCACTCGCCGCGCATGGACGCGATGCTCGATGATTTCCGTGCGGTAGTTGCAGAACTCGACCTGCAGGCGCCGCTCATCCCGTTCGTGTCGAACCTGACCGGCGAGCTGGCCCGTGTCGAGCAGGTGACCTCCGCCGACTACTGGGTGGACCACGTCCGCCAGGCCGTGCGGTTCGCCGACGGCGTGGTGTGGCTGCGCGGCCACGGCGTCGGCACCTTCCTGGAACTGGGCCCAGATGGCGTGCTCTCCGCGATGGTCCAGGAGATCCTGGACGACGTCACGGCCGTCCCGGTGCTGCGGGCCGGCCGCGACGAGACCGAAACCGGCACCACCGCGCTGGCCACCCTGCACGTCAACGGGATTCCGGTGCGGTGGAGCGAGTACTTCGACCGCACCGGCGCGGTTCGTGTCCCGCTGCCGACGTATGCCTTCCAGACCAAGCGGTACTGGCCGAAGGGTGGCGGGTTCGGCTTCGGCGGTGACCCGCGTTCGTCCGGCCTCGGTGCCGCGCGGCACCCGCTGCTGGCCGCGGCCGTCTCGCTCGCGGACTCCGACGGCGCGCTGCTGACCGGCCGGCTTTCCCTGCACACGCACGCCTGGCTGGCCGATCACGTGGTGTCCGGCCGGGTGCTGCTGCCCGGCACGGCGTTCCTGGAGCTGGCCATTCGCGCCGGGGACGAGGTCGGCTGCGATCGCGTCGAGGAACTGACGCTGACCGGTCCGCTGGTCCTGCCCGAGCAGGGTGGCGTCCAGGTGCAGATCTGGGTCGGCCGTCCCGATCAGGCCGGTCGCCGGACCGTCGACATCTATTCGCGCCTCGACACCGACGACGAGCAGCCGTGGACACCGAACGCCACCGGTGTGCTCACCGCCGAAGCCAAGCGAGTTCCGTTTGACGCCAAGGAGTTCCCGCCGAAGGACGCGCAGCCGATCGATCTCGCGGGATTGTACGACCGCTTGGCCGTCGACGGGTTCGCCTACGGCCCGTCGTTTCAGGGCCTGCGTGCCGCGTGGCAGCTCGGCGAGGACGTCTACGCCGAGGTCGCGCTGCCCGAGGACGTGGACAACGAGTCCTTCGAGCTGCACCCGGCCCTGTTGGACGCCGTCCTGCACGCCTCGCGGTTCGTCGAGTTCGGGCCGGAGAGCCAGGGCGGGCTGCCGTTCTCGTGGGAGGGCGTGTCGCTGCACGCGACCGGTGCATCCACGGTGCGGGTGAAGCTTTCGCCGGTCGCTGACGACGCCATGTCGATCGCCGTGGCCGACGCCGCCGGCGAGCCGGTCGCCTCGGTCGAGACGCTGGTGCTTCGCGCGGTCGCCACCGAGCAGCTGAACGTGACCGTCGGCCGCGACTCGCTGTTCCGGCTCGACTGGGTGGCCGCGCAGCACGCCACCACCGAGCCGGCCGCTGTCGAGGCCACCGATCTGACGTCCATTGTGGATGTGCCGGACTGGGTGCTGTACCACGTCGAAACCAGCGGGGATACCGTCGAAGCAGCGCACGCGGTCAGCGCGCACGTGCTCGGCGTGCTACAGGAATGGCTTGCCGACGAGCGCTTCGCCGACTCCCGCCTGGTTTTCGTGACGCGCGACGCGGTGGCCGTCGTCGAAGATGACCTGCCCGACGTGGCCGCCGCGACCGTGTGGGGCCTGGTGCGGTCCGCGCAGTCGGAGAACCCGGGCCGCTTCGGCTTGATCGACACCGACGCCGATTCGCCGCTGAAGAAGGCCATCGGAGTCGACGAGCCGCAGTTGGCCATCCGCCACAACAAGGTCTTCGCCGCCCGGCTCGCGCGTTCGCTGCCGCAGCAGCGCGAATTCGACTGGGACGGCCAGGTGCTGATCACCGGCGGCACCGGCGGCCTGGGCAGTGTCATCGCCAAGCACCTCGCGGGTGAGCACGGCGTGCGCGACCTGCTGCTGGTCAGCCGTCGCGGCCCGGCCGCCGACGGGGTGGACGAACTGGTCGCCGAACTCGCCGAACTGGGTGCGGAAGCGCGGGTCGCCGCCTGCGACGTGACCGACCGCGACCAGGTCGCCGAACTGGTGGCCCAGCACGACATCAAGGCCGTGGTGCACACCGCGGGCGTGCTCGACGACGGCACCATCGGCTCGCTGACCCCCGAACGGCTCGACACCGTGCTCCGGCCCAAGGCCGACGCCACCTGGTACCTGCACGAGCTGACCGGCGACCTCTCGGCCTTCGTGGTGTTCTCCTCGGCCGCCGGGGTGTTCGGCAACCCCGGGCAGGGCAACTACGCCGCCGCCAACGCCTTCCTGGACGCGCTCGCCGCACGTCGCCGCGCCGAAGGTCTGCCCGCGGCCTCGATCGGCTGGGGCGCGTGGGAGCAGACCGGCATGCTGTCGGGTGCGGACGCCGAGCGCATGGCGCGGTCCGGGATGCCCGCGCTGACCGTCGACCAGGGTGTCGCGCTCTTCGACGCCGCGCTGACCGCCGAGGACGCGGCCGTGCTGGCGCTGCGCCTCGACCTGTCCGTGCTGCGGGCCCAGCCGGAGATCCCGCCGCTGTTCCGCGGGCTCATCCGCACCCGCTCGCGCCGGTCCGCGGTGGCCAGCTCGGAAGCCGCCGACACGCTGGTGCGCCGGCTTTCCGGGCTCGGCGAGGACGAGCGCCGCGACGTGCTGCTCGAACTCATCCGCGACCAGGTGGCCGCGGTGCTCGGGCACGCCGACGGCGCGGAGATCGAGCCCGACCGCCAGTTCAAGGACCTCGGCTTCGACTCGCTGACCGCGGTCGAGCTGCGCAACCGGCTGACCGCGGTCACCGGCCTCCGCCTGCCCGCCACCATGGTCTTCGACTACCCGACGCCGAACGTGCTGGCCGGGTACCTGGCTGGTGAGCTGTTCGAGGCCGACGCGGTGATCCCGGAGCAGGCGCGCCCGGCGACGCTGACCGGCGACGACCCGATCGTGATCGTCGGCATGGGCTGCCGCTACCCGGGCGGCGTGGCCAGCCCGGAGCAGCTGTGGCAGCTGATGCTCGACGGCGAGGACGCCATTTCCGGCTTCCCCACCGATCGCGGCTGGGACCTGGAGAAGCTGTACCACCCGGACCCCGACCACCCGGGCACCTCCTACACCCGGTCCGGCGGCTTCCTGCACGACGCGGGCGAGTTCGACGCCGGGTTCTTCGGCATGAGCCCGCGCGAGGCGGTCGCCACCGACTCGCAGCAGCGCCTGCTGCTGGAGGTGTCGTGGGAGGCGATCGAGCGGGCCGGGATCGACCCGGTTTCCCTGCGCGGCAGCCAGACCGGCGTGTTCGCCGGGGTGATGTACAACGACTACGGCGGCGCCATGGGCGGCGCGTCCGAGGGCTACCAGGGCAGCGGCACCTCGCCGAGCATCGTCTCCGGTCGCGTTTCCTACACGCTCGGACTGGAAGGCCCCGCGGTCACCGTGGACACGGCCTGCTCGTCCTCGCTGGTCACCCTGCACCTGGCGGCACAGGCGCTGCGCAACGGCGAATGCTCGCTCGCGCTGGCCGGTGGCGTCACGGTGATGTCCACGCCGATCGCGCTGATCGAGTTCTCCCGGCAGCGCGGGCTTTCCCCGGACGGCCGGTGCAAGGCGTTCTCCGATTCGGCGGACGGCGTCGGCTGGTCCGAGGGTGTCGGTGTGCTGGTGCTGGAGCGCCTGTCGGACGCCCGCCGCAACGGGCACGAGGTGCTCGCCGTGGTCAAGGGCTCGGCGATCAACCAGGACGGCGCGTCGAACGGGCTGATGGCGCCGAACGGGCCGTCTCAGCAGCGCGTGATCCAGCAGGCGCTGGCCAGCGCCGGGCTGACCACGTCCGATGTGGACGCCGTCGAGGCGCACGGAACCGGGACCTCGCTCGGCGACCCGATCGAGGCGCAGGCGCTGCTGGCCACCTACGGCAAGCACCGCGAACGGCCGCTGCTGCTCGGTTCGGTGAAGTCGAACCTGGGGCACACGCAGGCCGCCGCCGGTGCGGCCGGGGTGATCAAGATGGTGTTGGCGCTGAAGTACGGCGTGCTGCCGAAGACGCTGCACATCGACGAGCCGTCGTCCCACGTGGACTGGACAGCCGGTGACGTGGAGCTGGCGACCGAGGCGAAGGAGCTGGCCGACGTCGGCCGCCCGTGGCGCGTTGGCATCTCCTCGTTCGGCATCAGCGGGACCAACGCGCACGTGATCCTGGAGCAGCCCGCGCCGGTGGTCGTCGAGGAGCGGCCGACGCTGGACGGGGTCGTGCCGTGGTTGCTCTCCGGCAAGACCCGCGACGCGGTACGGGCGCAGGCCGCCCGTTTGCTGTCCTATGTGGACGACAAGCCGGAGCTGGAGCCGGCGGACGTGGCGTACTCGCTGGCGACCGCCCGGTCCGCCTTCGAGCACCGCGCCGCTGTGGTCGGCGAGGATCGGGACGCGCTGTTGCGCTCGCTCGCCGCACTGGCCGCCGACAGCCCGGACGCCGGGGTTCTCACCGGCGAGTCGGGCTCGGGCAAGATCGCCATGCTCTTCACCGGGCAGGGTAGCCAGCGCGCCGGGATGGGGCGTGAGCTGTACCAGCGGTTCCCGGTGTTCGCCGAGGCCTTCGATGAGGTCGCCGACGCGCTCGACGCGCACCTGGAGCGTCCGCTGCGCGAGGTCATGTGGGACAGCAATGACGCTGAAACCGGCCTGCTCGACCAGACCGGCTGGGCCCAGCCCGCCATCTTCGCCGTCGAGGTGGCGCTGTTCCGCCTGGTCCGCTCGTGGGGGGTGAAGGTCCACTTCCTGGGCGGGCACTCGATCGGCGAGATCACCGCCGCTCACGTTTCCGAGGTGCTCACCCTGGCCGACGCCGCGAAGCTGGTCGCCGCGCGCGGGAAGCTGATGCAGGCGCTGCCGGCCGGTGGTGCGATGGTCGCGATCCAGGCGACCGAGGACGAGGTTGCACCGCTGGTCACCGAAGGCGCTTCGATCGCGGCGATCAACGGCCCGAATTCCGTGGTCGTCTCTGGTGACGAGGAAGCCGTCGAGGCGATCGTCGCGCGGTTCGAGGGCCGCAAGACCAAGCGGCTCACCGTTTCGCACGCGTTCCACTCGCCGCGCATGGACGCGATGCTGGCGGAGTTCGGGCAGGTCGTGGCCGAGCTGGCCTTCGCCGCGCCCAAGATCCCGGTGGTCTCCAACCTGACCGGGCACTTCGACACCGACGCCATGTCCTCGCCCGACTACTGGGTGCGGCACGTCCGTGAGGCCGTCCGGTTCGCCGACGGTGTGCGCACGCTGCACGACTCGGGGGTGCGCACCTTCCTCGAGCTGGGGCCGGACGCCGCGCTTTCGCCGATGGTGCAGGAGGTGCTCGGCGAGGACGCCGGGAACGTCGTCGCCATCCAGCGCGCCGGTCGTGGTGAGGAAGCCACGTGCGTGACCGCGCTGACCCGGCTGCACCTGCACGGCGTGCAGGTCGGCTGGCCGAGCTTCTTCGACGGCCGTGGTGTGCGGCGGGTGGACCTGCCGACCTACGCCTTCCAGCACTCGTACTACTGGCCGCAGGCGCCGGAACCGCCCGCCTTCTCGGCCGACCCCAGCGACGAACGGCTGTGGGCGGCGATCGAACGCGGGGACGCCGACGAACTGGCCGCGCTGCTCCACCTCGGTGAGCAGCAGCAGTCCTCATTGGACGAACTGCTGCCCGCGCTGTCCTCGTGGCGGCAGAGCAACCAGCAGAAGTCACAGCTGGACTCGTGGCGATACCGGGTCAAGTGGAGCCCGCTGCGGACCGGGGTCACGCCGGTGCTCAGCGGTCAGTGGCTGGTGCTCACCGGTGAGCAGGACGCCGAACTGGCCGGGCAGGTGCGCGAACTGCTGGCCGCGCACGGTGCTGAGGCGCGCCAGATCGAGCTGGACGCCGAATGCGCCGAGCAGGGCCCGATCACCGAGCGTCTGGCCGGACTCGGTGACATCGCCGGCGTGGTCTCGCTGCTCGCGCTGGACGACCGCCCGTACGAACCGCATCCGGTGCTGTCCACCGGCTTGGCGCTGACCATCTCGGCACTTCGCACCCTGGACGCTCCACTGTGGACGCTGACCCGGGGTGCGGTGAGCACCGGCCAGGGCGACGAGGTCGAGTCGCTGCCGCAGGCCGCGGTCTGGGGCTTCGGCCGGGTGGCCGCACTGGAGTACCCGCAGCGCTGGGGTGGTCTGGTCGACCTGCCGAGCGAGGCCGACTCCGCCGTGCTCAGGCGCCTGATCGGCGTGCTCACCGGTGACGAGGACCAGGCCGCGATCCGCGCCACCGGTGTGCTCGGCCGCCGCCTGGCGCGTCGGCCGGTGGACGCGCTGCCCGCCGCCGACGAGTTCGCCGCGGGCGGAACCGTGCTGGTCACCGGCGGTACCGGTGGCCTCGGTGCGGCCGTCGCGCGCTGGCTCGCCGGTCGTGGCGCGGAGAACCTGATCCTGACCAACCGCCGCGGCATGGACGCGCCGGGCGCGGCCGAACTGCGTGCCGAGCTGACCGAGCTGGGGGCGCGGGTCGAGATCGTCGCCTGCGACGTCGCCGACCGCGACGCGCTGGCCGCCGTGCTCGACGGCATCCCGCCCGCCATGCCGTTGACCGGCGTGGTGCACACGGCCGGTGTCGGGCAGTCCGCACCGCTGGAGCTGACCGGGTTGCCGGAGTTCGCCGACGTGATGTCCGCGAAGGTGCTCGGTGCCAGGAACCTCGCCGATCTGCTCGGCGACCGCGAGCTGGACCTGTTCGTGTTGTTCGGCTCCATCGCCGGGGTGTGGGGAAGTGGTGGTCAGAGCGCCTATGCCGCCGCGAACGCCTACCTCGACGCGCTGGCCGAGAGCCGCCGCGCCCGCGGACTGACCGCGACCTCGATCGCCTGGGGTCCGTGGGCCGAGGTCGGTATGGCCACCCACGAGGAGATGTCGGGCAGCCTGCTGCGCCAGGGCCTTGCCTTCCTCGACGCCGGGCCCGCGATCACCGAGCTGCACCGGGCGGTCGTCCAGGCCGACGTGACGGTGACCGTGGCCGACGTCGACTGGAGCCGCTACCACCCGCTGTTCACCTCGCGCCGCCCGAGCGCGCTGCTCAGCGAACTGCCCGAGGTCAGGGCTCTGGCCGAAGCCGAGCAGAAGCAGGCGGGCGAGTCGTCGACCTTCGCCAACGAACTGCGCGAGCTGTCCGAGGCCGAGCAGCACCGTCGCCTGGTCGCGCTGGTGCGTGCCGAGGCCGCGGCCGTGCTCGGGCACAGCTCCGCCGAGGAGGTCGGCGAGCAGAAGGCGTTCCAAGAGATCGGTTTCGACTCGCTGACCGCGGTCGAGCTGCGTCAGCGGCTCGGCGGCGCGACCGGGCTGACGCTGCCCGCGACGCTGGTCTTCGACTACCCGACGCCGAAGGTGCTGGCCGACCACCTGCACGCCGAACTGCTCGGCTCGGCCGCGGAAGCCGTGGTGTACCAGGCGAACCACGGCGGCACCACGGACGAGCCGATCGCCATCATCGGCATGGCCTGCCGCTTCCCCGGTGGCGCGAACACACCGGAGGAGTTCTGGCAGCTGATCGCCGAGGGCACCGACGCGATCACCGAGTTCCCCGGTGACCGCGGCTTCGACATGGCCATGCTGTACGACCCGGACCCCGACAACCCGGGCACCACCTACTCGACCGCGGGCGGTTACCTGCACACCGCGGGTGACTTCGACCCGGCCTTCTTCGGCATCTCGCCGCGCGAGGCGGTCGGCATGGACCCGCAGCAACGCCTGCTGCTGGAGACCACCTGGGAGGCCATCGAGCGTGCCGGGATCGACCCGGCGTCGCTGCGCGGCACCCGCACCGGCGCGTTCATCGGATCCAGCTACTCCGAATACGGCGCCATGGACGGCGGCGGTTCCGAGGGCTACGCGGTGACCGGCAGCAGCCCGAGCGTGCTCTCCGGCCGGGTGTCCTACGTCTTCGGGCTCGAAGGCCCGGCCGTCACCGTCGACACCGCGTGCTCGTCTTCGCTGGTCGCGCTGCACCTGGCGTGCCAGTCGCTGCGCAGCGGGGAGAGCACGCTCGCGCTGGCCGCCGGTGCCACGGTGATGCCGAACCCCAAGCCGCTGATCGCCTTCAGCCGCCAGCGCGCACTGGCCAAGGACGGGCGCTGCAAGGCGTTCTCCGATTCCGCCGACGGCATGACCCTGTCCGAGGGCATCGGCATGCTGCTGGTGGAGAAGCTGTCCGACGCCGAGCGCAACGGGCACCCGATCCTCGCCGTGGTGCGGGGTTCCGCGGTCAACCAGGACGGCGCCTCGAACGGGCTGTCCGCGCCCAACGGTCCCTCGCAGCAGCGGGTGATCATGCAGGCGCTGGCGAACGCGGGCGTCGCACCGTCCGATGTGGACGCCGTCGACGCGCACGGCACCGGCACCACGCTCGGTGACCCGATCGAGGCGCAGGCACTGCTGGCCACCTACGGCGCCGAGCGCGACCCGGAGCGGCCGCTGCTGCTGGGCTCGGTCAAGTCGAACATCGGGCACTCGCAGTCGGCCGCCGGCGTGGCCAGCGTGATCAAGATGGTGATGGCGCTGCGTCACGGAATGCTGCCGCGGACGTTGCACGCGGACACGCCCTCGTCCCATGTGGACTGGAGTTCGGGTGCGCTGTCCCTGTTGAACGAGCCGGCCTCGTGGGTGCCGAACGGTCGTCCGCGCCGGTGTGCGGTGTCCTCGTTCGGGGTCAGCGGGACCAACGCGCACGCGGTGCTCGAAGAGGCTCCGCCGGTTTCGGCGGAGCCCGCGCCGGTGGTGATCGAGCAGCCGGTCCCGGTGGTGCCGTGGGTGCTGTCGGCCCGCAGTGAAGCCGCGCTGGAAGCGCAGATCGCCAACCTGCTGCCCGCGGTCGAGGGCGAGCGCCCGGTCGACGTCGGCTTCTCGCTGGCCACCACGCGCTCGAAGTTCGAGTACCGCACGGTCATGATCGGGTCCTCCGAGGTGCGCGGGCTGGCCGACCTGGACGCCCGCACCACCTTCGTGTTCCCCGGCCAGGGAGCCCAGTGGGCCGGGATGGGCGCGCAGCTGATCGACGAGTCGCCGGTGTTCGCCGCGCGGATCGCCGAATGCGCCGCGGCCCTGGCGCCGTATCTCGACTGGTCGCTGCTCGACGTGTTGCGCGGGGTGGACGGCGCGCCGTCGATGGAACGCGTCGACGTGGTGCAGCCGGCGTCGTTCGCGGTGATGGTCTCGCTCGCCGAGGTGTGGCGCTCCTACGGCGTGATCCCGGACGCGGTGGTCGGGCACTCGCAGGGGGAGATCGCCGCGGCCTGCGTGTCCGGCGCGCTGTCGCTGGAGGACGCCGCGAAGGTGGTCGCCCTGCGCAGCCAGGCGATCGCGCGGGAACTGGCCGGGCGTGGCGGCATCGCGTCGATCGCGCTGCCCGCCGACGAGGTCACCGGGCGGCTCGCCGCCTGGGACGGCAGGCTTTCGCTGGCCGCCGAGAACGGTCCGCGCACGGTCGCCGTCTCCGGTGATCCCGAGGCGCTGGACGAACTGCTCGAAACCCTGGCCGCGGAAGGCGTGCGCGTGCGCCGGATCGTGGTCGACTACGCCTCGCACTCCGCGCACGTCGAGGACATCCGCGACGAGATCCTGCGCGACCTGCACGGGCTCGACCCGCAGCGGCCGCGGATCCCGTTCCTGTCCACGGTCACCGGCGAATGGGTCGACGGCGCCGAACTGACCGCCGACTACTGGTACCGCAACCTGCGCCAGACCGTGCACCTGGCGGGCGCCGTCCGCGACCTGGTGACGGCCGGGCATCGCGCGTTCATCGAGGTCAGCTCGCACCCGGTGCTGACGGTCGGGGTGGAGGACACCCTCGCCGACGCCGGGGAACGCGGCGTGGTGGCGGGCACGCTCCGCCGCGATCTCGGTGGCCTGGGCCGGGTGTGGACGTCGCTCGCCGAGGTTTTTGTGCGCGGGGTGGCAGTCGACTGGGCGGCTGCCTTCGAGGGCACCGGCGCGCGCCGGGTGCCCCTGCCGACCTACGCCTTCCAGCACGAGCGGTACTGGGTGGGCGGGCCGCAAATGCCCGAGCAGCCGACCGGCGCCGATCCGGTGGACACCGCGTTCTGGGCCGCCGTCGAACGCGCCGACCTGGCGACGCTCACCTCCAGCCTGCACGTCGACGAGGAATCGCTCGCGGCGGTGCTGCCCGCGCTGAACTCGTGGCGCCGGCAGCACCGCGAGCAGTCCACCGCGGACTCCTGGCGATACCGCGTCAACTGGAAGCCGTTGAGCGGTGGCCAGGCTTCGCTTTCCGGCACCTGGCTGCTGGTCACCGCCGAGGGCGTCGAGGACGAGGACGTCTTCGCGGCCTTGACCGAACACGGCGCCGAAGTGCGCCGGGTCGTCTTCGACGGTTCCACTGTGGACACCGAGGGCGTCACCGGTGTGGTGTCGCTGCTGTCGATGGCCGAGGAACCCAGCGAAACCGAGCCCGCGCTGGCACGCGGCCTCGAGCTGAGCGTCAAGCTGGTGCAGAACTGCGAGGCGCCGCTGTGGTTCCTGACCCGCGGCGCGGTGTCCACCGGTCGTTCCGACAAGCTGACCAACCCGGTGCAGGCGCAGGTGATGGGCGTCGGCTGGACCGTGGCGCTGGAGCACCCGCAGCGCTGGGGCGGTGTGATCGACCTGCCCGAGCGGCTCGACTCGCGCGCCGGGCAGCGCCTGGCCGCCGCGCTGGCCGACCCGGCCGGTGAGGACCAGCTCGCCATCCGCGCTTCCGGCACGCTCGCCCGCCGGATCGTCCGCGCTCCGGCGCGGCCGAACCGCGCCCGCGAGTGGCAGCCGCGCGGCACCACGCTGATCACCGGCGGCACCGGCACGCTCGGTCCGCACGTGGCGCACTGGCTCGCGCACCAGGGCGCGGAGCGGATCGTGCTGATCAGCCGTAGTGGCATCGAAGCGCCGGGCGCTCCCGAACTCGTTGCGGCGCTTCAGGAACTGGGCGCCGACGCGTCGGCGGTCTCCTGCGACATCACCGATCGCGACGCCGTGTCCGCCATGCTCGACGGCCTGCGCGCCGACGGTCACCAGATCCGCAACGTCATCCACACCGCCGCGGTGATCGGCCTGCACAGCCTCGCGGAGTCCACTTCGGACGCTTTCGGCCAGGTGGTCAACGCCAAGGTGCGCGGGGCCGAGCACCTCGACGCGCTGATCGACGAGGAACTCGACTCGTTCGTGATGTTCTCGTCCATCTCGGGCATGTGGGGCAGTGGCCAGCACGGCGCCTACGTCGCGGCCAACGCCTACCTCAACGCGCTGGCCGAGAACCGTCGCGGGCGCGGCCTGCCCGCGACCGCGGTGTCCTGGGGCATCTGGGCCGACGACCTCGGCCTCGGCCGCGTCGACCCGGAGCAGATCCGCCGCAGCGGCCTGGTGTTCATGAAGGCCCGCCTGGCGCTGTCCGCGCTGGGCCGCGCGCTCGACGAGAACGACACCGACGTGGCGATCGCCGACGTCGACTGGAACCGCTACCACCCGGTGTTCACCGCGACCCGGCCGACCACGCTGTTCGACGAGATCCCCGAGGTCCGGCAGCTGACCGAGGAAGCCGCGAACGCCGCGCCCAAGGACGACGGCGGATTCGCCGACCGGCTGCGCTCGCTGCCCGCCGCCGAGCAGGAGCGCGTGCTGCTCGACCTGGTGCGCACGCAGGTCGCCACCGTGCTCGGCCACTCCTCGGCCGACGAGCTGTCCGAGCACCGGGCCTTCCGCGAGATCGGCTTCGACTCGATCACCGCGGTCGACCTGCGCAACCGGCTCGCCGCGGCGACCGGGCTGACCCTGCCGACCACGATGGTCTTCGACCACCCGAACCCGATCGCGCTGGTCGAGTTCCTGCTCGGCGAGATCGAGGGCGGTGGCCGCTCCATCGCGCCGGTGGTCACCTCCGCCGTGGACGACGAGCCGATCGCCATCGTCGGCATGAGCTGCCGCTACCCGGGCGGGGTCAGCTCGCCGGAGGACCTGTGGGAGCTGGTGCTCGGCGGGGTCGACGCGATCTCCGGTTTCCCGGCCGACCGCGGCTGGGACGCCGGCGCGCTGTTCGACCCGGACCCCGACCGCCCCGGCGGCACGTACTCGGTGCAGGGCGGCTTCCTGCACGACGTGGCCAACTTCGATCCCGGTTTCTTCGGCATCAGCCCGCGTGAGGCACTGGCGATGGACCCGCAGCAGCGCCTGCTGCTGGAGACCGCGTGGGAGGCGTTCGAGCGCGCCGGGATCGACCCCGCTTCGCTGCGCGGCAGCCTGACCGGCGCGTTCATCGGCGCCAGCTACCAGGACTACTCGACCGGCGGCACGGACGCGGCCGGTGCCTCCGAGGGGCACATGATCACCGGCACGTTGTCGAGCGTGCTGTCCGGCCGGGTGTCCTACCTGTTCGGGCTGGAGGGTCCCGCGGTCACCATCGACACCGCGTGCTCGTCCTCGCTGGTCGCGATGCACCTGGCCTGCCAGTCGCTGCGCGGCGGGGAAAGCTCGCTCGCGCTCGCCGGTGGTGTCAGCGTGATGTCGACTCCGGGCGCGTTCGTCGGCTTCAGCCGTCAGCGCGCGCTCGCGCAGGACGGCCGTTGCAAGGCTTACTCCGACGCCGCCGACGGCATGACGCTGGCCGAAGGTGTCGGCCTGGTGCTGCTGGAGCGGCTGTCCGACGCCCGGCGCAACGGGCACGAGGTGCTCGCCGTGGTCCGCGGCAGCGCGATGAACCAGGACGGCGCTTCGAACGGCCTGACCGCGCCCAACGGTCCCTCGCAGCAGCGGGTGATCATGCAGGCGCTGGCCAACGCCAAGCTCGATCCGTCCGAAGTGGACGCCGTCGACGGCCACGGCACCGGTACCGCGTTGGGCGACCCGATCGAGGCGCAGGCGCTGCTGGCCACCTACGGCCAGGCCACCGGCCGGCAGCTGCTGCTCGGCTCGGTCAAGTCGAACATCGGTCACACGCAGATGGCCTCGGGTGTGGCCAGCGTGATCAAGATGGTGCTGGCGCTGCGGCACGGTGTGCTGCCGAAGACCCTGCACGTGGACCAGCCGTCGTCGCACGTCGACTGGAGCACGGGCGCGATCCAGCTGCTCACCGAGTCGACGCCGTGGCCGGAGACCGGCCGTCCGCGCCGGGCCGGGGTGTCCTCGTTCGGCCTCAGCGGGACGAACGTGCACACCATTCTCGAGCAGGCGGAGCCCGTCGAGGCTCCGGCGCCCATCACCGAGTCCGGCCCGATGCCGGTGCTGGTTTCGGCGCGCAGTGAGGACGCCCTCCGCGCGATGGCCGGACGTCTGCTGTCTACTGTGGAAGACCAGCACCTGACCGATGTGGCCGCCGCGCTGGCTACCACGCGGTCGACCTTCGAATACCGTGCCGCCGTGGTGGCCGAGGACACCGCGGAACTGGTGCGGGGCCTGACCGCGTTGCGCGACGGGCAGCCGGGCGCCGGGCTGGTGCGCGGGACCGCCGCCCGCGGCAGGCTCGCCTTCCTGTTAACCGGTCAGGGCAGCCAGCGGGCCGGAATGGGCCGCGAGCTGTACGACCGGTTCGAGGTGTTCGCCGACGCGCTGGACGCCGTGCTCGCGCACTTCGACACCGAGCTGGACCGGCCGCTGCGCGAGGTGATGTGGGAAGACGGCCCGGCACTGGACGAGACCGGTTACACCCAGCCCGCGTTGTTCGCGCTGGAAGTGGCGTTGTTCCGGCTTGTCGAGTCCTGGGGCGTCAAGCCTGACTTCCTGGCCGGGCACTCGATCGGTGAGATCGCCGCCGCCCACGTCGCCGGGGTGCTGTCCCTTGCGGACGCCGCGAAGCTGGTCGCCGCGCGCGGCCGGTTGATGCAGGCGTTGCCGACCGGTGGGGCGATGGTGGCGATCGAGGCCACCGAGGACGAAGTCACGCTCACCGATGGTGTTTCGATCGCCGCGATCAACGGCCCGAACTCCATTGTGGTCTCGGGTGACGAGGACGCGGTCGACGCGGTGGTGGCGCGGTTCGAGGGCCGCAAGACCAAGCGGCTCACCGTTTCGCACGCGTTCCACTCGCCGCGCATGGACGCCATGCTCGACGACTTCCGCGCCGCCATCGCGGACATCACCTTCGAAGCGCCGCAGATCCCCATTGCCACCACCGGTGACGTGACTTCGGTGGACTACTGGGTCGGCCACGTGCGCGACACCGTCCGGTTCGCCGACAGCATCTCGTGGCTGGCGGGCGAGGGCGTGCGCAACTTCCTCGAACTCGGGCCGGACGGTGTGCTTTCCGGCATGGCCCGCGAAAGCCTCGGCGAGGACGCGCTGCTGCTGCCCGCGCTGCGCCGCGACCGGCCCGAGGTGACCGCGCTGCTCGGCACCCTGACCGGTCTGCACGTCCACGGCGTGCGGGTCGACTGGGCCGGGTTCTTCGCCAGGGCCGGTGGCCGCCGGGTCGAGCTGCCGACCTACCCGTTCCAGCACCAGCGGTACTGGCCGGAGACCAGCGCGGCCGAAGCCCCGGTGGACGCCGCGGACTCGGTGGACGCCGAGTTCTGGTCCGCGGTCGAACGCGCTGACGTGGCCTCGCTCGCGCGGACGCTCGACCTTGATGGCGACACGGTCACCGCGATGGTGCCCGCGCTGTCCACCTGGCGTCGCAAGCGGCAGGAGCTGTCCACTGTGGATAGCTGGTGCTACGCGGTCACCTGGAAGCCGGTCGAAGCGGGCACCAAGCCGCTGATCGGGCCGTGGCTGGTGCTCGCGCCGGTCGCCGACGAGCGCGCGACCACGATCGCCGACGGCCTCGGTGTGGAGACCACGCTGGTCGAGGTCACCGGCGACGACCGCACCGCGCTGGCCGAACGCCTGCGTGACCTGGGCGTCGCGGACACCCGCCTCGGTGGCGTGCTGTCCCTTGTGGACCTGACCGCCACCGCCGCCGTGGTCCAGGCACTGGGCGACACCGGCATCGACGCGCCGCTGTGGTGCGTCACCACCGGTGCGGTGTCGGTGGGCCGGTCGGAAGCGCTGACCGAGCCGGAGCAGGCCGCGATCTGGGGCCTCGGCCGGGTGGTCGCGCTGGAGCACCCCGACCGCTGGGGTGGTCTGCTCGACCTGCCCGGTGAGTTGGACCGCGCCACGCTGCGCCGACTGCCGGGTGTGCTCGCCGGAGATGAGGACCAGGTCGCCGTGCGGCCGTCCGGGGTCTACGCCCGGCGGCTCGTGCACCGGCCCGCCGGTCCCGAGCCACGCACCAGCTTCGAGCCGAGCGGCACGGTGCTGGTCACCGGTGGCACCGGTGGTCTCGGCAGGCACATCGCGCGCTGGCTGCTGGACAACGGCGCCGAGCACCTGCTGCTGCTGAGCCGTCGCGGGCCGGACGCACCCGGTGCGGCCGATCTCGCGGACGAGCGCGTCACCATCAAGGCCTGCGACGTCGCCGACCGGGACGCGCTGGCCGCGGTGCTCGCCGAACACCCGGTCAGCGCGGTGATCCACACCGCCGGAGTGGTCGAGGACGGGCTCGTCGACGCGCTCACCCCGGAGTCGTTCGACGCGGTCATGCGGTCCAAGGCGATCGCCGCGAAGAACCTGCACGAGCTGACCGGCGAGCTGTCGGCGTTTGTGCTCTACGCCTCGACCGCCGGCGTGATCGGCGCGGCGGGCCAGGGCAACTACGCCGCCGCGAACGCCTATCTCGACGCGCTCGCCGAGCACCGCCGTGGCCTCGGCCTGCCCGCGACCTCGATCGCCTGGGGCCCGTGGGCCGAGGGCGGCATGGTCGCCGACTCGGCTGACGCGGTGGCGAACCGGCTGCGGCGCGGCGGGCTCAGCCCGATGGCGCCCGAGCCGGCGATCTCCGCGCTGAAGCAGGCGATCGAGCACGATCAGACCACGCTGGTGGTCGCCGACATCGACTGGACCCGCTACTACCCGGCGCTGACCGCGCTGCGTCCGGCACCGTTCGCCGCGGACCTGCCGGAAGTGCGGCGGATGCGTGAGGTCGGGTCCGCCGGGACCGGCACCGTCGAGCGGCCCGCCGGGCACGAACTCGCGGAACTGCCACCGGCCGAGCGCTCGCGCAAGGTGCTGGAGATGTTGCGGACGCAGGTCGCCGCGGTGCTCGGGCACGCCGACGCGAGCGAGGTCGAGCCGGACCGGGCGTTCAGCGATCTGGGCTTCGACTCGCTGACCACGCTGGAACTGCGCAACGGCCTGGCCGCCGCGACCGGCCTGACCCTGCCCGCCTCGCTGATCTACGACTACCCGACGCCGCGGGCGCTCGCCGAGCACCTGTTGGGCGAGCTGCTCGGTGCGGTCGACCAGCCGGTCACCACCGCGGTGGCGACCCGGCCGGTCGACGACGACCCGATCGCGATCGTCGGGATCGGCTGCCGGTTCCCCGGTGGGGTCACCTCGCCGGAGGAGTTGTGGGAGCTGCTCGCCGAAGGACGTGACGGGGTCACCGCGTTCCCCGACGACCGCGGCTGGGACCTCGGCATGCTCGCCCAGGGCGCCTCGGCCACCCGCGAGGCCGGATTCCTCAGCGGCGTGGCCGATTTCGACGCCACCTTCTTCGGCATCAGCCCGCGCGAGGCGCTGGCGATGGACCCGCAGCAGCGGCTCGTGCTGGAGACCGCGTGGGAAGCGCTCGAACGCGCCGGGATCGACCCGTCGAAGCTGCGTGGCAGCCAGACCGGCGTTTTTGTCGGTACCAACGGCCAGGACTATCCGAGCGTGCTCCGCCGGGCTTCGGCCGACGTGCAGGGTTACGTCGCGACCGGCAACACCGCGAGCGTGATGTCCGGCCGCCTGGCCTACAACCTCGGGCTGGAGGGCCCGGCGGTCACCGTCGACACGGCGTGCTCGTCCTCGCTGGTCGCGATGCACTGGGCCACCCGCGCGCTGCGCGCCGGGGAATGCGGCCTGGCACTCGCGGGCGGTGTCTCGGTGATGGCCAGCCCGGATTCGTTCATCGAGTTCACCACCCAGGGCGGGCTCGCCGCCGACGGCCGCTGCAAGGCCTTCGCCGAGGCGGCCGACGGCACGGCCTGGGCCGAGGGTGCCGGCATGCTGGTGCTGGAGCGGCTGTCCGACGCGATCGCCAACGGCCACCAGGTCTGGGGCGTGCTCAAGGGATCCGCGGTCAACTCCGACGGTGCCTCCAACGGCCTGACCGCGCCCAACGGCCCGTCGCAGCAGCGGGTGATCCGGCAGGCGCTGGCCGACGCCGGGGTGAGCACCGCCGAGATCGACGCGGTGGAGGCCCACGGCACCGGCACCACGCTGGGCGACCCGATCGAGGCGCAGGCACTGCTCGGCACCTTCGGCGCCGACCGCGACGAGCCGCTGTGGCTCGGGGCGATCAAGTCGAACATCGGCCACGCGCAGGCCGCCGCCGGGGTGGCCGGCGTGATCAAGATGGTGCTCGCCATGCGTTACGGCGTGCTGCCGAAGACGCTGCACGTGGACGCGCCGTCGTCCCATGTGGACTGGAGTGCGGGCGCGGTGTCGCTGCTCGACGAGGCGCGGCCGTGGCCGGTGAGCGACCACCCGCGCCGTGCCGGGGTCTCGGCGTTCGGGGTCAGCGGCACCAACGCGCACGTGGTGCTGGAGCAGGCGCCGGTGATCGAGGCGGAAGTCGCCCCGGCGGCGGTGACGCCGACCGTGGTGCCGTGGCTGGTCTCCGGCCGGACGAAGGAGGCGCTCGCCGCGCAGACCGAGCGCCTGCGCGACTTCGCCGCCCGGCACCCCGAAGAATCCACTGTGGACATCGCGTACTCGCTCGCGACCACCCGCTCGGCCTTCGCGCACCGTGCGGTGCTGCTGGTCACCGGTGGTGAAGTGACCGAGGGCGCGCGGGCGTCGGTGCGGCGGGGCGACGGGCAGACCGCGTTCCTGTTCACCGGCCAGGGTTCACAGCGGATCGGCATGGGGCGTGAGCTGTACGACCGGTTCGAGGTCTTCGCGGACACCTTCGACGCGGTGGCCGCGCACCTCGACGTGGAACTGGACCGCCCGTTGCGTGAGGTGGTCTGGGGCCAGGACGCGGAACTGCTGCAGCAGACCGGCTGGGCCCAGCCCGCGTTGTTCGCCATCGAGGTGGCGCTGTACCGGCTGGCCACTCACCTGGGTCTGCGGGCCGACCGGCTCGCCGGGCATTCGATCGGTGAGATCGCCGCCGCGCACGTGGCCGGGGTGCTCAGCCTGGAAGACGCGTGCACGCTGGTCGCCGCCCGTGCTCGCCTGATGCAGGCACTGCCGACCGGTGGTGCCATGGTGGCGATCAAGGCGACCGAAGACGAGATCACCCTGACCGAGGGCGTCTCGATCGCCGCGGTGAACGGGCCGTCGTCCGTGGTCATCGCCGGTGACGAGGCCGAAGTGCTGGAGATCGCGGCCGGCTTCGAGAAGACCAGTCGCCTCAAGGTGTCCCACGCGTTCCACTCGCCGCTGATGGACCCGATGCTGGACGACTTCCGGGCCGCCATCGAAGGTCTGGCCTTCCACGAGCCGCGGATCCCGGTGGTCACCACCGGCGACGTGACCACAGTGGACTACTGGGTGAACCACGTGCGCGACACCGTGCGGTTCGCGGACAACGTGCGCACGCTGGCCGAAGCCGGGGTCACCACGATGATCGAGCTGGGCCCGGACGGGGTGCTGGCCGCGATGGTCACCGAAGAGGCGCTGGTGGTCCCGCTGCTGCGCAAGGACCGCGACGAGGAACTGGCGCTCACCGCCGCGCTGGGCACGCTGCACGCGAACGGCGTCGACGTGGAGTGGGCGAACTACTTCACCGGTACCGGCGCGTCGAGGGTCGAGCTGCCGACCTACGCCTTCCAGCGCGAGCGGTACTGGCCGGAGGGCACCATCGCGATGGGCCCGCCGGAGGCCGATCCGGCCGACGCGGAGTTCTGGGCCGCGGTCGACCGCGCGGACGTCGATTCGGTGGCGTCGACCCTGGAGCTGGACGGCGAGACGGTGACCGCGATGGTCCCGGCGCTGTCGTCCTGGCGCCGCCGTCGCCGCGAACAGTCCGTTGTGGACGGCTGGCGCTACGAGACGGTGTGGACGCCGATCAGCGCCGGAACCGAGCTGGCCGGCCGCTGGCTGGTGCTGCTCCCGGCGGAGACGGCCGAGGACGAGTGGACCTCCGACGTGGTGGAGGCGCTGGGCGGCAACACGGTCTGCCTGGACGTGCGCAGCCGCGCCGAACTCGCCGGATTGCTGCTGGAGGTCAACGACTCGTCGTTCGACGGGGTGGTTTCGCTGCTGGCGACCGAGGGCAGCGAGGTACCCGACCACGCCTGGCCCGCGGAACAGTTGCAGGTGCTCGGCGAAGCGGGCGTCACCGCGCCGCTGTGGTGCGTGACTCGGGGTGCGGTCGCGGTCGGTGACGAGGTCGCGGAGAACTTCGGCCAGGCCGCGGTGTGGGGCCAGGGCCGGGTCGCCGCGCTGGAGCACCCGGACCGCTGGGGTGGTCTGGTCGACCTGACCACCGCGAACGGGCTCGCCGCCGTGCTCGCCGGGACCGAGAACCAGATCGCGTTGCGGGAGCACGGGATCTTCGGCAGGCGCCTGGTCCGGGCAGCCGGGGCGGCCGGTTCGTGGACGCCGGAAGGCACGGTCCTGCTGATCGGCGGGAACGAGCAGCTGGCCACCTGGCTGGCGCGTGGTGGTGCCACGGTGATCACCGGTACCGCCGCCGACCTGGCCGAACACGACGTCACCGCGGTGGTCCACGCCGGGGCCGAAGACCTCGAAAGCGTGCGCGAACTGGACGAACTGGCCGGCGACCGGCCGCTGGACGCCTTTGTGGTGCTCGGCTCGATCGCCGGGGTCTGGGGGGTGCGCGGCCGTGGTCCGCAGGCCGCCGTGGACGCCTACGCCGAAGCGGTGGTCCGCGCCCGGCGCGCCCGTGGTGCGACGGCGTTGCACCTGGCCTGGGGACCGTTCGCGGAGACGCCGGAAAGCCAGCTGGGGCGGCACCTGCGGTTGAGCGGGCTGCCCGGGATGGACGTGGAGCTGGCGTTCGCCGCGCTGGGCCGGGCGGTGGCCGCCGGGGACACCTCGGTGACCGTGGCGGACGTGCGGTGGGAGACCTTCGCACCCTCGCTGCCGGGTCCGCTGCTCGCCGACCTGCCGGAGGCTTCGGCGGCGGAAGAGTCCGATGTGGATTCTTCGGAATTGCGGCAGCGGCTGCTGTCCCTGCCCGCCGAGGACCGGGCCGACGCGCTGCTGGCCGTGGTCAGGGCGAAGATCGCCGTGGTGCTCGGGCATTCGACCACCGACGCGATCGAGGACGGCTCGCCGTTCCGCGACCTGGGCTTCGACTCGCTGACCTCGGTCGACCTGCGCAACCAGCTCAACACCGAAACCGGGCTGAGCCTGCCCGCGACCCTGGTCTTCGACTACCCGACCCCGGCGGAGCTGGCCGCCTACCTCCTCGAAGAGCTGCTGGGCACCGGCGCCGAGCAGACGAACGTGGTGCAGGTGACCGGAGCGGTCACCGACGACCCGATCGCCATCGTGGGCATGGCCTGCCGGTTCCCCGGTGGGGTGCGGTCGCCGGAGGACCTGTGGGAGCTGGTCACCGGTGGCGTGGACGCCGTCGGCGAGATGCCCGCCGATCGTGGCTGGGACTTCGAGAAGCTGTTCGGTGCCAAGCAGAGCATCACCCGCCAGGGCGGATTCCTCTACGACGTGGCGGACTTCGACCCGGACTTCTTCGCCATCTCACCGCGCGAGGCGCTGGTGATGGACCCGCAGCAGCGCGTGCTGCTCGAGTCGGCGTGGGAGGCGATGGAGCGCGCCGGGATCGATCCCGGCACGCTGCGTGGCACCGACGCCGGGGTGTTCATCGGCGGCGGCAGCGGTGAGTACCGCCTGCCCGCCGAGACCGCCGGGCACGAGTGGCAGACCGCGCAGTCGGCGAGCCTGCTCTCCGGCCGTCTCGCCTACACCTTCGGCTTCCAGGGCCCCACGGTCTCGGTCGACACGGCGTGCTCGTCGTCGCTGGTCTCGCTGCACCTGGCCGCGCAGGCACTGCGCAACGGCGAGTGCTCGATCGCGCTGGCCGGTGGCGTGACGGTGATGTCCACCCCGGTGGGCTTTGTCGAGTTCAGCGCACAGGGCGCGTTGTCCGAGGACGGCCGCTGCAAGGCGTTCGCCGACACCGCGGACGGCACCGGCTGGTCCGAGGGCGTTGGCATGCTGGTGGTCGAGCGGCTGTCCGACGCGCGGCGCAACGGGCACGAGGTGCTCGCCGTGGTCAAGGGCTCGGCGATCAACTCCGACGGTGCCTCCAACGGACTGACCGCGCCGAGCGGTCCGTCCCAGCAGCGGGTGATCCGGGCGGCGCTGGCCGGCGCCGGGCTGGGAACGTCCGATGTGGACGCGGTCGAGGCACACGGCACCGGCACCAAGCTGGGCGACCCGATCGAGGCGCAGGCGCTGCTGGCGACCTACGGCCGGGATCGTGAGCAGCCGCTGCTGCTGGGCACGATCAAGTCCAACATCGGCCACACGCAGTCGGCCGCGGGCGTGGCGGGCGTGATCAAGATGGTGATGGCCATGCGCAACGGCCAGCTGCCGCGGACGCTGCACGTGGACCGGCCGACCACCCAGGTCGACTGGAGCGCGGGCTCGGTCCGGCTGCTCACCGAGACCACACCGTGGCCGGAGGTGGGCCGCCCGCGCCGGGCCGGGGTTTCCTCGTTCGGTGCCAGCGGGACCAACGCGCACCTGATCCTGGAGCAGGCCGAAACCGTGCCGCCGACCGAGGCGGTCGCACCCGAGCGCAAGCCCGAGGTGATGCCGGTGCTGGTCTCCGGCCGCACCCCGGCGGCGCTGCGGGCGCAGGCGAACCGGCTGCTCGACCTGGCGCGCGAGAACGACGACCTGGCCGGGATCGCGTTGTCGGCGGCGACCACCCGTGCCTCCTTCGAACACCGCGCGGTGGTGCTCGCCGGTCAGCAGGGTGAACTGGTCGACGGCCTGGTCGCGCTGGCGGAGGACGCGGTCGCGCCGCACGTGGTGCGCGACGAAGCGGCCCGCTCCGGCAAGCTCGCGTTCCTGTTCACCGGGCAGGGCGCGCAGCGGATCGGCATGGGCCGGGAGCTGTACAACCGCTTCCCGGTGTTCGCCGCGGCGCTCGACGAAGTGCTGGAACGCCTGGACGTCCGCGACGTCATGTGGGGCGACGACCAGGAGGCGCTGAACCAGACGGGGCACGCGCAGCTCGCGTTGTTCGCCGTCGAGGTGGCGCTGTACCGGCTGCTGGAGTCGTGGGACATCAAGCCGGACTTCCTCGCCGGGCATTCGATCGGCGAGCTGTCCGCGGCCCACGTGGCCGGGGTGCTGACCCTCGACGACGCGTGCGCGCTGGTGTCCGCCCGCGCTCGCCTGATGCAGGCCCTGCCCGCCGGCGGCGCGATGGCCGCGCTCCAGGCGAGCGAGGAGGACGTGCTGCCGTACCTGGTCGACGGGGTGTCTATCGCCGCGGTCAACGGGCCGAACTCGGTGGTCGTCGCCGGGGACGCGGAGCTGGTCGACAAGGTGGCCGAACCGTGGAAGGCCAAGCGCCTCAAGGTGTCCCACGCCTTCCACTCGGCGCACATGGACCCGATGCTCGACGAGTTCCGCACGGTCGCCGAGGGCTTGACCTACTCGGCGCCGCGCATCCCGATCGCCACCGAAGGCGACGTGACCTCGCCCGAGTACTGGGTGCGGCACGTGCGGGACGCGGTGCGCTTCGGTGACGCCATGCGGAACCTGGACGGCCGGGGCGTGGCCACCTACGTGGAACTCGGCCCGGACGCGGCGCTGTCGGCGATGGCCCGCGAGTCGATTTCGGCGCAGGCGCTGGTGGTCCCGGTGCTGCGCAAGGACCGCGGTGAGGAGAACAGCCTGGTCTCGGCGCTGGCCAGGGTGCACACCCGTGGCGTGCGCGTCGGCTGGCGCGAGTTCTTCGCCGGGGTCGGCGCGGCCAGGCTGGACCTGCCGACCTACGCCTTCCAGCGGCAGCGGTACTGGCCGGACGCCGTGCCGACCGCGCCGAAGGTGGAGACCGACGGCGTTTCCGATCAGGGCCTGTGGGAAGCCGTGGCGCAGCAGGACTTCGCTTCGCTGGAGTCGGTGCTCGACGTCGACAGCGAATCCTTGTCGAAGGTGCTCCCGGCACTGCTCGACTGGCGGCGCCAGCGCGAGGACCAGTCCGTTGTGGACAGCTGGCGGCATCGGATCGGGTGGAAGCCGCTGGGCGGCAAGAAGACCGATCGGCTCGACGGCACCTGGCTCGCGGTGGTCCCGGCCGGGCGAGGTGAGATGCTGGACGCGCTCGATGCCGAGTTCATCCGGGTCGAGGTCGACGCGCCGGATCGCGAGCAGGTCGCCGAAGCGCTCGAGGCGCACAGCGGCACCACGTTCACGGGCGTGGTCTCCCTGCTGGCACTGGCCGAATCGGCCGGTGGCGGCGCTCCGGCCGGTGTGCTGCTGACCGCGACGCTGGTGCAGGCGCTGGGCGACGCGGGCATCACCGCGCCGCTGTGGTGCCTGACCAGCGGGGCGATCTCGGTGGGCCGCTCGGAAACGGTGCCGAACCCGGAGCAGGCCGCCGTGTGGGGCCTCGGCCGGGTGGCCGCGATGGAGTACCCGGAACGCTGGGGCGGGCTCATCGACGTCCCGGCCCAGCTCGACGACCGGGTGGTCCGCGGTCTCACGTCCGTCCTTTCCGGACTGGACGCCGAGGACCAGGTGGCCGTGCGGACCAGCGGCATCTTCGGACGGCGGCTGCTCCCGGCTCCCGCGCCGACGCCGGCCCGGGAATGGGAGCCGAGCGGGACCGTGCTGATCACCGGTGGCACCGGCGCGCTGGGCGGGCACGTGGCCCGCACGCTCGCCGAGGCCGGGGCACGGCACCTGGTGCTGGTCAGCCGTCGCGGACCGGAGGCGCCGGGCGCCGAGGAACTGCGGACCGAACTGGCCGGGCTCGGCGCGGCGGTGACCGTCGCCGCCTGCGATGTCGCCGATCGCGCCGCGGTGACTGAACTCCTTGGCGACATTCCGGATCTGACCGGTGTCGTGCACGCGGCCGGTGTGCTCGACGACGGCGTGCTCGACCGGCTCACCCCCGACCGGTTCCAGGACGTGTTCCGGACCAAGGTGGACTCGGCGCTCCTGCTCGACGAGCTGACGCGGGAGCTGGACCTGTCCGCGTTCGTGCTGTTCTCCTCGGCGTCGTCGGCGATCGGCAACCCCGGTCAGGCCAACTACGCCGCGGCGAACGCGGTGCTCGACGCACTGGCCGAGCGACGACGGGCCGACGGCCACGCGGCCACCTCGATCGCCTGGGGCGCCTGGGGTGGTGGCGGCATGGCCGGTACCGACCAGGCCGTGGAAACCGCGCGCCGGGCCGGGGTGGCGATGATGGAACCCGAGCTGGCCTGCCAGGTGTTGCGGCAGCTGGCCGCGGAGAGCGAGCCGACCGCGGTGGTGGCCGCGGTCGACCAGAGCCGCTTCGCCTCGGGTGGTTTCCGCCCCAGCCCGCTGATGCGCGAGCTGGCTCCCGCGCAGGGACCCGCCGCCGAGACCGCGCCCGCCGAACCGGCACTGGCCGAGCAGGTGCTGAAGCTGGCCCCGGCCCGCCGCTACGAAGTGGTGCTGGAACTGGTGCGGACCAGGGCCGCCGAGGTGCTGGGACAGGCCGATCTCGACGCGGTGCGCGAGGACCGGCCGTTCCGCGATCTCGGGTTCGACTCGCTCGCGGTGGTGGAGCTGCGCAACCAGCTCAACGCCGCGACCGGGCTGAGCCTGGCTTCCACGCTGGTGTTCGACCACCCGAACCCGAAGGCGCTGGCCGAGCACCTGCTCGAACAGCTGGTGCCCGATGGCGCCGTCGGCGACAGCGAAGAAGCCGAGGTCCGCGAACTGCTCGCCTCGGTGCCACTGGCGAAGTTGCGCGAGCACGGCATGCTCGACCAGCTGCTGCGGCTGGCCCGGCCCGGGGGCGGAGCCGAGGAGAACGGCGAGAGCGCCTCCATCGACACGATGACGGTGGACGACCTGGTGCAGGCCGCGCTCAGCGGCCAGGACGGCCATGACGACCAGTCCGACCTTTCCTGGAAGTGAGTCAGAGCATGAACGCGCCCAACGAGAAGGTTGTCGAAGCGCTCCGGGTCGCGATGAAGGACGCCGAGCGGCTGCGCCGGCAGAATCGCGAACTGGTGGCCGCCGCTTCGGAGCCGATCGCGATCGTGGCGATGAGCTGCCGCTTCCCCGGTGGCATCGAATCGCCGGAGGCGTTGTGGGACCTGGTCGCCTCGGGCGGTGACGCCATCTCCGGCTTCCCGGCCGGGCGCGGCTGGGACACCGAGTCGCTGGCGTCGGCCGAAACCGACGACCGCGGCACCAGCATGAGCCTGCAGGGCGGATTCCTGCCCGGGGTGGCCGACTTCGACCCCGGCTTCTTCGGGATTTCGCCGCGCGAAGCCGTCACCATGGATCCCCAGCAGCGCCTGTTGCTGGAGACCACCTGGGAAGCGATCGAGCGCGCCGGGATCGATCCGTCGAAGCTGCGCGGTACCCGGACCGGGGTTTTCGTCGGCACCAACGGGCAGGACTACTCGCACCTGATGGTCCGGTCGGTGGCCGACGCCACCGGCGACATCGGCACCGGCATCGCGGCCAGCGCGATCTCCGGCCGCGTCTCCTACGAACTCGGCCTCGAAGGCCCGACCGTCACCGTCGACACCGCGTGCTCGTCCTCGCTGGTCGCGCTGCACCTGGCCGCGCACGCGCTGCGCACCGGGGAATGCTCGCTGGCGCTGGCGGGCGGGGTGAACATCATGGCCACGCCCGGTTCGCTGGTGGAGTTCAGCCGCCAGGGCGGGCTCGCGCGCGACGGCCGGTGCAAGGCGTTCTCCGACGACGCCGATGGCACCGGCTGGTCCGAGGGCGTGGGCTTGCTGCTGCTGGAGCGGTTGTCGGACGCGCAGCGCAACGGGCACGAGGTGCTGGCCGTGGTGCGGGGTTCGGCGGTCAACTCCGACGGCGAGTCCAACGGTTTCACCGCGCCCAACGGCCGCGCGCAGCAGCGGGTGATCCGGCAGGCGCTGGAGCGCTGTGGCCTGGAACCGTCCGATGTGGACGTTGTCGAGGCGCACGGCACCGGTACGCCGCTGGGCGACCCGATCGAGGCGCGGAGCCTGCTCGCCACTTACGGCCAAGACCGGGAACACCCGCTGCTGCTGGGCTCGATCAAGTCGAACCTCGGGCACACGCAGGCCGCCGCCGGGGTCGCGGGGGTGATCAAGATGGTCATGGCCATGCGGCACGACCTGGTGCCCAAGACCCTGCACGTGAGCAAGCCGTCCACGCACGTCGACTGGACCACCGGCGCGGTCCGGCTGCTCACCGAGGCCACGCCGTGGCCGGAGACCGGCCGTGCCCACCGTGCGGCCGTCTCGTCGTTCGGCGTCAGCGGGACCAACGCGCACGCGATCATCGAGCAGGCACCGCCGATGACCGTCGAGGTGTTGCCCGACACATCCGGACGAGCGCCGCGAAGCGGCTCCGTTGAGGGTGGCGGTGGGCTGGCGGGTGGGACGGAACCTGCCGTGGTGCCGTGGGTACTGGCCGGGCGCACCCCGGCCGCCCTGCGCGACCAGGTCACCCGCCTTCTGTCCGTTGTGGACGATGAGCGACCGGTGGACCTGGCGCTGTCGCTGGCCACCACGCGCACCAGCTTCGAACACCGGCTCGCCGTGGTCGGCGGCAGCCGTGACGAACTGCGCGAGTCGCTGTCGGCGTGGTTGGAGAAAGGGACCGCGCGCGGCGTGGTGACCGGTGAGGTCAACGGCCGCGCCAAGCTCGGCGTGCTTTTCTCCGGCCAGGGTGCGCAGCGCATCGGCATGGGGCGCGAGCTGTACGGCCGCTTCCCGGTCTTCGCCGGTGCCTTCGACGAGGTGCTGGCCGAACTGGACCGGCACCTCGACGGCTCGCTGCGTGACGTCGTCTGGGGTGATGACCCCGAACTCCTGAACCAGACCGGCTGGACACAGCCCGCTTTGTTCGCCATCGAGGTGGCGCTGTTCCGGCTGGCCGAGTCCTGGGGCCTGACCCCGGACTTCGTCGCCGGGCACTCCATCGGCGAGATCGCCGCCGCCCACGTGGCCGGGGTGTTCTCGCTGGAGGACGCCGCCGGGCTGGTCGCCGCCCGCGCGCGCCTGATGCAGGCGCTGCCCGCCGGTGGGGCGATGGTGGCGATCAAGGCCACCGAGGACGAGATCACCCTGACCGAAGGCGTGTCGATCGCCGCGGTCAACGCACCCGGTTCGGTGGTGATCGCCGGGGACGAGGCCGCGGTGCTGGCCATCGCGGCGAACTTCGAGAAGACCACCCGCCTCAAGGTTTCCCACGCGTTCCACTCGCCGCTGATGGACCCGATGCTGGCCGAGTTCCGCCGGTTCGCCGAGGGCATCGCGTACGCCGAGCCGTCGATCCCGGTGGTCTCCAACCTGACCGGCGAGCTGGCCACCGAGAATGAACTCCGCTCGGCGGACTACTGGGTGCGGCACGTGCGCGAAGCCGTCCGGTTCGCCGATGGCGTGCGCGCGCTGGCGGCCGCCGGTGCCGGGGTGTTGCTGGAACTCGGCCCGGACGGCGCGCTGTCCGGCCTCGCGCAGCAGAGCGTGGACCTGCCGGTGGCCCCGGCGCTGCGCAAGGACCGCGGTGAGGAAGCCGCGATCCTCGGCGCGCTGGGCAAACTGCACGTCAACGGCGTGGCGGTGGACTGGAGCGCGGTGCTCGACGGCACCGGCGCGCGCCGCGTCCCGCTGCCGACCTACGCCTTCCAGCACGAGAAGTACTGGCCTTCGGTGTCCGTGCGCTCGGGCGACATTTCCGGACTGGGCCTGGATTCCGCGGAACACCCGCTGCTCGGCGCGGCCACCACGGTGGCCGGATCCGGCGAGCTGGTGATGACCGGCAGGCTGTCGCTGGAAAGCCACCCGTGGCTGGCCGATCACGCGGTCGGTGGCGCGGTGTTGTTCCCCGGCACCGGTTTCCTCGAACTCGCCATGCGTGCCGCCGACCAGGTCGGCTGCGACCGCGTGCACGAGCTGACCCTGGTGGTGCCACTGGTGCTCGCCGAGAGGTCCTCGGTGACCGTGCAGGTGTGGGTCGGTTCGCCGGACGCCGCCGGACGCCGCCCGGTCAGCGTGCACTCGCAACAGGGTGGCGCCGACTCCTGGGTGCAGCACGCCGGCGGCACGCTCAGCGACGGTGCCGCCGTCGCCCCGTTCACCGCCACCGAATGGCCGCCCGCCGGGGCGACGGCCCTGGACCTGGACGGGTTCTACGAGCGCTTCGCGGAGACCGGCCTGACCTACGGGCCGGTGTTCCAGGGCGTCAAGGCGGTTTGGCAGGGAGACGGTGAGATTTTCGCCGAAGTGGCGCTGCCGGACAGCGTCGAGGACGCCGGCGAGTTCGGCGTGCACCCCGCGTTGCTCGATTCCGCTTTGCACGCAAGCCTTTTTGTGCACCCCGATCGCGAGGACAGCGGTCTGCTGCCGTTCTCGTGGAGCGGAGTCTCGCAGCACGCATCCGGGGCGTCGACGCTGCGCGTGCGACTGGCCGCCACGGCTGACGACGCGATCTCGGTGACCGCCGTCGACGTCCAGGGCGAGCCGGTGCTGTCCGTGGAGTCGCTGGCCCTGCGCTCGGCCACCGCGGAATCGACCGCCCGCGCGCAGGGCGAGCAGGACTCCCTGTTCCGGCTCGACTGGGTCACCCAGCCCGGCGCGAAGTCTACTGAGGACACTCGATGGGCGGTGCTCGGCACCGGTGAAGCCGCCCTTGGCGCGGCCGTCGCCACGACCGGTGGTTCGCGGGTGGACTCGCTCGACGAACTGGCCGAGCTGTCCGGCGGGGTGCCGGACATGGTGCTCTGGCCGGTGGCGAGCGGTACCGATGGCGCCGAAGCCGTGCACGAACTGACCGCGCGGGTGCTCGGCACCGTCCAGGACTGGCTGGCGGACCAGCGGTTCGGTGACTCGTGCCTGGTCGTGGTCACCCGCGGCGCGGTCGCCGCCGGTGACGAGAACGTGCACGACCTGCCCGCCGCCGCGGTCTGGGGCCTGGTGCGCACGGCCCAGTCGGAGAACCCGGGCCGCCTGCTGCTGCTCGACCTCGACCAGGCGGACACCGACGTGCTCGGCACCCTGCCCGCGTTGCGCGCCAACGGTGAAACCCAGGCCGCCGCGCGCGAAGGGGAACTGCGCGTCGGACGGCTCGCGCGGCTGGCGTCCGGGACCGCGCTGGTGCCGCCGGTCGGTGTGCCGTGGCGACTGGACAGCGGCCGCAAGGGCAGCCTCGACGGCCTCACCCTCGCACCCGCCCCGCAACTGCTGGACCCGGTGGAGGGTCGCGGCGTCCGGGTCGCCGTTCGCGCGGCCGGGCTGAACTTCCGCGACGTGCTGAACGCGCTGGGCATGTACCCCGGTGACGCGGGCCTCTTCGGTTCCGAGGCCGCGGGCGTGGTCGTCGAAACCGGTCCCGAGGTCACCGATCTCCAGCCGGGCGACCGCGTGATGGGCATGCTGTTCGGCGGCATGGGCCCGCTGGGCGTGGTCGACGAGCGCCTGCTGACCAAGCTGCCCGACGAGTTCTCCTTCGAGACCGGCGCGTCGATCCCGCTGGTCTTCCTGACTGCCTACTACGCGCTCGTCGACCTCGGTTCCGTCCAGCCGGGGGAGAAGGTGCTGGTGCACGCCGGTGCCGGCGGTGTCGGCATGGCGGCGGTCCAGCTGGCCCAGCACCTCGGCGCGGAGGTTTTTGCCACCGCCAGCGAGGGCAAGTGGGACACCCTGCGCGGCCTCGGCCTCGACGACGACCACATCGCGTCCTCGCGCACGCTGGACTTCGAGGCGAAGTTTCCGCAGGTCGACGTGGTGCTCAACGCGCTGGCCGGGGAGTTCATCGACGCGTCGCTGCGCCTGCTCGCGCCCGGCGGCCGCTTCCTGGAGATGGGCAAGACCGATCTGCGTGACCCGGCGAGCCTGCCCGAGGTCAGCTACCAGGCCTTCGACCTCGGCTGGGTGGACCCGGACCGGATCAGCGCCATGCTGGCCGAGCTGAAGGAGCTGTTCGCCGCCGGGTCGATCCGGCCGCTGCCGATCGTCACCTGGGACGTGCGCCGCTCACGCGACGCGTTCCGGTTCATGAGCCGCGCCCAGCACATCGGCAAGATCGTGCTGACGGTGCCGTCCGGCTGGGACCCCGACGGCACGGTGCTGATCACCGGCGGCACGGGTGGTCTCGGCGGGGTGCTCGCGCGTCACCTGGTCACCCGGCGCGGTATGCGGAACCTGCTGCTGGTCAGCCGGAGCGGCCCGGCGGCACCTGGCGCGGTGGAACTGCGCGATGAACTGACCGAAGCCGGTGCGGACGTCACTGTCGCCGCGTGCGATGTCGCCGACCGGGACGCGCTGGAAGCCCTGCTCGCGGAGATCCCGAACCTGACCGCTGTGGTGCACACCGCCGGGGTGCTCGACGACGGCATCGTCGGCTCGATGACACCGGAGCGCCTGGACACCGTGCTGCGGCCGAAGGTGGACGCCGCCTGGCACCTGCACGAGCTGACCCGCGACCGCGATCTGGCCGGTTTTGTGCTCTACTCCTCGGTTTCCGGGGTGATGGGCAGCGCCGGGCAGGCGAACTACTCGGCCGCGAACGTGTGGCTCGACGCGCTGGCCCACCGCCGCCGCAGCGAAGGGCTCGCGGCGACTTCGGTGGCGTGGGGCGCGTGGACGCCGGAGATCGGCATGACCGCCACGGTCAGCGACACCGACCTGCGGCGGATGAGCGAATCCACGAACCCGCTGTCGGTCGAGCAGGGCCTGGCGCTGTTCGACGCGGCGATCGGCTGTGACGAGGCGCTGCTGGTGGCGCTCAACGGTGGTGCCGGGCAGGACGGTCCGGCACAGGGGCACGTGCCCGCGTTGCTGCGCGGCCTGATGCGCGCCGGTCGCCGTACCGCGGCCAGCGGTACCAGCGGTGGTGAAGGACTGGCCCAGCACCTGCTCGGCCTGCCAGAGGACGAGCGGATCCGGCACCTGGTCGAGCTGATGCGCACCGAGGCGGCGGCCGTGCTCGGGCACAGCTCCCCGGAGGCGATCGGCGTCGACCGCGAGTTCCGCCAGCTCGGCTTCGACTCGCTGACCGCCGTCGAACTGCGCAACCGCCTCGGCGCGGCGACCGGCATGACCCTGCCCGCCACGCTGATCTTCGACTACCCGACACCGCGCGTACTGGCCGAATACCTGCTCGACGAACTGCTCGGCGCGGTGGAGGACCTGACCGAGATCGCCCCGCGGACCTCCGGCACCACCGACGATCCCGTGGTGATCGTGGGGATGAGCTGCCGGTTCCCCGGTGGCATCGACTCGCCGGAGGACCTCTGGCAGTTCCTGCTCGACGGCGGGGACGCGATCACCGACTTCCCGCCGGACCGCGGCTGGGAGTCCGACCCGACCGGCGGCACCGAAGGCGCGAAGGGCGGCTTCCTCGCCGACATGGCCGGGTTCGACACCGGCTTCTTCGGCATTTCGCCGCGCGAGGCCAAGGCGATGGACCCGCAGCAGCGCCTGGTGCTGGAGGTGTCCTGGGAGGCCATCGAACGCGCCGGCATCGACGCGGCGGACCTGCGCGGTTCGCAGACCGGCGTGTTCATCGGCACCGGCGGGCAGGACTACACCAACGTGGTGCTGCGGGCCAACGAAGACCTCGAAGGCCACGCCAGCACCGGCCTGGCCGCCGCGGTCATCTCCGGCCGTGTTTCCTACAGCTTCGGCTTTGTCGGCCCGTCGCTGACCATCGACACCGCTTGCTCGTCGTCGCTGACCGCACTGCACCTGGCCGCGCAGTCGCTGCGCACCGGGGAAAGCTCGCTGGCGCTGGTCGGTGGTGTCGCGGTGATGAGCACGCCGATGAGCTTCGCCGGGTTCACCGCGCAGGGCGGGCTCGCGCCGGACGGCCGGTGCCGCGCCTTCTCCGACGACGCCGGCGGCACCAGCTGGTCCGAGGGTGTCGGCGTGCTGGTGATGGAGCGCCTGTCCGACGCGCGCCGCAACGGGCACCAAGTGCTCGCCACGCTGCGCGGCAGCGCGGTCAACCAGGACGGCGCGTCGAACGGCCTCACCGCGCCGAACGGGCCGTCACAGCGCCGGGTGATCCGCGCCGCGCTGGCCGGTGCCGGCCTCGCGGCGTCCGATGTGGACGTTGTCGAAGCGCACGGCACCGGGACCAAGCTGGGCGACCCGATCGAAGCGCAGGCGTTGCTGGCCACGTACGGCCAGGATCGCGACCGCCCGCTGCTGCTCGGTTCGGTGAAGTCGAACCTCGGGCACACGCAGGCCGCCGCCGGCGTCGCCGGAGTGATCAAGACCGTGCTGGCGCTGCGTCACGGTGTGGTGCCCAAAACACTGCACGTGGCCGAGCCGACGTCCCATGTGGACTGGACGACCGGCTCGGTGCAACTGGTCACCGAAGCCACCGAATGGCCGGACGCGGGCCGCGCCCGGCGGGCCGGGGTGTCCTCGTTCAGCCTCAGCGGGACCAACGCCCATGTGATCTTCGAGCACACGCCGGTGATCGAAGCCGAACCGGCGGACCGGGACGAGCCGGAGATCGTGGCGCTGCCGGTCTCGGCGAAAACGCCGGAAGCGGTCGACGGCCAGCTGGCCCGGATCCGCTCGTTCCTGGACGACCACTCCGCGCTGGACACCGCGTACTCGCTGGTGACCACGCGCACCGAACTGGAGCACCGCGCGGTTCTCCTGTCCACAAAGGATGGTCTGACCGAGGTTGCCAGGGGTACCGCGGTCGATCGGCCGCTGGCCGTGTTGTTCTCCGGCCAGGGTTCGCAGCGGCTCGGCATGGGCCACGAGCTGCACGCGCGTTACCCCGTGTTCGCCGAGGCACTGGACGGCGTGCTCGCGCTTCTCGACCCGGCCGTGCGCGACGTCATGTGGGGCAGCTCGGCCGAGCGGCTGAACGAGACCGGCTACACCCAGCCGGCGTTGTTCGCCATCGAGGTGGCGTTGTTCCGGCTGGTCGAGTCGTGGGGCGTGAAGCCGCGGTTCCTGGCGGGCCACTCGATCGGCGAGATCGCCGCCGCGCACGTCGCCGGGGTGGTCAGCCTGGAAGACGCGTGCACGCTGGTCACCGCCAGGTCGAACCTGATGCAGGCGCTCCCGGCCGGTGGGGCGATGGTGGCGATCCGCGCCACCGAAGCGGAGGTCGCGCCGCTGCTGACCGACGAGGTGTCGATCGCCGCGGTGAACGGGCCGTCGAGCGTGGTCGTCGCCGGGGACGAGACCGCGGTCCTGGAGATCGCTTCGAACTTCGAGAAGACCTCGCGTCTGAAGGTGTCGCACGCGTTCCACTCGCCGCTGATGGACCCGATGCTCGACGACTTCCGGGCCGCCATCGAAGGTCTGACCTTCGGCGAGCCGCAGATTCCGGTGATCACCTCGGGCGACGTGACCTCACCGGAGTACTGGGTGCGGCACGTCCGCGAAGCCGTCCGGTTCGCCGACGCGGTGTCCACTTTGGTCACCGAACGCGCCGGGGTCTTCCTGGAACTGGGTCCCGAGGGCGTGCTGTCCGCGATGGTCGCCGAGACCGCGCCGGACGCGGTGGTGGTGCCGGTGCTGCGCAAGGACCGGCCCGAGGAAGCCGCCGCGCTGACCGCACTGGCGAAACTGCACGTCAACGGCGTTCCGGTGGACTGGAGGAGCTGGTTCGCCGGTACCGGGGCCCGTCGCATCGATCTGCCGACCTACGCCTTCCAGCACGAGAAGTGCTGGCCGTCGATGGCCACCGGTGCGCGGGCCGGGGACGTTTCCGGGCTGGGCCTGTTCTCCACCAAGCACCCGCTGCTCACCGCCGCGATGGCGGTCGCCGGTTCGGACGAGATCGTGCTGACCGGGCGGCTCGCGCTGACCACCCACCCGTGGCTGGCCGACCACCGGGTCGGCGGCCGGGTGGTGTTCCCCGGCACCGGCTTCCTCGACCTGGTCATCCGGGCCGGGGACCTGGTCGGCTGCGACCGCGTGGAGGGCCTGGCGCTGATGGTGCCGCTGGCCTTCGACGACCGGTCCGGTGTCGCGGTGCAGGTGCGCGTCGGTGAGCCAGACGACCACGGCCGCCGTGAGGTCGGTGTGTACGCGCAACCCGCCGACGGCACCGGTCGCGAGTGGACCCAGCACGTCGGCGGAACACTGAGCACCAGCGAATCCGTGCCGGAGGGCATCGGCGAATGGCCGCCCGCCGGAGCCGAGCCGGTCGAGCTGGACGGCCACTACGCCCGGCTCGCCGAAGAGGGCGGCCTGAGCTACGGCCCGGTGTTCCAGGGCCTGAAAGCGGTCTGGCGCGCGGAAAACGAGGTCTACGCCGAGGTCGAACTGCCCGAGCAGGTCGAGGACGCGGCCGCGTTCGGGCTGCACCCGGCGCTGCTGGACGCGGCACTGCACGCGATCGTGTTCCTGGACGAGGAAAGCCGCGGGCTGCCGTTCGCCTGGCACGGTGCCTCGCTGCACGCGGTGGGCGCTTCGGTGCTGCGGGTCCGGTTGTCCCGCACGGGCGGTGAGTCGATGTCCGTGACCGCGGTCGATGTCGAAGACGCGCCGGTGCTTTCGGTGGAATCCCTTTCGCTGCGTGCTTCTTCGGTCGACGAGGCGCCGAAGCCGCAGGGCCAGGTCAACGACTCGCTGTTCGTGGTCGACTGGTCGCCCGCCGAACTGGCCGCCGACCGGCCCGCCGCGAAGTGGGCGCTCCACGGCGAGGACCTGTTCGGCCTCACGCCGACCGCCGAAGCCGGAGAAGCCGACGCGATCCTGGCCCAGTTCGCCGGTGCAGAGGGCGTCGACGCTGTGCACGAGCTGACCGCCCGCGCGCAGGAACTGATCCGCGACACCCTCGCCGACGAGTCAGGGAAGCCGCTGGTGCTGGTGACCCGTGGGGCGACCGCCGTCGGTGGCGAGGCCGTGCGGGACCTGGCCGCCGCCGCGGTCTGGGGCCTGGTGCGCTCGGCACAGGCGGAAAACCCCGGCCGCTTCCTGCTCGCCGATCTCGACGAGACGGCCGAATCCGCGGCCGTGCTGAACAACCTGACCGAGCTGCTCGAACTCGGTGAGACCCAGGTCGCGTTGCGGGCGGGCACCGCCCACCTCGGCCGCCTGGCCCGGCTGTCGGCCAGCCAGGCGCTGGTGCCGCCGGAGGGCACGCCGTGGCGACTGGCCACCGCGAACAAGGGCAGCCTGGACGAGCTGATCCTGGCGCCCAGCCCAGATCTGCTGGAGCCGCTGACCGAGCGCCAGGTACGCGTGGCGATCCGCGCGGCGGGCCTGAACTTCCGCGACGTGCTGAACGCGCTGGGCATGTACCCCGGTGAGGCGGGCGTGTTCGGCAACGAGGCAGCGGGTGTGATCGTTCAAACCGGACCGGACGTGGTCGGCCTGAAGCCCGGCGACCGGGTGATGGGCATGCTCTTCGGCGGCTTCGGCCCGGAGGGCGTGGTCGACGAGCGCTTCCTGACCAAGCTGCCGGAGCACTGGTCGTTCGAGGAGGGCGCCGCGTATCCGCTGGTTTTCCTCACCGCGTACTACGCGCTGCACGACCTCGCCGCGGTCCAGCCGGGGGAGAAGGTGCTGGTGCACGCCGGTGCCGGGGGTGTCGGCATGGCGGCGGTCCAGCTGGCCCGGCACTTCGGCGCGGAGGTCTACGCGACCGCCAGCGAGGGCAAGTGGGAGACCCTGCGCGGATTCGGCCTGGACGACGACCACATCGCGTCTTCGCGGAACGCCGGCTTCGAAGCCAAGTTCGGCCAGGTCGACGTGGTGCTCAACGCGCTGGCCGGGGAACTGATCGACGCGTCGCTGCGGTTGCTCGGCGAGGGCGGCCGGTTCCTGGAGATGGGCAAGACCGATCTGCGTGATCCGGCGAGCCTGCCGGGCATCGACTACCAGGCCTTCGACCTCGGCTGGGTGGAGCTGGACCGGATCCAGCAGATGCACAACGAGCTGAAGGAGCTGTTCGACGGCGGCGCCATCGAACCGCTGCCGATCCGCACCTGGGACGTGCGCCGCGCGAAGGACGCGTTCCGGTTCATGAGCCGCGCCCAGCACATCGGCAAGATCGTGCTGACCGTGCCCGGCCAGTGGGACGCCGAGGGCACGGTGCTGATCACCGGTGGCACCGGCGGGCTCGGCGCCGAGCTGGCACGGCACCTGGTCGGCACGCGCGGGGTCCGGCACCTGCTGCTGACCAGCCGCCGCGGGCCGGACGCGCCGGGCGCGGTCGAACTGCAGGCCGAGCTGATCGCGCACGGCGCCGACGTCGACGTGGTGGCCTGCGACGCGAGCGACCGGGAGTCGGTCGCCGCCCTGCTCGCGGGCGTGCCCGACGAGTACCCGCTGACCGCCGTGGTGCACACCGCCGGCGTGCTCGACGACGGTGTGGTCGGCTCGCTCACCCCGGACCGGATCAGCAAGGTGCTGCGGCCGAAGGTGGACGCCGCCTGGCACCTGCACGAGCTGACGCGGGACCTCGACCTCGCCGATTTTGTGCTCTACTCCTCGATTTCCGGTGTGATGGGCGCGGCCGGGCAGGGCAACTACGCGGCGGCCAACAGCTATCTCGACGCGCTCGCCACGCAGCGGCGAGCCGCCGGACTGCCCGCGTCCTCGCTGGCCTGGGGTGCCTGGGCGGGCGCCGGCATGGCGAGTGACATGGACGCCGCCGCGCTGGAGCGCATGGCCCGCGCCGGGACCCCGGCGCTGTCGGTGGAACTGGGGCTGTCGCTGTTCGACGCGGCGATCACCGTCGACGAACCGCTGGTGGTGCCCGCCAGCATCATCACCGGCTCGAACGCCGCGCCGATGGCGGTGCCGCCGATGCTGCGCGGGCTGATGACCACCGGCCGTCGCAAGGCGGCGACCGGTGGCCGGGGCAGTGGCGCGCTGCGGAAGCTGGCGGGCCTCGGCCGCGACGAGCGGGTGAAGGCGCTGGTCGACCTGGTGCGCACCGAAGCGGCGGCCGTGCTCGGCCACGACTCGACCGACGCGGTCGACGCCGAACGCGACTTCCGCCAGCTGGGCTTCGACTCGCTGACCGCGGTCGAGCTGCGCAACCGGCTCGGCCAGGCGACCGGCATGAGCCTGCCCGCCACGCTGGTCTTCGACTACCCGACCCCGCTGGTGCTCGCGGAGTTCCTGAACACCGAGCTGTTCGGCGACGACGAGCCGGTGGACGAGCTGCCCGCGGTGGCGAAGGTGGCCGATGAGCCGATCGTGATCGTCGGACTGAGCTGCCGTTTCCCCGGTGGCGTCAACTCGCCGGAAGAACTGTGGGACCTGCTGGTCGACGGACGCGACGCGATCAGCGGCTTTCCCGAGGACCGCGGCTGGAACCTGGAATGGCTCGCCGGTGGCGGGCCCGGCAGCAGCGTCACCGGCCAGGGCGGCTTCCTGCCCGGGGTGGCCGGTTTTGATCCCGGCTTCTTCGGCATCTCGCCTCGTGAAGCGGTCGCGATGGACCCGCAGCAGCGGTTGCTCCTGGAGACTTCGTGGGAGGCGATCGAGCGCGCGGGCATCGACCCGGCCTCGCTGCGCGGCAGCCGGACCGGGGTGTACGTCGGCACGAGCGGCCAGGATTACTCACAGCTGGTCATGGGCGCGCAGGAGAGCATGGAAGGCCACGCCGGGACCGGCACGTCGGCCAGTGTGATCTCCGGTCGCCTGTCCTACACCTTCGGGCTGGAGGGCCCGGCGGTCACCGTCGACACGGCGTGCTCGTCTTCCTTGGTGGCACTGCACTTCGCGGCCCAGGCGCTCCGAAGTGGAGAGTGCTCGCTGGCGCTCGCGGGCGGGGTGACGGTGATGGCCACCCCCGGCATGTTCATGGAGTTCTCCCGGCAGGGCGGGCTCGCGCAGGACGGCCGGTGCAAGGCGTTCGCGGACAGCGCGGACGGTACGGGCTGGTCCGAGGGTGTCGGTGTGCTGGTGCTGGAGCGGCTGTCCGACGCGCAGCGCAACGGGCACAAGATCCTCGCCGTGGTGCGCGGCAGTGCGATCAACCAGGACGGTGCGTCGAACGGGCTGACCGCGCCGAACGGTCCTTCGCAGCAGCGGGTCATCCGCCAGGCGCTGGCTTCGGCTGGTCTGTCCACTTCGGACGTAGATGCGGTGGAAGCGCACGGGACCGGGACCGCGCTGGGTGACCCGATCGAGGCGCAGGCGCTGCTGGCGACCTACGGCCGCAACCGGGAAGAACCGCTGTGGCTCGGCTCGATCAAGTCGAACCTCGGGCACACGCAGGCCGCAGCCGGCGTCGCCGGGGTGATCAAGATGGTGCTGTCGTTGCAGAACCGGGTGTTGCCGCGCACGCTGCACGTCGAGCAGCCGTCGTCCCATGTGGACTGGAACACCGGCAAGGTCTCGCTGCTGACCGCGCCGCGCGAGTGGCCGGAAGCCGACCGGCCCCTGCGTGGCGGGATCTCGTCGTTCGGCATCAGCGGCACGAACGCCCACATCATTCTCGAGCAGGCACCCGAGGTCGAGGTGGCTGAGAAGCCGGAGCCGACCTTCACCCCGGCCGTCGTGCCGTGGCTGGTGTCGGCGAAAACCGAGGCCGCGCTGGACGCCCAGATCGAACGGGTCAGGACCCTCAGCGGCCCCGCTGTCGACATCGGGTACTCGCTGGCCAGCGGCCGGTCCCGGTTCGAGCACCGGGCGGTGCTGGTCGACGGCGCCGAGGTCGCGCGAGGCACCGCGAGCACGCGCAAGCTGACCTTCCTGTTCGCCGGGCAGGGTTCGCAGCGGATCGGCATGGGGCGTGAGCCGTACGAGCGGTACCCGGCCTTTGCCAAGGCCATGGATGAGGTCTTCGAGCACCTCGACATCCGCGAGGTGATGTGGGGCGAGGATCAGGAGGCGCTGAACCAGACCGGGAACGCGCAGCCCGCGTTGTTCGCGCTGGAAGTGGCGTTGTTCCGGCTGGCCGAGTCCTGGGGCATCAAGCCGGACGCGCTGGCCGGGCATTCGATCGGGGAGATCGCCGCGGCGCACGTGGCCGGGGTGCTCACCTTGGAAGACGCGTGCACGCTGGTTTCCGCGCGGGCCCGCCTGATGCAGGCGCTCCCGACCGGTGGCGCGATGGTGGCGATCAAGGCGACCGAAGACGAGATCACGCTGACCGAGGGCGTCTCGATCGCGGCCGTGAATGGGCCGTCGTCCGTGGTCATCGCTGGAGAGGAAGCCGCGGTGCTGGAAATCGCGGCTGGATTCGAGAAGACCAGCAGGCTGAAGGTGTCGCACGCGTTCCACTCGCCGCTGATGGACCCGATGCTCGACGATTTCCGCGCGGCCATCGAAGGCCTGACCTTCCACGAGCCGAGCATCCCCATGCCGGGGGAAGTCACCACCGTGGACTACTGGGTCCGGCACGTGCGCGACACCGTGCGTTTCGCCGATCACCTGAAGCCCGACACGGCGTACCTCGAACTGGGCCCGGACAGCACGCTCTCGGCGATGGCCGCCGAGGTCGCCGAGATCGCGGTGCCCAGTCTCCGCAAGGACCGCGACGAGGAAAAGGCGCTGGTCACCGCGCTGGCCCGGCTGCACGTCGCGGGTGTCCGGATCGACTGGACCGCCTTCTTCGACGGCACCGGCGCGCACCGGGTCGACCTGCCCACCTACGCCTTCCAGCACGAGCACTTCTGGGTCGAGGGCAGCGGGTTCGGCACCCAGTTCGGGGCCGGTCAGGACCCCGTGGACCAGGCGTTCTGGGCCGCGGTCGAGCGCGAGGACCTGGCCACGCTCGCCGAAACGCTGGAACTGGACGACAACACCGTCTCGGCGGTGGTGCCCGCGCTGTCGGCGTGGCGCACCCGCAGGCATGCGCAGTCCACAGTGGATTCCTGGTTGTTCCGCGAGGAGTGGCAACAGCTCAGCCTCGACGAGAGCGCGTCCGGGAGCTGGCTGGTCGCCGTACCGGCCGACGCCGACGAGATCTGGACCGGCGCGCTGATCGGTTCGCTCGGTGCCGAGGTCACCCGCGTCGAGATCACCGACCGCGCTTCGCTCGCCGAGCAGTTGTCCGGGATCACTGCCGACCGCGTGCTTTCCCTGGCCGGGGCCACCGAAACGACCACCCTGTTCCAGGCCCTCGGCGATGCCGGGGTGCTCGCGCCGGTCTGGGCGATCACCCGCGGCGCCGTGTCGATCGGCCGCACCGATCCGGTGCTGGACGCCGGCCAGGCCGCCGTCTGGGGGCTCGGCCGGGTCGCCGCGCTGGAGCAGCCTCAGCGCTGGGGTGGCCTGATCGATCTGCCGGAGAAGCTGGACGACCGCGTGCTGCGCCGCCTGCCCGCAGTGTTCGGCAGCACCGAGGACCAGGTCGCCGTCCGCCCGCACGGGGTGTTCGGCAGGCGGTTGGTCGCCGCGTCCGGTGATCGCGCGGTCTGGGAGCCGTCCGGTACCGCGCTGATCACCGGTGGCACCGGCGCGCTCGGTGCCAGGGTCGCCCGTGACCTGGCCCGCCGCGGCGTCGACCGGCTCGTGCTGGTCAGCCGTCGTGGACCGGACGCGCCGGGTGCCGCCGAACTGCGTGAGGAGCTGACCGGTCTCGGCGCCGACGTCACCATCGCGGCCTGTGACGTGGCGGACCGGGACGCCGTGGCGGCCCTGCTCGACGGGATCCCGGACCTGACCGCCGTGGTGCACACGGCCGGTGTGCTCGACGACGGTGTGCTGGAAAGCCTGACGCCGGAGCGGTTCGAGGCGGTGTTCGCGGCCAAGGTCGACTCGGCTCGTGTCCTCGACGAACTCACGCGGGAGAAGGACCTCGCCGCGTTCGTGTTGTTCTCCTCGGTCGCCGGCGCGGTCGGCAACCCGGGACAGGGCAACTACGCCGCGGCCAACGCCGTGCTCGACGCCTTGGCCCAGCAGCGCCGCGACCGCGGTCTGCCCGCCACCTCGATCGCCTGGGGCGCCTGGGCCGGTGGCGGCATGGCCGACCAGGCGCGCGCCGGATCCGCCACGCTCGACCCCGAGCTGGCGATCACCGCGCTGTGGCAGCTCGCCGCCGAGGGCTCGGCCACCACGGTGGTCGCGGACCTGCGTCAGCCGCAGCTGCTGCACGGTCTGCTGAGCATGCGGCCGAGCCCGCTGCTGGCCGAACTGCCCGAAGCCCAGCGCGTGCTGGACCAGGTCGAGAACGAACGCCGCGAGGCGGCCTCCGCCGCGTCCGAACTGCAGCGCGGCCTCCGCGGCCTGAGCGGGGAGCAGCGGGTCGAGCCGGTGCTGGACCTCGTGCGCACGCGGGCCGCCGAGGTGCTCGGGCACTCCGGCAAGGAAGCGGTCAGCGTCGACAAGGCGTTCCGCGACCTCGGGTTCGACTCGCTCACCGCGGTCGAGCTGCGCAACCAGATCTCCGCGCTGACCGGGCTGACGCTGCCCGCGAGCCTGGTCTTCGACTACCCGACCCCGCGGGTGCTCGCCGAGTACCTGCTCGCCGAACTGCTCGGCGAGGGCTCGATGCTCGACGAGCCGGCCGCGGTCGCCGAGGTGACCGACGAGCCGGTGGTCATCGTCGGGTTGAGCTGCAAGTTCCCGGGTGGTGTGAACACGCCGGAGGACCTGTGGCAGCTGCTGGTCGAGGGCGGCGACGCGATCAGCGAGTTCCCCGAGGACCGCGGCTGGGAAACCGACTGGCTCAACGGCGACGGCCCGTCGAGCGGGGTGACCGGGCGCGGCGGCTTCCTGCCGGGCGTGGCCGGGTTCGACGCCTCGTTCTTCGGGATCTCACCTCGGGAAGCCGTCGCGATGGACCCGCAGCAGCGGTTGCTCCTGGAGAGCACCTGGGAGGCGATCGAGCGGGCCGGCATCGACCCGACCTCGCTGCGCGGCAGCCGGACCGGGGTCTACGTCGGTACGAACGGGCAGGACTACCAGCACCTGGTGATGCGGTCGCAGGACGACATGGAGGGCCACGCCGGGACCGGCACCTCGGCCAGCGTGATCTCCGGCCGCCTGTCCTACACCTTCGGCTTCGAAGGCCCGGCGGTCACCGTCGACACCGCGTGCTCGTCTTCCTTGGTGGCACTGCACTTCGCCGCTCAGGCGCTCCGAAGTGGAGAGTGCTCGCTGGCGCTGGCGAGCGGGGTCACGGTGATGACCACGCCGTCCAGCTTCGGCGGTTTCGACCGGCAGGGCGGCCTCGCGCAGGACGGCCGCTCGAAGGCGTTCGCCGACGGCGCGGACGGCACGGGCTGGTCCGAGGGCGTCGGTGTGCTGGTGGTCGAACGGCTGTCGGACGCGGAACGCAACGGGCACAGGATCCTTGCCGTGGTAAGGGGTTCGGCGATCAACCAGGACGGTGCGTCGAACGGCCTGACCGCGCCGAACGGGCCGTCGCAGCAACGGGTCATTCGCCAGGCGCTCACCAGTGCCGGACTGCAACCGTCCGATGTGGACGCGGTTGAGGCACACGGCACCGGGACCGCGCTGGGCGACCCGATCGAAGCGCAGGCGCTGCTGGCGACGTACGGCCGCAACCGGAACGAGCCGCTGTGGCTCGGTTCGGTCAAGTCGAACCTGGGGCACACGCAGGCCGCGGCCGGGGTCGCGGGCGTGATCAAGATGGTGCTGGCCATGCAGCACGGTGTGCTGCCGCGCACCATGCACGTCACCCGTCCTTCGTCCCATGTGGACTGGACTTCGGGTGCGGTGTCGCTGCTGACCGCGCCGCGTGAATGGCCCGAGGTCGACCGGCCGTACCGCGCCGGCGTTTCGTCCTTCGGCATCAGCGGCACGAACGCCCACGTGATCCTGGAGCAGGCACCTCCGCAGGCGCCGGTGATCGAACAGGCGCGGGTCGAACCGAAGGCCGTCCCGCTGCCGGTGTCCGCCCGCGGCCGGTCCGCGCTGGACGACCAGCTCGACCGGATCCGCGCCGCCGAAGGGAATCCGCTGGACATCGGCTACTCGCTGGTGACCGGCCGGGCGAACCTCGACCAGCGCGCGGTGCTTCTGTCCACTGAGGACGGCCTCACCGAGGTGGCCCGTGGTACGGCCACCGGGCGCTCGCTGGGCGTGCTGTTCTCCGGCCAGGGTTCGCAGCGGATCGGGATGGGGCGTGAACTGCACGCCCGGTTCGAGGTCTTCGCCGACGCGCTCGACGCGGTGCTCGCCAAGCTCGACCCGCGAGTGCGCGACGTGATGTGGGGTGAGGACCAGGAAGCCCTGAACCAGACCGGTTTCGCGCAGCCCGCGCTGTTCGCCGTCGAGGTGGCGCTGTACCGGCTGATCGAGTCGTGGGGCATCAAGCCGGACCACCTGGCCGGGCACTCCATCGGCGAGGTCGCCGCCGCGCACGTGGCCGGGGTGTTCTCCCTGGATGACGCGTGCAAGCTGGTCAACGCGCGGGCGAGCCTGATGCAGGCGCTGCCCACGGGCGGCGCGATGATCGCGCTCCAGGCCACCGAGGACGAACTCACGCTTCCCGAGGGTGTCTCCATCGCGGCGGTCAACGGACCGCGGTCGCTGGTGATCGCCGGGGACGAGGCGGCGGCCGAGGCGGTGGCCTCGAAGTTCGCCAAGTCTAGGCGTTTGCCGGTCAGCCATGCGTTCCACTCACCTTTGATGAACCCGATGCTGGACGACTTCCGTGCCGTGGTGGCGGGCCTGACCTTCGCCGAGCCACGGCTCCCGGTCGTGACCGGCGGAGACGTCACCTCGCCCGAGTACTGGGTGCGGCACGTGCGGGACACCGTGCGGTTCGCCGACGGCATCACGACGATGACCGAAGCGGGCGTCACGGCGTTCCTGGAGCTGGGCCCGGACGGGGTGCTCACCGCGATGGCCGCCGAATCCGCGCCCGACGCGGTGCTGGTTCCGGCGTGCCGCAAGGATCGCGACGAGGAAACCGCGGCGCTGACCGCGCTGGCCAAGCTGCACGTGAGCGGCGTCGGCGTGGACTGGCGACCGGTGTTCGCCGGAACCGGGGCCCGTCGTGTCGACCTGCCCGCCTACGCCTTCCAGCACGAGGACTTCTGGCCGGTCACCGCCGGGGCGCGCCGTGGCGACGTCGGTGACATCGGCCTGGTCGCCGCCGAGCACCCGCTGCTCGGCGCGGCGATGCCGGTGGCCGGTTCCGACGGACTGGTCTTCACCAGCCGGATCGCGCCCGCCGCGCTGCCGTGGATCTCCGAGCACGTGGTGAACGGTGTGGCCACCTTCCCCGAGACCGGGTTCGCCGAGGTCGCGATCCGCGCCGCCGACCAGGTCGGCTGCGACCGGATCGAGGAGCTGACCGTGACCACGCCGCTGGTGCTCGGCGAGCGTGACGCGGTCGCGTTGCAGGTCTGGGTCCGCGCGGCCGACGAGCAGGGCCGCCGGGCCATCGAGATCTACTCGCGGCCCAGCACCTCGCTCGACACCTGGACCACGCACGCCACCGGGGTGCTGGGCAACGGCGAGCAGATCGCCGAGCTCCCCGCCGAGTGGCCGCCCGCGGGTGCCGAGCCCGTGGACCTCGCGGACTGGTACTCCGAGTCGGAATTCGGTGCGAACTTCCGAGGACTGAAGGAAGCGTGGATCTCCGGCGACGAGGTGTACGCCGAGGTCGAACTGCCCGAGGACCTGGCGGACGCGGCCCACTTCGGCCTGCACCCGGCCCTGCTGGCCGTCGCCACCCAGGCGGTCGATCTGGCCGATGTGGACGGTCTGGACGCCGGGCTCTCCCCCGCGGTCTGGACCGGGTTGTCGCTGCACGCCTCGGGTGCCACCGTGCTGCGGGTCAAGCTCAAGCGGACCGGCCGCGATTCGGTTTCGCTGGCCGCCGCCGACGGTGAGGGCGCTCCGGTGTGCTCGGTCGAATCGCTGGTCATGCGGCCGCTGGTGGCCGTGCGCGAGAACACCCAGCAGCAAGACGCCCTGCTGACCGTCGACTGGGTGCCGGTGCCCGCCGAACTCGGACCGGTGCCCGAAGGCAGCCGCTGGGCCGTGGTCGGTGCGGACGAACTGGGCGTCGGCGCGGCGGTGAAGTCCGCCGGATTCGACGTCTCCGCTTCGGCACAGTCCCTTGTGGACACGATCGCGGAGTCGGACGGCGTGCCTGACCTGATCCTGGTGCCGGTGACCGGTGGCAGCGACGGCGACGTGCCGCAGCTGGTCCGCGAAACCACCGGCCGCGTGCTCGGCATCGTGCAGGAGTACCTGGCGGACAGCCGGTTCGCCCGCTCCCGCGTGCTCTTCGTGACCCGCGGCGGTGGTGACCTGACCGCCGCGCCGATCTGGGGCCTGGTGCGCACCGCCCAGTCCGAGAACCCCGGCAGCTTCCTGCTGGTGGACGTGGACGGTGAGGACCATTCACTCGACCTGTTGCCGATGCTGCCCGCGTTGCTGGCCTCCGGTGAGTCGCAGGTGGTCGTGCGCGACGGCGTGCCGAAGGTGGGCAGGCTGGCGCGGGCGGCCGAAGGTGCCCCGGCGCCGGAGTGGAACGCCGAGGGAACCGTGCTGGTCACCGGTGGTACCGGCGGCCTCGGTGCGGAACTGGCCCGCCACCTGGTCGGCGAACGCGGTGTGAAGCACCTGGTGCTCACCTCGCGGCGTGGTCCGGACGCGCCCGGCGCGCTCGAGCTGCGGGCCGAGCTGACCGCACACGGTGCCGAAGTAGATGTAGTGGCCTGCGACGTGGCCGACCGCGCCTCGGTGGACGCGCTGCTGGCGAACATCTCCGGCGACCTGACCGCGGTGATCCACACGGCCGGTGTGCTCGACGACGGCGTGGTCGGCTCGCTCACCCCGGAACGGCTGGACACCGTCATGCGGCCGAAGGTCGACGGCGCCTGGAACCTGCACGAGGCAACCAAGGAACTCGGGCCGGCCGCGTTTGTCCTGTACTCCTCGGTTTCCGGGGTGCTCGGCAGCGCCGGTCAGGGCAACTACGCCGCGGCGAACGTGTTCCTCGACTCGCTGGCCCGCCATCGCCGCGAACTCGGCCTGCCCGCCACCTCGCTGGCGTGGGGGCCGTGGACCCAGGACGGCGGCATGACCAGCGGCCTGGACGCGGGCGCGGTCGAGCGCATGGAGCGCTCGGTCACCCCGCCGCTGTCGCTCGCGCAGGGCCTGGCCCTGTTCGACGCGGCGACCGCCCGCGACGACGCCGTGCTGGTGCCGCTGCGGGTGCGGACCGGCAACGCCCGCTCCGACGCGCCGATCGCGCCGATCCTGCGCGGGCTGGTGCGCACCGGCCGCCGGGCCGCCGGTGGCCGCGCGGGCGGTGGCGCCGGACTGGCCCAGCGCCTGACCGGCATGCGGGAGAACGAGCGCGTGCGGTTCGTGATGGACCTGGTGCGCACGCACGCCGCGGTGGTGCTCGGGCACGCCTCGGCCGACGCGATCGAACCGGACCGCGAGTTCCGCCAGCTCGGTTTCGACTCGCTGACCGCGGTGGAGCTGCGCAACAGCCTCGCCGCGGCGACCGGCGCGGTGCTGCCCGCCACGCTGGTCTTCGACTACCCGACGCCCACCGCGCTCGCCGAGTTCCTGGTGGCCGAACTGCTCGGCACCGCGCCGGACGAGGGTCCGTCGCTGCTCGCCGAGCTGGACCGGCTGGAGAGCGCGCTCTCCGCCAGCGACGCGGACGAACTGGCCAGGGCCGGGGTGGCCGCGCGACTGCGGAACCTGCTCGCGCAGGTCGGCGGCGCGGGCAAGGCCGAAGAGGCGGCCCCGGTGGCGGAGCGGATCCACGCGGCGAGCACCGACGAGGTGCTGGCCTTCATCGACAACGAACTAGGCCGCGGCTCGGCTGACCGCTGACAGGGAGAGGTTTTCCGACGATGCCCGACGAAGAGAAGCTCGTTGAGTACCTGAAGTGGGTCACCGCCGATCTGCACGAGACCCGGCGGCGCCTCGAGGAGGCGGAGGCGGGCAGGCACGAACCGGTCGCGGTGGTCGGCATGGCGTGCCGGTTCCCCGGCGGGGTGTCCTCACCGGAGGACCTGTGGACGTTGCTGTCCGACGGCACCGACGCGATCGGCGGCTTCCCGACCGACCGCGGGTGGGACCTCAGCGTGCTCGCGGGCGACGGCCAGGGTCAGAGCGCCACGCTGCAGGGCGGTTTCCTCTACGACGCCGCCGAATTCGACCCCGGGTTCTTCGGCATCTCCCCGCGTGAGGCGCTGGCGATGGACCCGCAGCAGCGGCTGCTGCTGGAGGTGTCGTGGGAGGCGATCGAGCGGGCCGGGATCGACCCGCTTTCCCTGCGCGGCAGCCGCACCGGGGTGTTCGCCGGCACGAACGGCCAGGACTACGGGCACGTGCTGATCGCGTCGCAGGAGGACGTCGAAGGCCACGCGGGCATGGGGACCTCGGCCAGCGTGATCTCCGGCCGCCTGTCCTACACCTTCGGGCTGGAGGGCCCGGCGGTCACCGTCGACACGGCGTGCTCGTCGTCGCTGGTGGCGATGCACCTGGCCGGGCACGCCCTGCGCAGCGGGGAATGCTCGCTGGCGCTGGCCAGTGGAGTCACGGTGATGACCACGTCGTCGAACTTCGCCGGGTTCACCCGTCAGGGCGGGCTCGCGCCGGACGGGCGCTGCAAGGCCTTTTCGGACAGTGCCGACGGGACCGGCTGGTCCGAGGGCATCGGCGTGCTGTTGCTGGAGAAGCTGTCCGACGCGCAGCGCAACGGGCATCCGGTGCTCGCGGTGGTGCGGGGTTCCGCGGTCAACCAGGACGGTGCGTCCAACGGCCTGTCCGCGCCGAACGGGCCGTCGCAGCGCGAGGTGATCCGGGCGGCGTTGGCCAGTGCCGGGCTGTCTTCGTCCGATGTGGACGCTGTGGAAGCGCACGGCACGGGCACCACCCTCGGCGACCCGATCGAGGCGCAGGCACTGCTGGCCACCTACGGCCAGGACCGCGAACGCCCGCTGCTGCTGGGCGCGGTCAAGTCGAACCTCGGGCACACGCAGGCGGCGGCCGGGGTCGCGGGCGTGATCAAGACGATCATGGCGCTGAACCACGATGAGCTGCCGCGAACCCTGCACGTCACCGAGCCTTCGTCCCATGTGGACTGGTCGGCGGGCAAGGTCCGGCTGCTGACCGAGCCGACCCCGTGGCCGGACGCCGGACGGGCGCGCCGCGCGGGTGTGTCGTCGTTCGGTGTCAGCGGCACCAACGCGCACGTGATCCTGGAGCAGGCCCCGCCCGCCGAGGTGACCACCGAACCGGCGAGCGTGCGCACGGAACTGGTGCCGCTGCTGGTCTCCGGCAAGTCCGAGGCCGCGCTGGACGCCCAGATCGCCCGGGTGACCGCGCTTTCCGACCTTTCCCCGGTCGACGTCGGTTATTCGCTGGCCACCACGCGCTCGCAGTTCGAACACCGGGCCGTGCTGGTCGGCTCCACCGAACTCGCCCGCGGCACGGCCTCACACCGCTCGCTGGCCGTGCTGTTCACCGGACAGGGCTCGCAGCGGATCGGCATGGGACGTGAGCTGTACGCCCGATTCCCGGTTTTCGCGTCCGCTTTGGACGAAGTGCTCGCGCACCTCGATGTCCGCGACGTGATGTGGGGCGAGGACGCCGACGCGCTGAACCAGACGGGGAACGCGCAGCCCGCGTTGTTCGCGCTGGAGGTGGCGCTGTACCGGCTGGTCGAGTCGTGGGGCGTCAAGCCCGACTACCTGGCCGGGCACTCCATCGGCGAGATCGCCGCCGCACACGTGGCGGGCGTGCTTTCGCTGGAAGACGCGTGCACCCTGGTTTCCGCGCGGGCGCGGCTCATGCAGGCGTTGCCCGCCGGTGGGGCGATGGTGGCGATCAAGGCCACCGAGGAAGAAGTCACGCCGCTGCTGGGTGAGGCCGTTTCGCTCGCCGCGGTCAACGGGCCGTCCTCGGTGGTGATCGCCGGCGAGGACGACGCCGTGGCCGCCATCGTGTCGAAGTTCGAGGGCGAGGGCCGCAAGACCAGCCGCCTTTCGGTGTCACACGCGTTCCACTCACCGCTGATGGACCCGATGCTGGACGAGTTCCGCACGGTGGTCGCGGGCCTGTCCTTCGCCGAGCCGGAGATTCCGGTGGTCACCAGCGGGGAGGTCACCTCGCCGGAGTACTGGGTGCGGCACGTCCGCGAGGCCGTGCGCTTCGCGGATGCCGTGGGCTCCTTGGTGTCCAACGGGGTCGGCGCGTTCCTGGAGCTGGGGCCGGACGGGGTGCTTTCCGCGCTGTCGCAGGAAAGCCTGGAGGACGCGCCGCGCAAGGTCGCCGTCGTGCCGTCGCTGCGCAAGGACCGGCCCGAGGAGAAGTCGCTGCTGACCGCGCTGGCCAAGCTGCACGTGAGCGGCGTCCGCCTGGACTGGCCCGCGTACTTCACCGGCATGGGCGCCCGGCGCGTCGACCTGCCCACCTACGCCTTTCAGAACCAGCGTTTCTGGCCGACCGGCGGCACGCGTCCCGAGATCGGCGCTCCGCAACTCCCCAGTGGCCACCCGTCACTGTTCCATTTGGACTGGGTGCCCGGCACGGCCGAACTGACCCCGGCGGGTGGTGCGCGCTGGGCGGTCATCGGTGCGGACGAGTTCGACATGGCGCACAAGATGTACGGCGCCGGCGAGACGATCACGGCCTACGGTGAGACGCTGACCGGCACCCTGGTCGACGGCGGTCTGGCACCGGACGTGTTCCTGGTGTCGGTGGCCGGGCGGGTGGACACCGACGGTCCGGCGTCGGTGCACGAGCTTACCGGGCGCGTGCTGAACCTGATCAAGGAAAGCTTGGAGGACCAGCGGTTCGCGAACTCGAAGCTGGTTTTTGTCACCAGTGGCGCGGTCGCGCTGCCGGGGGAGAAGGTGACCGACGTGGGCGCGGCCGCGGTCTGCGGGCTGGTGCGGTCGGCGCAGTCGGAGAACCCCGGTCGCTTCCTGCTGGCCGACCTCGACGACACCGAGACCTCACCCGCGGTGCTGCCCGCCCTGCTGTCTTCGGACGAACCGCAGGTGGTGCTGCGTAAGGGCAATGTCCGCGTGGCGCGGCTGGCCAGGCTGGACGTGGAGAACCTGCCGCCGCGCGAACTGGACCCCGATGGCACGGTGCTGCTGACCGGTGGCACCGGCGGGCTGGGCAAGGTGCTCGCGCGGTACCTGGTGGCCGAGCGCGGGGTCAGGCACCTGGTGCTGGCTTCGCGGAGCGGCCCGCAGTCGCCGGGAGCGGCCGAGCTTCAAGCTTCGCTTTCCGAGCTGGGTGCTTCGGTGACGGTGGCCGCCTGCGATGTCGCCGACGCGGCGGCTTTGGCGGAGACACTGGAGTCGATCCCCGCCGAACACCCGCTGACGGCGGTGATCCACGCGGCCGGTGTGCTCGACGACGGCCTGGTCGGTTCGCTGACCCAGGAACGGCTCGACGCGGTGCTGCGGCCGAAGGTGGACGCCGCGTGGAACCTGCACCAGGCCACGCGCTCGTTGGATCTGCCGGTATTCGCCTTGTACTCGTCGGTGTCCTCGGTGACCGGCGCGGTCGGGCAGGGCAACTACGCCGCGGCCAACGCCTTCCTGGACGCACTGGCCGAGCACCGGCGCGGCCTCGGACTGGTGGCGACGTCGCTGGCGTGGGGTCCGTGGGCGCAGGAAAGCGGGATGACCAGCGGGCTGAGCCAGGCCGCGATGGAACGGATCATGCGTTCCGGCATGCCGCCGCTGACCCCGGACCAGGGCATGGCGTTGTTCGAGGCGGCGATCTCGCGCGACGACGCGGTGGTTGTGCCGATGCACTTCAACGAGGAGGGCCAGCGCTCCCAGGGTGGCGCGGCGCCGTTGTTCCGCGGCCTGCTCGGCGATCCGGTCGTGACCACCGCGGAAAAGGCGTCGGTGACCGTGTTGGATCGCCTGCGCGGCATGGACCCGGCCGGGCAGCAGGACGCGTTGCAGGAGCTGGTGGTGCAGACCTCGGCGGTGCTGCTGGGACACAGTGACGCCGGTGAGGTCGATCCGGAACGGGACTTCCTCGAACTGGGCTTCGACTCGCTGATCGCGGTGGAGCTGCGGAACCAGCTGTCCGAGCTGCTGGGCATGAAGCTGCCGAGCAGTGTGGTGTTCGACAACAAAACACCGTCGAAGCTGGCGGAGTGGCTGCTGAGCGAGCTGCCCGCGGTCACTTCGGCCTCGGCGGTTTCCGGTGGCGCGCAACAGCTGGTCGACCCGAACGACACCGTGCAGGGCCTGTTCATGAAGGCGGTGAACGAGGGCAAGGCGGTGGAAGGGCTGCGGATGCTGAAGTACGTGGCGCAGCTGCGGCCGACCTTCGACACCCCGGCCGAGCTGGAGGAGTTGCCCGCCGCGGTGACGCTGGCGGAAGGACCGTCGAACCCGCGGCTGATCTGCATCAGCGCGCCGGGCGCGAGTGCCGGGGTGCACATGTACGCGCGGATCGCCGCGCACCTGCGGGGCAAGCGACACGTCTCGGCGCTGCCGCTGGTCGGTTTCGCCCCGGGCGAGAGCCTGCCCGCGACCACGGAAGCCGCGGCGCGCGTGGTTGCGGAAAGCGTGCTGGAGGCGAGTGACGGCGAGCCGTTCGTGCTGGTCGGCCATTCGACCGGGGGCACACTGGCCTACTTCGCGGCGGCGGTGCTGGAGCAGACTTGGGGGATCAGCCCGGAGGCGGTGATCCTGCTGGACACGCTGAGCCTGCGGTACGACAGCAACGAGGGCATCAACTTCGACGCGGTGTCGAACAACTACTTCAACACCATGGACTCGCCGGCGGTGAAGATGAACAGCGCGCGCCTGTCGGCGATGGCGCACTGGTTCATGAAGATGACCGACATCGGCCTGCACCCGGAGGCGCCCAAACTGCTGATCCGCTGCGCGGTCGAGGTGGACGGCACCGAGCTGGAGACCGCGATGACCGAGGTGCCGATCCCGACGACCGAGGTACGCATGATCGAAGCGGACCACATGGCCATGGTGAAGGAGTCGTCCCACCTCACCGCCGACGTCATCAACGACTGGCTGACCACCCTGAACTGATGCCGCGCCGACCAGTGAATCCGAACCTATGATCGGCGTATGTCGGTTCTCCGGGACACCGCTGCGCTGATAGCCGGTTCGCTGGACAAGTGCGCGGAAGCGAAGGCCCTCCTGGAGAAGGCGAAGGCGCATTTGGCTGCGGCCGACCGCGAATTCGCGACGGTCACGGAAGGATCACTCGCCCAGGAGTCGGCCGACGCCTCGACGAGCTACACACGGGCGGGCGTCGATCTGACCACTTTGGACGACCGTCGTCAGCACTCTGGCGGCAACCGTCGAGAAATACGGAGCCACGCTTTCGACCGGGGCCGAAGAAAGCGCTGCACGGCAGTACAAGGCGGTTCAAAAAGAGGCGTCGAGCCGACGGCATCATCGCGATGTCGTGGAAAAGACGCGTGCCTCCTTGCCACCTGACGTACCGCCGAAGTCAGAGCGTGTGCGCGGGCAGAAACAAAACCGAGGGTGTTTTCTACAGCTCGGACGAGGAGTTCCTGGACGACGAGCGGGAGGGCAGTGGCTCGCCAGCGGCGAAGACAACAACTCGGTCGAGGCCCGTCGAATCTTCAAGGAGGAACTCGGAGCACCTCTGAGCCCGATCGTGGCCAGCCATGTAGAGGTCAAAGCAGCCACGATGATGCGTACATACCAGATCAAGAAGGCGAGCTTGGTCATCAACAACGAGCCGTGCGCCTTCCCCAAAGGGTGCGAGGACCTGCTGCCCGCGATCCTCCCGGAGGGATTCGAGCTCGTCGTGTACGGTGCAAACGACTTCTACCAGGTGTATAGGGGAGGCGCGAGGTCGCCATGGGCCAGTTGAGCCTGTGCTGGGAACCCGAGCATGCCACAGCGCCGGTGCAGGTAAGCACTGTGGAGCAACTGCGGAAGCTGGTCGTCGACTTGCGCGCCGGGACGCAGCCCGGCGACGCCGTACTGGTCCAGGTCTTCATCAGCGACTCACCTTGGAAGGCTGAATTCTTCGCGGGCTTCGACGGTGACAAAGGTGTGGCTTGGTACTCCGGGGCCGACACACCCACCCCCGTCACCAGCCATAGCGGCGAACCCGGCAACGACCAGCCTGTCACCTACTACCTGGACACCACTGACCAGGAGTTCCCGGCCAATAGTGAGGTGCCTGCCGACGCTGTGGAAGCGGTCCTCGTCGAGTTCTTCGAGACCAATGGCGATCGGTTGCCCACGTCGATAGCTTGGCAACCGATCGCTTAGCCACTTCCCGTTCACCAGGTGACCGGCAACCCTCCCAGGCCGTCGGCCAGGCCGCCGCCGCGCATCTGTAGCTCGGCGATCGGGACTGCCAGGCGCAGCGAGGGGAGCCGCGTGAACAGAGCCGAGAAGGCCACCTGCAGCTGCACCCTGGCCAGTGGCGCCCCGATGCAGTGCCAGATGCCGTGCGCGAAGGTCAGGTGCGCGTTCGGCGAGCGTGTCACGTCGAAGCGCGACGGGTCGTCGAAGGCCTGCGTGTCGAAGTTCGCCAGGGTGAAGTCGATCAGCACCAAATCACCGGCGCGGATGGTGACTCCGCCGATCTCGATGTCTTCGGCGGCGTACCGCGGCAGCGCCGAGCCGCCCGCCTTCGCCGCGCGCAGGACCTCTTCGACGGCGGTGGTGAGCTTGCCGTGGTCCGACATGGCCGCGTCGAGCTGCCGCGGGTTCGTCGAGAGCAGGGCGACCCCGAGATCGATGTGCGAAGCGACGCTCTCCAGCCCGGCGAACAGCAGGTTCGCCGCGATCGGCCCGACCTGCTCGTCCGTCGCGCCGTTCTGCACCATGCGCGAGATGACGTCCTCACCCGGCTCCGCGCGCTTGCGCGCCCCGAGTTCCGCGGCATAGGCGAAAATCGCGCCCATCCCGCCCTCGGCGCCCTCCCGGTCGTCCACCCCGCCCATCTGCTGCAACGGTTCCAGGATCCGGTCCCGCTCGTCCAGCGGCACGCCGATCAGTTCGCACAGCACCAGCAACGCGAACGGGAACGAGAACCCGCCGTGCAGATCGGCCGGCCGCTCGGACTCGGCGAAGGAATCCAAAGTGGACGCGGCGATCGCCTCCACCCGCGGCTTCAGGTTGAGCACGCGGCGCGCGGTGAAGTTCGGGGCCAGCCAGGCCCGCGTCTGCTTGTGCGCGTCCCGCGCGGCGTCGTGGTCCGGGATGATCAGCATGTCCAGCAACGGGTTGTCCACGTACTTCGGCGCCGAACCCGGGTCGAGGTGCGAGCGCCCGATCCGCTCGTCCATCAGCAGCTGCTTGACCTCGGCGTAGCGCGTGACCAGCCACGCCTCGTCCCCGGCAGGCGTGCGCACCCGGCAGATCGGCGCCTGTTCCTGCAGCTCCCGCAACAGCGTGCTCGGCCGCAAGCGCAGCAGGCCTTCCGACTCCGCCGCCAGCGACGGCAGCTCGTCCTGCGAAGTTGTCATTCCCCAGTCTCCTACCAGCAAACAGGCAGGGCGTGCAGCCCGAACAGCACACCGTCGTATTTGTAGGGCAGGCCTTCGGGAGCCTCGGCCACCTTGAGCGTCGGCACGCGCTCGAACAGCTTGCGGTAGGCCACATCCATCTCGACCCGCACCAGGTTCTGCCCGAGGCACTGGTGCACGCCGTAACCGAAGGCCACGTGGTGCTGCGCCGACCGGCCGGGGTCGAACTCGCCGGGCCGCTCGAACATCGCCTCGTCGTGGTTGGCCCCGGCGACCAGCGGCACGATGCCCTCGCCCGCCTTGATCAGCTGACCGCCGATCTCCACGTCCTCCACGGCCACCCGCAGCGCCACCATGTCGGCCACCGAGTAGTACCGCAGCAGTTCCTCGACCACCCGCTCGTCACCGATCCACTGTGGATTGTCGATCAGCGTCATCGCGCCCAGCGCGATGTTGTTCGCGGTGGTCTCGTGCCCGGCGATCAGCAGCAGCATCGCCACGCCGGAGATCTCCGACGGGTCGAGCGTGCCCGCCGAGACCAGCCTGCTGATCAGGTCCTCACCCGGCCGCTTCGTCCGCAGCGAGATCAGCCGGTTGAGGTAGCGCAGGATCTGCTGGCTGGCGTCGTCGCGCTCCTCGTCGCTGGAGCTGATGGTCACCAGGATCTGCGTCTTCGACTCGAAGAAGTCGCGGTCCACCTTGGGCACGCCGAGCAGCGAGGAGATCACCAGCGACGGCACCGGCAGCGCGAAGTCCGCCACCAGGTCCGCCGAGTTCCCCTTGGCCAGCATGCGGTCCAGCACACCGTCCACAATGGTCTCCACTGCCTCGCGCATCTCCTTGATGCGGCGCACGGTGAACTCGGGGATCAGCGCCTTGCGGAACCGGGTGTGCTCCGGCGGGTCGAGCGAGACGAACCAGCCGGGCACCTCGTGCGCCGAGGGCGCGCCACCGGTCCGGCCGGGGCGGGGAAAGCCCTCCCGCGACGGGTTGGAGCTGATCTTCGGCTCGGTCAGCACCTTGCGCACGTCCTCGTGCCTGGTCACCAGCCAGACCGAGCCACCGGTCGGCAGCGACGCCTTGACCAGCCCGTCCAGCTGCCGGAACTGCGCGTACTCGTTCGGCGGGAAGGGCTGGCCCGGCCGCCGCAGCATGAACGGGACCATCGGCTGTTCGACACTCGACATGATCACTCTTCCCCGTAGAACGCGCGGATCTTCCCGATGATGAAGTCCTGGTCGGGCTCGGTCAGCTGGGTGTAGGTCGGCAGGTACAGCCCGGTCTCGGCGAAGCGGTTCGCGTTCAGCTTCTCCCAGCCGTCGGCGCGGTAGCCGGGCTGACGGCTCATCGGCTTGAAGAAGTACCGGGTCTCGATGCCCTCGGCGGCCAGGTGCGCCATCAGCTCGTCACGCCGGTCGGCCAGCAGGTCGTACATCCACAGCACGTCCCGCGGTGGCATCAGCGTGATGCCGTCGATGCCCTCGAGCCCGGTGGTGTAGTGCTTGTCGATCGCCGCGCGCCGTTCGAGGATCTCGTCCAGCCGCTCCACCTGCGCCAGCGCGACGGCGGCCTGGAGATTGGTGATGCGGAAGTTGTAGGCCAGCTTCTTGTGCAGGAAGTTGTGCTCCTTGTTGAACGCCATGCCCCGCAGGTGCGCGATCTGGTCGGCCAGCCGGTGGTCGTTCGTCAGGCAGATGCCGCCCTCACCGGAGGTGATGATCTTGTTCGCGAACAGCGAGTAGCAGGCGATGTCGCCGACCGGCCGCACGCCGTGCGCTTCGGCGGTGTCCTCGACCACGCGCAGGTTGTACTCGAACGCGAGGTTCATGATCGCGTCCATGTCGCAGCGCCTGCCGTAGATGTGCACCGGCATGATCACCTTGGTGCGCGGGGTGATCTTGGCTTCGATCAGCTCCGGGTCCATGTTCAGGTCGTCACCGCAGTCGACGAACACCGGCGTGGCGCCGAGATAGGTGACCGCCCACGCGGTGGCGATCATGGTGAACTCGGGCACCAGCACCTCGTCGCCGGGGCCGACACCGAGCGCGCGCAGCGCGAGCGTCAGCGCCGTGGTGCCGGACGAGCAGGCCACGCCGCGCTCGATCCCGTTGTAGGCGGCGAAAGCCTCTTCGAACTGCCGGACGTACGGGCCCTGCGAGGAGATCCAGTTGCCGGTGACCGCCTTGGTCACGTACTCCAGCTCACGACCTTCCAGCCAGGGCTGGGAAACCGGGTACTTGTAGCCCATTTCTCCGCTCAGTCCTTCGCCATCGCCGGGAGGCCGAGGATCAGTTCGGCGGCCTTCTCGCGGCCGCCCGCCTGGTGCTGGAGGCGGGAGAGCCGCTCGGCACGGGTGCGGAACGCACTGTTGCCGAGCACCCTGGTCACCTTGTCCAGCACGTCGTCGACGTCCATGTCGTGCGGCCGGTCCAGGGTCAGGCTGATGCCGAAGGACTCCCCGCGCACCGCCTGGTCGAAGCAGTCCACCCAGAGCGGCCGCATCACCTGCGGCTTTCCGAAGTAGACACTCTCGTTGTAGGCGTTGCCGCCACCGTGCGAGAAGAACAGCTTCACGCTGGGGTGCGCGAGCACGTCGAGCTGTGACGGGACCCAGCTTTCGATCCGGAGGTTGCCGGGCAGCTGGTCGGCGGGCGGCAGCCACTTCTGCTGTTCGGCCGGGAGCTTCCAGAGCACGTCGTGCTCGCCGTCGAGCCGCCGTGCCACTTCGACCAGCGCGCCGACCTGCTCGGCGGTGAGCCGGGTGATGGTGCCGAAACCCATGTAGATCACCGAATCCCGGGCGGACAGCCAGTCCGCCAGCTCGGTGTCGTCCGATTCGGGCAGCGGCGGCACCAGCGCGCCGACCGTGCGCACCTTCTCCGGCAGCTCGAACGGGTAGTCCAGTTCCGGAATGGTGTTGCACAGCACCAGTTCGGCCTTCTCCACGCGGACGAACTGGCCGAAGGCCTCCGGTGCCACGCCGAGTTCCTCGCGGACGTGTGCGTCCTCGGCCTGCCGCGCGCGCATTTCCTTCGACATCGCCATGGTCAGCGTGCGCCAGCCGAACAGCCGGTTGCTCAGCCGCTGGGCGAGCGTGCCACGGAACGGCAGCCCGGAATGCGGGATGGGGAAGCCCTTCGGCGTGTACGACTTGCCGATCGGCACGTACGAGGTGAGCAGGTTGCTCGGCACGAACGGCACGCTCAGCACGTACGGGATCTTCTTGGTGATGGCCAGCTCGATGCCGAACCGGCACATGCTCTCGATCACCAGCAGCGCCGGGCCGATCTTCTCCACGGCCTCTTCGAGCTTGCGGTACTTGGCCATGCGCAGGCGCGGTTTGTCGGTCTGCTCGATCACCGCGCGGCGGGCCTTGAACTTCGACTTCTGCGTGACCAGCCGGTAGGTCTCGTCGTCCCAGGTGGTGGAGGACAGTTCGGGAACCGGGTCACCCAGCGAGAAGAACTCGACCGGGGAACCCGCGTTCAGCTTCTCGACCGCCGCACGGCGGTTCTCGTCGGTGGCGAACCAGAGCCCGGCGACACCGCGCCTGGACAGCTCTTCGGCCAGCACGAGCATCGGGTTCAGCAATCCGCTCTCGGAATAGCTGACGAACAGGATGGGGCGGCTCGGACTCTCGGGCGCCATGATCGGAGCATGACGCACCGCCGGAGCCGTTGTCCCCGGCCGCGCGGCAACTCGAGGAAAACCCCTAGTACCCCGGGTGTGCAGGGAAAATACGTGATTCAGTGCAGGTGGCGGCAAGTGGCGGGGTGTCGGAACGAGGAGTGCGCGAGCATGCCGGAGCCGGGCGCGGTCCCAGCGGGGCTGGTCGAACGCGCCACCCAGTGGGGCCGCCTGAGCGAGCTGCTCGCGGCGGGCGGTGGCCGCGTGGTGCGCCTGACCGGGCCGGTCGCCACCGGCAAGACCGAGTTGCTGACCGCGCTGGGTGAAGCCGCCACCGGGTACCGGCGCTGTGCGGCTTCGTGCTCACGCGAGGAACGCGCGCTGCCGTTCGGTGTGGTGCACCAGTTGTTCCGCGGGCTGGAACTGCCGGAGGACACCGCTGGCCGCCTGGAGCGCATCCTGGAAATCGGCGCGGGTGACATCGACGACCGGGAAACCGCGCGGGTGCGGCATTCGCTGTGCCGCATCCTGCTCGACCAGGCGCCGGTGCTGGTGACCGTCGACGACGTGCAGCACGCCGACGCCGAATCGCTGCACTGGCTGCGTTACCTGCTGCGACGGCTGAACACCGCCGACCTCCTGCTCGTACTGACCGAAGTGGACAGTCCGCGCGCCGGCCATTCCGCGCTGCACGACGAACTCGCGCGCCAGGGTGGTGAACACCTGGAACTGCCGCCGCTGTCCGAGGACGGCGTGGCCGCACTGGCCGCGGAACAACTCGGCGGGCGGCGGGCTCGGCGGCTCGCCCCGAAGCTGTACCCGGTCACCGGGGGCAGCCCGCTGCTGGTGCGCGCGGTGCTGGCCGACCTGCCCGAGCAGCCGGGTGAGGTGGTGCCCGGCCGGTTCTTCCGCCAGGGCCTGCTGAGCTGCCTGCACCGCTGCGAGCCGGAGGTGCTGGCCGTGGCCAGGTCGCTGGCCGTGCTCGGCGACGCGGCGAGCCCGGCGATGATCGCGGACCTCGGCGGGCTGACCGAGGCGGCGGTGACCGCGTCGATCGACCTGCTCAACGCCGCTGAGCTGCTGGAACACGGCCAGTTCCGTCATCCGGAAGCACGCGCGGCGGTGCTCGGCGACATGTCCGCGACCGACCGACGGTCGCGTAGCCTCGCCGCCGCGCGCCTGCGGCACGACCAGGGCGCGCCCGCCGGCGAGGTCGCGCCCCTGCTGCTCGACGCCGAGGACGCGCACAGCCCGTGGACCGTGCCCGTGCTGGTGGAGGCCGCCGAGCACGCGCTGCGGGACGAACGGATCTCCGATGCCGTGCGCTTCCTCGACCTGGCCCATCGTGTCTGCCCGGGGTTGACCGAGCGTGCGGCCATCGCCGCCCGGCTCGCGCGGGTGGAATGGCGGATCAATCCGTCGGCCGCCGCGCGCCGGTTGCCGTCGCTGGCCGCTTCGGTGGACCGGCTCGCCGAGCCGGACGTGCTGGCGCTGGTGCGGCAGTTGTTGTGGGACGGCCAGTTCGCCGAAGCCAAGCGCGCGCTGGAAGCGATGGAGAAGCTGGACCGCCCGGTGGCGCGCACCGGCTCGGGCTCGGGTGAGGACGCGCGGGCGATGGAGCTGTGGCTGGCCTGCTCGCACCCGGCGCTGGCGTCGCGGGGCCAGGTGCCGCTCGACGCGGCCAGGCGATCGCTGGACCTGACCACCGGGCCCGCGCTGAAGGCCACCGCGGCGCTGGCCGGGGTGCTGGCGTACGGGCCGGGTGAGCAGGTGGTCACCGACGCGGAGCAGGTGCTGGAGGCGGCGCGGCCGAGCGACAGCGTGTCGTGGGGGCCGGAAACAGCGGTGACCGCGTTGCTGGCGCTGGTCTACGCGGACCGGCTGGAGGTCGCGCAGACGGCCTGCGAGCGCCTGCTGCCGGAGGCCGGGACGCCGGTCAGCCGGGCGTTGTACGCCGCCGCGCGGGCCGAGATCGCGGTGCGGCGCGGGGACCTGCCGGTGGCCGTCGAGCAGGCGCAGACCGCGCTCGACCTGCTGCCACCGACCGGCTGGGGCGTCGGCGCGGGACTGCCGCTCGGCTCGCTGATCACGGCGCTGACGCGGATGGGCAGGCACGCCGAGGCGGCGAAGCGGCTGGAGCAGTCGGTGCCGGAGGCGATGTTCCAGAGCCGGCACGGGCTGCACTACCTGGCCGCGCGCGGGACCCACTATCTGGCCACCTCACGGCATTACGCGGCGCTGGCGGACTTCCTGGCGTGCGGCGAGCTGATGACCAGCTGGGGTCTGGACGTGCCGGGCCTGGTGCCGTGGCGGACGAGCGCGGCCGAGGCGTGGCTGCGGCACGGCAACCGCGACGAGGCGCGGCGGCTGATCAACGAGCAGCTGGCGAAACTGGGCCCCGGTGGTTCGCGGACGCGCGGCACGGCGCTGCGCCTGCTGGCCGCGACGAGCCAGCCGCACACACGACCGCAACTGCTCGCCGACGCAGTGTCCATTTTGGAGGAACACGGGGACCAGTACGAGCTGGCGCTGGCCTTGGCCGACCTGAGCCGGACGCACCAGGCGCTGCGGGAACACCGGCGGGCGTGGACCATCGCGCGGCGGGCGTGGCACGTCGCAAACGCTTGCGACGCCGCGGAACTGTGCGAGGAACTGCTGCCGAGCCGATCGAAGCCGGAAGTGGCCCGGCGGAAGTCCCCCGCCGCCAACGGCATCGACGCCCTGACCGATGCCGAACGGCGCGTGGCCGCGCTGGCCGCGGTCGGTTACACGAACCGGGAGATCGCGAACAAGCTGTTCATCACGCCGAGCACGATCGAACAGCACCTGACGCGGGTGTACCGGAAACTGAACGTGAAGTACCGGAAGGACCTCCCGGCGGACCTGCTCACCGACCTGGCCGGAACCGCCTGACCGGCCGCGGCGGGCCGCCCCGGCACCTAGGCCGGAACGCCCGCCCGAGCCGTCAGCCGGACTCGCAGCTCCCGCACCAGTGTCGACAGGTCCGCCCGGTCCGCGGCCGCGCCGTACAGGTAGAAGTCCGGCCGCACCAGGGCGCCGACCACCTTCGAAGAAGCCAGCCAGGGCAGGTACACGTCGTCCGAGTCCACCACCTCGAAGGGCTCGGACGTCGAACTCCCCGATGGCAGCACCCGCACCACGTGCGCGCCGATCTCGTCCAGGAATTCCAGGTCTTCGCTGTCCAGCACCGAATACGGGTCGAACGTGGAGATCAGCACAAAACCCCGGCCCACCACGTCGTCGAACAAGTCCACGACGTCACCCCGCGCAACGCGGCCCTGCGGGCTCAGCTCACCGGCGGGTGCGAGCGGCTCACCGGAAGAATTCCGCCGCACCACACCCGTCTCCAGCGAGTAGAACGAGGAAGAGTCCTCCGAGGACGAACCGTCCGCGGTGGGCGCCGCCTGCATGCCCAGCAGGTGCGCGTCCCGCGCCGCCGCGGCCACCGTGTCCAGTTCCGAGATGATCTTGCCCATCTCCACCGAAACGGTGATCGCGTGCCGCACCTGCGGGTCCCGCTCGGCCGGGTACTCGTCGAGCAGGGCCGCGTCCGCCACCCCGCGCAGCACCAGGTCCAGCTTCCAGGCCAGGTTCGCCGCGTCCCGCACGCCAGAGCACATGCCCTGCCCGGCGAACGGCGGCATCAGGTGCGCCGCGTCGCCGGCGATCAGCACCCTGCCCTCCCGCCATTTGTCCGCGATCCGCGCCTGGAAGGTGTACATGGTGTGACGGCACAGCGTGGCGTTCTCCGGCGTGACGTCGAACCGCTTGAGCAGCCGCCACACGTTCTCCGGCCGGTTCATCCGCTCCACCGTCTCGCCCGGCAGCCGCCGGAACTCCCACCGCCGGTGCCCGCGCCCGCTGGCCACCATGGTGGTCGGCCGCAGCGGGTCGCAGATCTGCCGGTCGTTCGGGTGGAACTCGCGCGGTTCGTTGAAGAGCACGTCGCACAGCAACCAGTCCTGCTTGAAGCCGAGATCGGTGTTGGTCGAGCCGATGTGCTCGCGCACGAAGCTGTTCGCCCCGTCGCAGCCGATCACCCACGACGCGGTGATCCGGTCGTAGCCCTCGTGCGGTCCAGGCGCCTCCACCTCGACGTGGTCACCGTGGTCGGCCAGCCCGATCGCGGTGTGCCCGGTGAGCACCTTCAGCGTCGGCAGCTTCGCGGCCTGCTCCGAGAGCGCCGCCTCCAGGGTCGGGTGGTGGATGACCACGGCGGGTGGCCAGCCGTCACGGCCCGTTTCGAACGGCACGTCGAAGCGCATCAACCGCTGCCCGGCGGCGTTCAGGAACTCGTACTCGCCGAGCCGCTCGTAGATCTCCGGCAGCGCGTCCCCGATGCCCGCGGCGGCGAAGTTCCGCGCGGTCTCGCCGTCGAACCCCTTGACGCGCGGGAACGGGTACGGCTCCGGCCAGCGCTCCAGCACGATCACCCGCCACCCGCGCTGGGCGAGCAGCATGGACAGGGTCTGGCCGGCCGGCCCGTTGCCGACGATCACCACGTCGGTATCGGTGGCCCTGCGTTCGGTCTCCTCAGGCATGTCCCATCCCGCTCGCGTTCTAGAAGACGGTGTCGATCAGTTCGAAGGCCTGTTCCGGGTTGAGCCTCGGGTCGCACAGCGACTCGTAGCGGCCGCTCAGCTGGCGCTCACCGGCCACCGGCCCGCCAACGCACTCGGTCACGTCGGCGGCCGCCACCTCCAGGTGCAGTCCGCCCGGGTGTGCGCCCAGCTCCCCGACGATCCGCGTGAAGGCGGCGGCCTCCTCGATGATGTCCGCCAGGTACCTGGTCTTCTGCCCAGTTTCGGCGCGAACCGTGTTGCCGTGCATCGGATCGCTCAGCCAGACCACCGGGTGCCCGGCGGCCCGCACCGCGCGCACCACCGGCGGCAGCGCCGATTCGATCGCGGCGCGGCCCATTCGCACGATCAGCGCCAGCCTGCCGGGCGTGCGGTCGGGGTCGAGCAGTTCACACAGGCGCAGCGCGGTTTCCGGGTCCGTACCGGGCCCGACCTTGCAGCCCACCGGGTTGATCGTCGACGCGAGCAGGTGGACGTGGGCGTGGTCGAGCTGCCGGGTGCGCTCGCCGATCCACGGGAAGTGCGTCGAGGCCAGGTAGTCGCCGCCGAGCCCGGCGCGGATCAGCGGGCGTTCGTAGTCGAGCACCAGCGCCTCGTGACTGGTCCACGGGCCGCTGCGGCCGGGTTCCCAGTGCGTGCGCAGGGCGCCGAGCACGTCCGCGCTGGCCTGGTAGGCCCACAGCATGCGGCGCGGGTCGTGCTGCCTGCCCGCGGGATCCGGTTCGAAGGAGTTGACCAGGTGCCCGCGGAACACCGGCACCTCGACACCGTTGACCGTCTCGAAGGCGTTCGACCGCGGCTTCGCGTACTGCCCGGCCATCCGCCCGAACCGGACCACCGGCTGGGAAACCTTCTTGGCGAACAGATCGCCGAGTTCGTTGAGGACGGTGACCTTCGCGGCTGTCCGGGAAAGGGTTGCGTCACCGAAGCTTTCGGCGCAGTCACCCGCCTGCAGCACACGTGCCGAACCGTCGGCGACCGCGGCCAGCGCACCGCGCACCTCGACCAGTTCCGCTTCGGTGACCAGCGGTTCGGCTGCCGAAAGCCGCCGTTGCGTGCGCTCGTAGTCGCGGTGTCCGTGCCAGTCCGGCTGCTCGGCCGCGGGGAGCGGGCCGGGACCGGCCCGGCGCATGGTTGGCAACATTCGGCAACATCTCCTGCGTTGGCGTGCGAGCGGGGTCAACGGTGGAAAATGTGCACAAAACCGGACGCTACCAGCACCGGAAGCCGGGATCGGCGCGCTCGCGCACACACTAGGGAAATGACTGCACCGGGGCGAAGATAGGGGGGTCACAGGGGGGTGATGCAGGGAAATTGCCGTTGTGCGGCGGGCAGCATCGCGCAGGTGAACTGCACCGCCGATCTCGGGAGTTCCGCTGATGTTGCGTACAGAGCTGATCCGGCCCCTGCCCGAACTGCTGGCCGCGCACGCTGAGCGACTGCCGGCCAAGGTGGCCTTCCGCGACCACCGGCGTGCGGTCACCTACGCGGAGCTGCACCGGCGCACCGGCAGGCTGGCCGGGCACCTGGCGGGACTGCGGTTGCAGCCGGGCGACCGGGCGCTGATCTATCTCGGCAACTCGGTCGAGGTGATCGAGAGTTATCTGTCCATCGCCAGGGCCAGCGGCGTCGGCGTGCCGTTCAACCCGCATTCGGCGGCCGCCGAGCTGGAGCACGTGGTCGACGACAGCGGCGCCAGCGTGGTCATCACCGATCCCGGTCACCTGGAGCAGGTGCTCGCGTTGCTGGCCGGGCGGCCGTACCTGCGGGTGGTGGTCACCGGGGACGAGCCGGTGCCGGACCACCCGGCCGTGGTGTCCTATGCGGACCTGATGGCCACGCCGCCGGACCTGCCCGCCCGCGACGACCAGGAACTCGACGACGTCGCCTGGATGCTCTACACCTCCGGCACCACCGGCAAGCCCAAGGGCGTGCTGTCCACCCAGCGCAGCTGCCTGTGGTCGGTGGCCGCCTGCTACGCGCCGATCATCGGGCTGTCCGAAGAGGACAAGGTGCTCTGGCCGCTGCCGCTGCACCACAGCCTCGCGCACATCTTCACCGTGCTCGGCGTGACCGCGGTCGGCGCCACCGCGCACCTGATGGACGGGTTCGCCGCCGAGGACGTGCTCCGCGCGCTCGGTGAGGACGACTACACCTTTCTCGCCGGGGTTCCCGCTCTCTACCACTACCTGCTCGAAGCCTCGGAGGGCACCGAGGTGCGCGCACACAACCTGCGTGCCTGCCTGACCGGTGGCACGGTGTGCCCGGCCGCGCTGCGGCACTCCTTCGAGCGGGTGTTCGGCGTTCCGCTGCTCGACTGCTACGGCAGCACCGAGGCCTGCGGATCCTTTGTGGTCAACGGGATCAACGGGACCAGGGTGGACGGTTCGTGCGGGTTGCCGATCCCCGGCGTGGCGGTGCGCCTGGTCGATCCGGACACCGGGCTGGACGTGGCCACGGGCGACGAGGGCGAGGTGTGGGTCCGCGGGCCGAACCTGATGGTCGGATACCACAACCAGCCGGAGGCGACCGCCGAGGCGATGTCGCACGGCTGGTACCGCACCGGCGACCTGGCCCGCAGCGACGAGGCCGGCTACCTCACCATCACCGGGCGGATCAAGGAACTCATCATCCGCAACGGCGAGAACATCCACCCCGGCGAGGTGGAGGAAGTGCTCCGCAAGGTGCCGGGAGTGGCCGACGCGGCGGTGGTCGGCCGTCCGCACGACGTGCTCGGCGAGGTGCCGATCGCCTTTGTCGTTCCCGGCCCCGGCCTCGATCCCGAGCTGCTCTTCGACACCTGCCGCGAGCAGCTGTCCAACTTCAAGGTGCCCGAAGAGCTGTACGAGATCGACGAGGTGCCGCGGACACCGTCGGGCAAGATCACCCGGCACGTGCTGCTCGACCGGCCGGCGCGGCTGCGCGCGGCCAGCGGCGGCAGGCACGAGTCCCTGCTGCGGACCGACTGGGTGCCGCTGCCCTCGGTCCGCACCAGCAACGCGCCGCTGCCGACCGAGTGGGCCGTGCTCGGCACGGATCACTTCGGCCTGACCGCGGGCCTGGTCGCGGCCGGGATGTCGGTGCGGCAGCACGCCGGCGCCGCCGCGTTGCACGTGGCCGCGTCGCTGGGCGAGCCGGTACCGGAGGTCGCCGTGTTGTGCTGTCCGAGCGGTGGCAGCGGGACCGATGCCGCGCACGAGGCGATGCGCGAGCTGTCCGACCTGCTGTGGTCGTGGGCGCACGACGACTGGCTCGCGAGCTGCCGGCTGGTCGTGGTGACCAGGGGCGCGCTGGCCACCGGCGCCGGGGAGGACGTCACCGACCTGGTGCACGCCTCGCTGTGGGGCCTGCTCCGGTCCGCGCAAGCCGAGTACCCGAACCGATTCGTCCTGGTCGACGTCGACGAGCAGTCCCCGCCGGTGCTGCCGTTCGCGGTGGGGTCGGACGAGCCGCAGCTGGCCATCCGCGGTGGCATCGCGTTCCGCCCGCGCCTGATGCGCGTCACCGCGAACACCGACGGGCAGCCGATGAACCTCGATCCGAAGCGGACGGTGGTGGTCACCGGTGCCACCGGCCCGATGGGGGTGGCGCTGACCCGGCACCTCGTGGCCGCGCACGGCGCCAGGAACCTGCTGCTGATCAACCCGGCGAACGACGAACTGGAAACCGAGCTGGGCAAGCTCGGCGCACGGGTCACCACGGCCACCTGCGATCTCGGTGACCGTGACGCGCTCGGCCGGGTGCTCGACGGGCTGAAGCGGCCGGTCACCGCGGTGCTGCACTGCGACGGCGAGGTGGAAAGCCCGTCCGCGCCGCCCGGTGACCGCCGCCTCGCCTTCCGCTCCATTGTGGACGGGGCGACCAACCTGCACGAGCTGACCAAGGACGGGGACCTGTCGGCGTTCGTGCTGCTGGGCTCGGTCGCCGGAGCACTCGGCGCCGCCGGGCGTGGCGACCAGGCCGCGGCCGGCGCCTTCCTGACCGCGCTGGCGCAGTACCGCCGCGCCCGCGGGTTGCCCGCGGTGTGCGTCGCGCTGGGCACCGCCGCGCAGGCGGCGGAACTGTCCACCCAGGAATGCCTGGCCATGTTCGACGCGGTCACCGCGATGGACCTGCCGCACGCGGTGGTGATGCGGGTCAACGAGCAGACCACGTCGCGGACCGTGCCCGCCCTGCTGCGCGGTCTGGTCGACGCCGCGCCCACCACGGATTCGGCTTCGCTCAAGGAACGCGTCGCCGCGATGCCGCCGGACGAACGGGAAAGCTTCCTGGTCGGCCTGATCCGCGCCGAGGTGGCCACCATTCCCGGTATCGCCGGCGGTGCGCGGGCCGGTGCCGGGAAGACCTTCCGTGAACTGGGGTTCACCTCGGTCAGCGCGGTCGAGCTGCGCAACCGCCTGGCCACCTCGACCGGGCTGGACCTGACCGCGACGGTGGCCTTCGACTACCCGACGCCGGTGGCGCTGGCCAGGCACCTGCGGTCGGTGCTACTCGGCGAGAAGCCCGCGCCGATCGTCATCGACGAGCCGGTGAGCGGACCGGACGAGCCGATCGCCATCGTCGGCATGGCCTGCCGGTACCCCGGCGGTGTGCGGTCACCGGAGGACCTGTGGCGGCTGGTCACCGAGGGCGGTGAGGTGGTCTCGGACTTCCCCGCCGACCGCGGCTGGGACCTGGCCAGGCTGTTCGGCTCCGAGTCCGGGGCCACCTACTGCCAGCAGGGCGGTTTCCTCTACGACGCGCCCGAGTTCGACGCCGGGTTCTTCGGCATCTCCCCGCGTGAGGCGCTGGCGATGGACCCGCAGCAGCGCCTGGTTCTGGAGACCTCGTGGGAGGCGGTCGAGCGGGCCGGGATCGATCCGCTTTCCTTGCGTGGCAGCAAGACCGGGATGTTCGCGGGCGTGATGTACCACGACTACGGCTGGGGGCTGGCCGATCCACCGGAGGGTTCCGAGGCGTACTGGGGCATCGGCAACGCGGGCAGCGTGGTGTCCGGTCGTGTGTCCTACGCGCTGGGGCTCGAAGGCCCGGCGGTCACCGTCGACACCGCGTGCTCCTCGTCGCTGGTCGCGATGCACTGGGCCGGGCAGTCGCTGCGCGAGGGCGAATGCGATCTGGCACTGGCCGGCGGGGTCGCGGTGATGTCCACCCCGCAGACGTTCGTGGAGTTCTCCCTGCAGGGCGGCCTCGCGCCGGACGGACGCTGCAAGTCCTTCGCCGACGCGGCCGATGGCACCGGCTGGTCCGAGGGCGTCGGTTTTGTGGTGTTGGAACGGCTTTCCGACGCCAAGCGCAACGGCCACACCGTGCTCGCCGTGCTGCGGGGGAGCGCGGTCAACCAGGACGGCGCGTCGAACGGGCTGACCGCGCCGAACGGCCCGTCGCAGCAGCGGGTGATCCTCCGGGCACTGGCGAACGCCGGGCTGAAGCCGTCCGATGTGGACGCGATGGAAGCACACGGCACCGGCACCACGCTCGGCGATCCGATCGAGGCGCAGGCGTTGCTGGCGACCTACGGGCAGGACCGTGAACAGCCTCTGCTGCTGGGTTCGGTGAAGTCGAACCTCGGGCACACGCAGGCCGCGGCCGGAGTGGCCGGGGTGATCAAGATGGTCCAGGCGCTGCGGCACGGGGTGCTGCCGAAGACTCTGCACGTGGACCAGCCTTCGTCCTATGTGGACTGGTCGGCGGGCGCCGTCGAACTGGTCACCGAACAGCGGGAACTGCCGTCGCTGGACCGTCCGGCACGAGCCGGGGTGTCGTCGTTCGGCATCAGCGGGACCAATGCGCACGTGATCATCGAGCAGGCGCCGCCGCAACCGCGGGTGGTCGAACCCGCCGAGGTCACGCCGTCGGTGGTGCCGTGGCTGGTTTCCGCCCGATCGGCGGCCGCGCTCGACGCCCAGGCCGACCGGCTGCGCGCGTTGGACGGAGACCCGCTGGACATCGGCTTCTCCACGGTGATCTCGCGGTCGGTCTTCGAGCACCGCGCGGTGCTCGTCGACGGCACCGAGATCGCGCGCGGTGAGGCGGGCGACCGGTCGGTGGCGATCCTGTTCTCCGGTCAGGGAAGCCAGCGGATCGGCATGGGGCGCGAGCTGTACCAGCGGTTCCCGGTGTTCGCGTCCGCGCTGGACGAGGTGCTCGAACACCTCGACGTCCGCGACGTCATGTGGGGCCCGGACGAGGATGCCCTGAACCAGACCGGCGCCACGCAGCCCGCGTTGTTCGCCATCGAGGTGGCGCTGTACCGGTTGATCGAGTCGTGGGGCATTCGAGCCGACTACCTGGCCGGGCACTCGATCGGCGAGATCGCCGCCGCGCACGTGGCCGGGGTGTTCACCCTTGACGACGCCTGCAAGCTCGTCGAAGCACGGGCAAAGCTGATGCAGGCCCTTCCCGCCGATGGCGCCATGGTGGCGATCGAAGCCACCGAGGACGAGGTCGCACCGCTGCTCACCGACGAGGTCTCGATCGCCGCGATCAACGGCCCGCGCTCACTGGTGATCTCCGGAAACGCGCAGGTCACAGCCGAAATCGTGGCGGGTTTTGCCGAGCGCGGGCGGAAGTCTAGGCGTTTGCCGGTCAGCCATGCGTTCCACTCACCCTTGATGAACTCGATGCTGGATGACTTCCGGGCGGTGGTGTCGGGGCTGTCGTTCACCGCGCCGCGGGTGCCGGTGGTGTCGAACCTGACCGGGGGCGTCGCCACCGGCGCCGAGCTGTGCTCGCCGGACTACTGGGTCCGGCACGTGCGCGGCACCGTGCGCTTCGCCGACGGCGTGCGTGCGCTGGCCGAAGCGGGCGCGGACGTTTTCCTGGAGCTGGGTCCCGACGGCGTGCTCTCCGGCATGGCCGCCGACTCGGCACCCGACGCGACGCTGGTCCCGATCCTGCGCAAGGACCGCCCGGAGGAACTCGGCGCGCTCACCGCGTTGGCGAAACTGCACGTCATCGGGGTTCCGGTGAGCTGGCGCGCGGTCTTCGCCGGCACCGGGGCGCGGCGGGTGGACCTGCCGACCTACGCCTTCCAGCGGCAGCGGTTCTGGCCCGAGCTGGCCGCCCCGGCCACCGCGACCGGGTCGGATCCGGTGGACGCCGCGTTCTGGAGCCTGGTCGACGACGGTGACCTGGCCACTGTCGCCTCCGCGCTGGAGGTCGACCCGAAAACCGCCGCCACCATGGTGCCCGCGCTGGCGACCTGGCGTAACCGGCGGCGCGCCCAGTCCGTTGTGGACTCCTGGCGCTACCGCGAGTCGTGGGTGAGGCTGCCCGAGCCGTCCGCCCCTGCCGGTCGGTCGTGGCTGGCAGTGCTGGACCGCGAGGACGAGTGGACCACCGCGGTGCTCGCCGCGCTCGGCCCCGACGTGGTGCGCGTCGAGGTCTCCGACCGCAAGGCCATGGCCACGAAGTTCGAGGATCTGGCAGGGCAGGAGTTCGCCGGGGTGGTTTCCCTGGCCGGGCTGAGCGAAGCGCCGTCGCACGGAGCCGTTCCGGCCGGGTTGCTCTACTCGGTCGAGGTGGTGCAGGCACTGGGCGACGCCGGGATCGAGGCGCCGGTCTGGCTGGTCACCCGCGGTGCGGTGGCGGTCGGGAAGCCGGGGGAGGTGACCCGCCCCGAGCAGGGCGCGTTGTGGGGTCTCGGCCGCTCGGCCGCGCTGGAGCTACCGCGACGCTGGGGAGGGCTCGTCGATCTGCCCGAACGGTTCGACGACCAGGCCGGGAAGCGGTTCGCCGCCGTGCTGATCGGCCACGAGGACCAGGTCGCCGTGCGCTCCGGCGGTGTGTTCGGCCGGCGGCTGGTGCACGCCCCGGCCACCGGCGCGCGGCCGGAGAACTGGCGGTTGCGCGGCACGGTCCTGATCACCGGCGGTACGGGCGGGCTCGGCGGGCAGGTCGCCCGATGGGCCGTCGCCAGCGGAGCCGAGCACGTGGTGCTGACCAGCCGCCGCGGCCCGGACGCTCCCGGCGCCGCCGAGCTGAAGGCCGAGCTGGAGGCCGAGGGCACGCGGGTGACCATCGTCGCCTGCGACGCGGCCGACCGCGACGCACTGCGCGAGGTGCTGGCCGGAATCGACGTGAACTCGGTGGTGCACGCCGCCGGGGTCGGGGTCGGTGACGCGCCGATCGGCTCGGTGACCGCCGAGCAGCTGGACGGCCTCCTGCGCTCGAAGCTGACCGCCGCGTGGAACCTGCACGAGCTGACCGGCGACCTGGACAACTTCGTGTTGTTCTCCTCCGGCGCGGGGAGCTGGGGCAGTGGCGGCCAGCCAGGATACGCCGCGGGCAACGCCTACCTGGACGCGCTGGCGACACACCGCCGTGGCGAGGGCTTGCCCGCGACGTCGATCGCCTGGGGTTCCTGGGCCGATGCCGGACTCGGTGCCGACAACCCGGAACTGTCCGAGCACATGCGCCGCGTCGGCGTGCTGCCGATGGAACCGCGGCTGGCCATCGCCGCGCTGCAACAGGCGCTGGAGGACGGCGAAACCCTGCTCACCGTGACGAACACGGACTGGAAGCGGTTCGCGCCCAGCTTCACCGCGACCCGGCCGAGTCCGTTGCTGGCCGATCTGCCCGAGGCGGTCGCGGCAGTGGCCACCGAGCCCGAGACCGGCGCTGAGCCGGAGCTGCGGCAGCGGCTCGCTGAGCTGTCCGAAGCCGATCGCGCCAGGGTGCTGCTCGACCTGGTGCGGGCCGAAGCGGCCGCGGTGCTGGGCCACGACCGTCCACAAGCGATTCCGGCGGACAAGGTGTTCCGCGAGCAGGGCTTCGACTCGGTGACCGCGGTGGAGGTGCGCGAACGGCTGCGGGTCAAGTCCGGCCTTTCGCTGCCCGCCGCGCTGGTGTTCGACTACCCGACACCGCGTGCGGTGGCCGCCTATCTCGGCGAGAACCTGGTGATCGAGCAGCCGCGCGGGTCCGCGGTGAGCGAACTGGACCGGTTCGAAGCGGCGCTGTGGGCCGAGAACACCGACACGCAGGTCATCGGCGAGCGGCTGGAAGCGATCCTGCAGCGGCTGCGCAAGCCCGCCGCCGCGCGTTCGTCCGAAGAGGACATCAACTCGGTCCCGGTGGACCGGCTACTCGACATCATCGACGGGGAACTCTCCGACCTCTCGTGATGCCTCCTGGCTAGTCAGCAGAAAGAGGATGGACCAGTGCAGCAGGATGAGCAGCAGGACAAGGTTGTCGAATACCTGAGGCGAGTCACTGTCGACCTGCGCCGGGCCCGCGAGCGGGTCCAGGAGCTGGAGCGCAAGCACACCGAGCCCATCGCCATCGTCGGCATGGCCTGCCGCTACCCGGGTGACGTGCGCTCGCCCGAGCAGCTGTGGGAACTGCTCGCCGAGGGCCGTGACGTGATCGGGGAGTTCCCCGGCGACCGCGGCTGGGACCTCGACACCCTGTTCCGCAGCGGGGCCAGCCTGGCCACCGAGGGCGGCTTCGTGCACGACACGGCCGACTTCGACGCGGGCTTCTTCGGCATCTCCCCGCGCGAGGCACTGGGCATGGACCCGCAGCAGCGGCTGCTGCTGGAAACCTCGTGGGAAGCGCTGGAGCGCGCGGGCATCGACCCGGAGTCGTTGCGCGGCAGCCAAACCGGCGTGTTCACCGGCACGAACGGCCAGGACTACGCGAACCTGCTGGCCGGTGAAGCCACCACCGGGGTCATCGCCAGTGTCATCTCCGGCCGGGTTTCCTACACCTTCGGCTTCGAGGGCCCGGCGGTTTCCGTGGACACCGCGTGTTCCTCTTCGCTGGTCGCGTTGCACCTCGCGGTGCAGGCGCTGCGATCGGGCGAATGCTCGCTGGCGCTGGCCGGTGGCGTCGCGGTGATGTCCACTCCCGGCGCGTTCACCGAGTTCACCAAGCAGGGTGCGCTCGCCGCCGACGGCCGGAGCAAGGCGTTCTCCGACCGCGCCGACGGCATGGGCTGGTCCGAGGGCGCCGGGCAGCTGGTGCTGGAACGGTTGTCCGACGCACAGCGCAACGGGCGGAACATCCTCGCCGTCATCCGTGGCACCGCGGTCAACCAGGACGGTGCCTCCAACGGGCTCACCGCGCCGAACGGGCCTTCTCAACAGCGGGTGATCCGGGCGGCGCTGGCGAACGCCGGGCTGAATCCGTCCGATGTGGACGCCGTCGAAGCACACGGCACCGGGACCGCTTTGGGCGACCCGATCGAGGCGCACGCGCTGATGGCCGCGTACGGCCAGGACCGCGAGCACCCGCTGAAACTGGGTTCGATCAAGTCGAACCTGGGACACGCGCAGGCCGCCGCCGGCGTCGCCGGGGTGATCAAGATGGTGCTGGCGATGCGTCACGGCGCACTGCCGAAGACGTTGCACGCCGAGCGGCCGTCGTCGCACATCGACTGGTCCTCCGGTGCGGTCGAGCTGCTGACCGAGCAGAGCGCGTGGCCACGGCCGGAGCGCCGGGCGGGTGTCTCGTCGTTCGGTGTCAGCGGCACCAACGCGCACATCATTCTCGAACAAGCACCTGAGCCGGTCGTCGAAGAGGAGCCCGTTCGCGAAGCGCCGGTGACCGGTGTGGTCCCGTGGGTGCTCTCGGCGCGGACCGAAGCCGCGCTGACCGCGCAGGCCGCCCGCATTCGCAGCGCTGAAGGATCCATTGAGGACATCGGCTTCTCGCTGGCCACGACCCGGGCGGCGCTCGATCATCGTGCCGTGGCGCTCGACCGCGATGTGCTGGATGCCTTCGCTGGCGGGGAAGCCACCGCCGGTGTGGTCACCGGGGTGGCCAACTCCGTCGGCCGTTCCGCGTTTGTGTTCCCGGGTCAGGGTTCGCAGTGGGTCGGCATGGGCCGCGAGCTGCTGGACGCCTCGCCGGTGTTCGCGCGGCGCATCGAGGAATGCGCGGCCGCGCTTTCCTCCTTTGTGGATTGGTCGCTGCTGGACGTTTTGCGCGGCGACGGCGACCTGGATCGCGTGGACGTCGTTCAGCCGACGTTGTGGGCGGTCATGGTGTCGCTCGCCGAGCTGTGGCGTTCGGTCGGCGTGGAACCGGAAGCCGTCATCGGGCACTCCCAGGGGGAGATCGCCGCTGCCGCGGTGTCCGGGGCGCTGAGCCTGGAAGACGCCGCGCGCGTGGTCGCGTTGCGCAGCATCGCGGTGGCCGAATCCCTGGCGGGGCACGGTGGAATGGTCTCCGTCGCGCTCCCGGCCGCCGAAGTGGAGCTGGGCCGCTGGGGCGACCGGCTGTCCGTCGCCGCGATCAACGGTCCTGGTGCGACAGTGGTTTCCGGCGAAGTGGCCGCGCTCGACGAACTGCTCGCCACCTGTGAGGCCGACGGCGTCCGCGCTCGGCGGATCACCGTGGACTACGCCTCGCATTCCGTGCAGGTGGAGGCTATTCGCGAGCGCGTGCTCGCCGACCTCGCACCGATCACGCCTCGCAGCGGTGACATTCCCTTCTACTCCACGGTGACCGGCGAGCCGATCGACACGGCCGGACTGGACGCCGAGTACTGGTACACGAACCTCCGTCAGACCGTCGAATTCGAACGTGCCACGCGGCGGCTGCTCGACGACGGTTTCGACGTGTTCATCGAGCCGAGCGCGCACCCGGTCCTCACCGTCGGAGTCGAGCAGACGCTCGAAGCGGCCGGGGTGAACGGCACCGTGCTCGGCTCGCTGCGCCGGGACGACGGTGGTGCGCTCCGGTTCCTGACCTCGGTGGCCGAAGCACACGTCGCCGGGGTCGCCGTGGACTGGCCGGTCTTCTTCGGCGGCGCCCAGCGCGTCGACCTGCCGACCTACGCCTTCCAGCGGCAGCGTTACTGGCCAGCGGCCGCAAATGGCGCGGGTGATGTGCGCGCGGCCGGGCTGGGCTCGGTCGAACACCCGCTGCTCGGCGCCGCGGTCGAACTGGCCGAGGGCGAAAACGTCTTCACCAGCCGCCTTTCGCTGCGGTCGCACCCCTGGCTGGCCGAGCACCTGGTGCACGGCAAGGTGTTGCTGCCCGGCACGGCGTTTGTCGAACTGGCCGTGCGAGCCGGGGACGAGCTGGGCTGCGACCGCGTCGACGAACTCACGCTCGCGGCTCCGCTGGTCCTGCCCGAACAGGGTGCGGTTCAGCTTCAATTACGCGTCGGCCTGCCCGACGACCAGGGGCGGCGTCCCATCACGGTGCACAGCCGTCCCGAGGACGCGGTTGATCTGCCGTGGACCGAGCACGCCACCGGGTTCCTCGGCACCGGCGCCCGTCCGTCCACATTCGACAGCGTGACCTGGCCGCCCGCCGGTGCCGAACCACTCGACGTGGACGGCTGCTACGAACGCTTCGCCGAGAACGGTTTCGCTTACGGCCCGGTGTTCCAGGGCTTGCGGGCCGCCTGGCAACACGGTGACGAGGTGTTCGCCGAGGTCGCCCTGCCCGAAGGTGTTTCCCCGGACGGTTTCGGCCTGCACCCGGCCTTGCTGGACGCCGCGTTGCACGCCGCCGGGCTGGCGGAGCTGGGTGTGCTGAGCGGTGGTGCGCTGCCGTTCGCCTGGGAAGGTGTGTCGCTGCACGCGGTCGGTGCGGCCACCGCGCGAGTCCGCCTGCGGGCCGAAGGCAACGGCCTGTCGGTCGAGGTCGCGGACGCGGCCGGTGGACCGGTCGCCTCGATCGACTCCCTGGTGCTCCGCGAGGTTTCCACGGACCAATTTGGCGATCCCGCCCGCGACGGGCTGTTCCGAGTCGACTGGGTCCCCGCGCCCGCGGCTGTCTCCGAACCGATCCTGGCGGTGCACGAGACGCTGGAGTCCATTGAGGACGTACCGGAAGTGGTGGTGCTGCCGCTGCCGGAACTCGACTCGGTGCGGGACCTCACCGCACACGCCCTTGACCTGCTGCAACGCTGGCTGGCCGACGACCGGTTCGCCGACTCTCGACTGGCGCTGGTCACTCGCAGTGAGAACGCCGTCTGGGGCCTGGTTCGTTCGGCGCAGTCGGAGAACCCGGGCCGGTTCATCCTGATCGAGGCCGAAGACCTCGCCCTGGTCCCGGCTGCCGTGGCCACCGGTGAACCGCAGCTCGCGATCCGCGGCGGCGAGATCCTGGTGCCGCGCGTCGCGCGCGTGCCCGCTCCGGCTTCGCGATTCTCCTGGGACCCCTACGAGCTGGTGTTGATCACCGGTGGCACCGGCGGTCTCGGCGGGGTGATCGCGCGGCACCTGGTCGCTGAGCACGGCGTGCGGAACCTGTTGCTGGTCAGCCGGACCGGCCGCGCGGACGTGTCGGACATCGATGCGAACGTGCAGGTCGAAGCGTGTGACGTGGCTGATCGCGAGGCGCTGGCCGCGTTGCTGGCGCGTCACGACGTCAAGGCCGTGATTCACGCGGCCGGGGTGCTCGACGACGGGGTGATCGGCTCACTGACCGCGGAGCGTCTGGACAACGTGCTCCGGCCGAAGCTCGACGCCGCCCGCAACCTGCACGAACTCACCGGGGACCTGTCCGCCTTCGTGGTCTATTCGGCGGGCGCCGGGGTGTTCGGCGGCGCCGGTCAGGGCAACTACGCGGCCGCGAACGCCGCTCTCGACGCGCTGATCCGCGAGCGGCACGCCGCCGGCCTGCCAGGCGTATCGCTGGTGTGGGGCGCGTGGGACCGCACGATCGGCCTGACCGGCAGCGTCACCGACGCCGACCTGCGGCGACTGGCCCAGGACGGCATGCCGCCGCTGTCGGCGGAGCAGGGCGTCGCGCTGTTCGACGCGGCGCTGGCCACCGGCGAGCCGGTGATCCTGCCGATGAACGTGGACGTGCCGGTTCTGCGTGGCCGAAGCGACGTCCCGCCGCTGTTGCGCGGCCTGGTGCGTACCCGCGCTCGCCGTGCCGCCGCCGGTGAGGAAACCGCCGACACACTGGCGCGGCGGCTCGCGGGCCTCGGTGACGCCGAACGCGTCGAGTCGCTTCGGGAGACGATCCGCGGACTCGTCGCCGTCGTGCTCGGCTACGCGGGCGCGGCCGCCGTCGACCCGTCGCAGACCTTCCAGCATCTCGGTTTCGACTCGCTGACCGCCGTCGAACTGCGCAACCGCCTGGGCGCGGCGACCGGCCTGCGACTGCCCGCGACCATGGTTTTCGACTACCCGACGCCGACCGTGCTGGCTTCGTACCTGGCGGAAGAGCTGTTCGGAAGCCGTGAAAGCCACCTTCACGGCACCGTGACGCGCCGTGAAAACCTCATTCACGGCGAAGACCCGATCGTGATCGTGGGCATGTCCTGCCGCTTCCCCGGTGGTGTGAATTCACCGGAGGAACTGTGGGACCTGGTGCTCAACGGCACCGACGCGATCAGCGGCTTCCCCAGCGACCGCGGCTGGGACCTGGACTCGCTGTACCACCCGGACCCCGACCATCCCGGCACCTCGTACGCGCGCACCGGTGGTTTCCTGCACAACGCCGCCGAGTTCGACCCGGACTTCTTCGGCATGAGCCCGCGTGAGGCGCTCGCGACCGACTCCCAGCAGCGGTTGTTGCTGGAGACGTCGTGGGAGGCGATCGAGCGGGCGGGGATCGATCCGGTTTCCTTGCGTGGCAGTCAGACCGGTGTGTTCGCCGGGGTCATGTACAACGACTACGGCTCACTGATCGAGGACGATGAGGGTTACCAGGGCACGGGCGCGCAGCTGAG